>NZ_CATKPZ010000001.1:0-201460 GCF_949767415.1 Pseudomonas sp. IT-196MI5
CCTACATTGGTTTTGTGTTGCGCAGGTGGTTAAGATGCTGCCCTTCCCCGCAGCCTCTTTCTGCACCCGCCGAATAAGCCGATCCCATGCCTTTCGAACTCAGCGTTGACCTCTCTACCCTGGCCATCCTGGCCCTTGTCGCTTTTGTTGCCGGTTTCATCGATGCCATCGCCGGTGGCGGTGGGTTGTTGACCACCCCCGCCCTGCTCACGGCCGGCCTGCCGCCGCATCTGGTACTGGGCACCAACAAGCTCAGCTCGACCTTCGGTTCGGCGGTTGCCAGTTTCACCTTCTACCGCCGCAAGCTGTTCCATCCCGCGCAATGGATGCACGCCATCGTCGGCACCCTGGTCGGCGCGCTGACCGGTGCCGTGGTCGCGCATTACCTGCCCGCGGAGTGGCTGAACAAAATGCTGCCGGTGATCGTCTTCGCCTGTGGCGTTTATCTTTTGTTTGGCGGCACGCCGAAAGCGCCAACGGACAGCGATGCACCGATCAAGAAAAAGTGGCAGTCGACCCAGGGCTTCAGCCTCGGCTTCTATGACGGCGTGGCCGGGCCCGGCACGGGTGCGTTCTGGACCGTGAGCAGCCTGCTGCTCTACCCCATCGACCTGGTGAAGGCCAGCGGCGTGGCGCGCAGCATGAACTTCGTCAGTAACGCGGCAGCGCTGTCGATCTTCATCTTTTCCGGTCAGGTGGACTGGATCATCGGCCTGTGCATGGGCTCGTCGTTGATGGTCGGCGCGTTCTTCGGAGCCCGCACCGCCATCAGCGGCGGTGCGAAATTCATTCGCCCGGTGTTCATCACCGTGGTGCTGGGCCTGACCGTGCGCCTAGCCTGGCAGCACTGGTTCAGCGTGGCCTAAACGCCGCGCCACATAGAGGTCGATCAGGTAACGGGCAATCGAGCGTGACGCCGGCAACGGCGGCAGCTCGTGCACGTTGAACCACTGGGCGTCCTCGATCTCGTCTTCCTGACAGACGATCTCGCCGCCGGCGTATTCGGCATGAAAGCCGAGCATCATCGAGTGCGGGAACGGCCAGCACTGGCTGCCCATGTACTGGATGTTCCTGACCTCGATGCTCACCTCTTCGCGAACCTCGCGAATCAGGCAGTCCTCGGCCGATTCGCCCGGCTCGGCAAACCCGGCCAGGGTGCTGTAGACCCCCGGCACAAAGCGCGGCGAACGCCCCAGCAGAATCTCGTCGCCGCGGGTCACCAGCACGATCATGCTCGGCGAAATCCGTGGATAGCTGCGCAGATCGCACGGCTGGCAATACATTGCCCGTTCGCGCGGCACCTGAGTCATGGCCTGGCCGCAGTTACCGCAAAAGCGATGTTCACGGGCCCAGGTGCCGATCTGCGCGGCGTAACCAAGCACCTTGTAGAGCGTGTGATCGCCCTCCAGCATGAACGCCCGCAGGCCTTTCCAGTTGCAGCCCGGCACCTCGGTGTGACTGCGCAACTCCAGCAGATAGACCGGCTCGCCATCGAGATGACCGATGCCATGCTCGGCGAGAATCGGCAGATCCTGGCGCTTGAGCCATTCGCGCGCAAACAGTGCGCCATTGTCATCGAACAGAAAGCCTTCGGGGCTGCGCGCGACAGCCCAGCCGCCGGGTTGATCGGTGTCCAGTACTGCAGTGGTCCAGCGAGGAATCATGGTTAGTCAATCCAGAAATTCAGGTTTCTGTTTGCTCATATGGGCGGCCATGGCCACGCGCAGATCGGTGGATTGCAGCATGGCGGCGTTCCAGGTAGCGATGTATTCGAGGCCGTCATCGATGCGATGGTCGCGCATGTAGCTGATCATCTCTTTGGTGCCGGTGACGGCAATCGGCGACTTGCCGGCGATGTCGCGGGCAATGCCCATGACGCCGTCGAGCAGGCTGGCGTTGTCGTTGTAGACGCGATTGACCAGGCCCATGCTCCGCGCTTCGTCGGCGCCAAAGGTGCGACCAGTGTAAGCCAGTTCACGCAGCATGCCGTCACCGATGATCCGCGGCAAGCGTTGCAACGTGCCGACGTCGGCGGCCATGCCGATGTCGATTTCCTTGATCGAAAACTGTGCGTCCTCGGCGGCATAACGCATGTCGCACGCGGCAATCAGGTCGATGGCGCCACCCAGGCAGTAACCCTGAATCGCTGCAAGCACCGGTTTGCGGCAGCTATCGACCGCATTGAAGGACGCTTGCAGGGTGAGGATCTTGCGCCGCAACAGGCGCGCATTGCGTCCGACGTCCTTGCCCAGTTCGTTGGCCACGCCCGCCAGCATCATCAGGTCGATACCCGAGGAGAAATGCTTGCCTGCGCCGCTGAGGACCACCACGCGCACTTCATCGGTGTCGTCGATCCACTGGAAGATCTCGACGATCTCGCTCCAGAACGCAGCGTTCATCGAGTTGATCTTCTCCGGGCGGTTGATCTGCACATGGGCGATTTTATCGACCAGTTCGACGTTGAACGCGCTGTACCGAGACATGCCAGTGATCCTTTTGCGGGCAAAAATGAGGCCCGAACTATAACAAGGCACCAAGGTGGGCAGTAAGACAGTGGTTCGGCCAAATGCGGGACTTGCCAGGCTGCACCTTAACAGTGCACCACCACCAAAACGTGGCGCACATTTATGTGACTGCCCTGTGACTTTTTGCGGCCAAAACGCCAAAAAACATGCACTTCGTCGGGGCATTTGCACCTCGATCAGGCACGTCCGTACCGCTACAAACCGATTGTCGAACAATTTTGCCATCCGGCCTTCACCGCTCTAAGTTCTGGCCTAGACTCATTTTCTCGAGACGAAACCGGCCGGTCACAAAGTGGAAAAATAGTCGAAACTTTTTCCAATCCCGATCGGTCCTCTGAAAAGACGGTGCGTTGCGACTGGTGCAATCTTTGCAGTTGCTCATTCACCCATTCTGCTTCAGCGCATTGGGCAACGCTTGCTCACCGATGCGTAGCGCGTTTGCGCCCGGCCACGGAAATTGGCCATGGAACACCGTTTGCCAGACCTAAGAATTAGATCAACAACACGGGAGATTCATATGACCGGTACGGCTATGGAAATACAGGGAGAGCGTGCTCATCAGGTCGGTGAGTCGAACGCCGTAACTGCCGCAAACACCCAACCCGTCAGCGTTCCTGGCACCCGGACGCTGACCCCGGTAGCCAACCGGAATCCGAACCGTAAAAAAGTCTTGTTCGTCACCTCGGAAATCGCCGACCTGGTGAAAACCGGCGGCCTGGGCGACGTTTCCGCGGCGCTGCCGCGGGCCATGGCCCATCTGCACGATGTGCGGGTGTTGATCCCGGGTTACCCGCAGGTGCTGCACAGCGAGAACCCCATCCATATCATCGGTGAGCTTGGCGGTCATGCCGCGTTGCCACCGTGCAAGATCGGGCGCATGGACATGCCCGACGGTTTGGTCATTTACGTACTGATCTGCCCCGAGCTCTACGAGCGCGAAGGTTCGCCCTACGGCGCCAACAACGGCCGCGACTGGCCGGACAACCATATCCGTTTCGCCCGCCTGGGCCTGGCGGCGGCCGATATTGCCGCCAACCTCGCGCAAATCCACTGGTGCCCGGACCTGGTGCACGCCCATGACTGGCCGGCCGGTCTGGCCCCTGCTTATATGCACTGGCGTGGACAGCGCACGCCCACCCTGTTCACCATCCACAACCTGGCCTACCAGGGCGTGACCAGCCTGGGTTCGTGCCCCGAATTGGGCATCCCCCATCACGCGCTGCAGCAGGAAGGCATGGAGTTCTACGGCAAGATGTCGTTCCTCAAGGCCGGCATGGCCTATTCGAGCCATATCACCACGGTCAGCGCGACCTACGCCCAGGAAATCACCACCCCGGATTTCGGCTGCGGTCTCGACGGTTTTCTCGCCGCCAAGACCCAGCAAGGCCTGCTCAGCGGGATTCCCAACGGTATCGATGAAAGCTGGGATGCGGCGACCGATCCGCACCTGTTCTGCCCGTTCAGCATTGGCGACTGGGAGGGCAAGGCCGTGAACGCCGCCCATGTCCGCGAGCTGTTTGGCCTGGAACATTCCGAAGGCCCACTGTTTGCAGTGGTCTCGCGGCTGGTTTATCAGAAAGGCCTGGACCTCACCGAGGCGGTCTCCGAATACATCGTCAAATCCGGTGGCCAGATCGCGATCATCGGCCGTGGCGAGCCCGAAGAAGAACAATCGATGCGCGAACTGGCCCTGCGTTTCCCCGGGCAGATCGGCGTGCGTATCGGCTTCAACGAAACCGACGCCCGGCGCATGTTCGCCGGCAGCGACTTCCTGCTGATGCCGTCGCGTTACGAGCCGTGCGGCCTGAGCCAGATGTACGCCCAGCGCTTCGGCTCGTTGCCGGTGGCACGCAATACCGGTGGCCTGGCCGACACCATCGAGAACGGCGTGACCGGTTTCCTGTTCGATGAATCCACGGTGCAGAGCTATCAGGAAGCCCTGAGTCGCGCATTCAAGGTATTCGCCTTTCCCGACCTGCTGCACGCCATGCGCTGCCGGGCCATGGCCGCGCCGTTCAACTGGTGCAAGGCGGTCGAACCCTACGCCGAACTCTATGAACGGCTTGTGGCGAAAGCGTTGGGGAAATCGAACAAACAGTAAGAGGCTTTCAAGATGCCGTTAAGGACCCTTGAGACCTGGCCTCACGGCGCAATCATGCTGGATGCAGAGCACACGCGATTTGCGTTGTGGGCGCCAGATGCGTTCTACGTCAGTGTCGAACTGGAAAATGGACAGTCCTTGCCGTTGCTGCCCCAGGCCGACGGCTGGTTCGTGAGCAACACCCGATGCCCGGCAGGCACGCGTTACCGCTACAGCATCGACGGCGAACTGCAAGTGCCCGACCCCGCCTCCCGCGCTCAGGCTGGCGGCATTGACCAGCCCAGCGTGGTGGTCGATCCGTTGGCCTATGCGTGGCAACACAGTACCTGGCTGGGACGACCGTGGAACGAAGCGGTGATTTATGAGTTGCACGTCGGTGCGCTCGGCGGCTTCACTGCCGTCGAGCAGCATCTGGCACGCCTGGTCGAACTGGGTGTCACTGCGATCGAACTGATGCCCATCGCGCAGTTTCCCGGTGAGCGCAATTGGGGCTATGACGGCGTCCTGCCCTACGCGCCCCAGGCTTCATACGGCTCACCCGAGCAGCTCAAGCACTTGATCGACACCGCCCACGGCCACGGTCTGGCGGTGATTCTCGACGTGGTCTACAACCACTTCGGCCCGGACGGCAATTACCTGCATCGTTATGCCAGTGGCTTCTTTCGCGAAGACCGACACACGCCCTGGGGCGCGGCCATCGACTTGCGCCGTCGCGAAGTACGGGACTTCTTCATCGAAAACGCCTTGATGTGGCTGCTGGAATACCGTTTCGACGGATTGCGCCTGGACGCGGTGCACGCCATCGAAGACCCGGATTTTCTTCAGGAACTGGCGCGACGGGTGCGCCAGCAGACGGGGCCGGCGCGGCATGTCTGGCTGATGGTCGAGAACGAACACAACCAGGCCAGCCTGCTCGAGCAGGGTTACGACGCGCAATGGAATGATGACGGCCACAACGCCCTGCACGTATTGCTGACCGGCGAAACCGACGCCTATTACGCCGACTACGCGCAAAGCCCCACCGAACAACTGGCGCGCTGCCTGAGCCAGGGTTTCGTGTTCCAGGGCCATCTCAACCGCCATGGTGTGGCGCGCGGTGAGCCCAGCGGGCATTTGCCGCCCAACGCCTTCATCCTGTTTTTGCAGAACCATGACCAGATCGGCAATCGGGCCTTCGGCGAGCGCCTGCATCAACTCGCCCATCCGCAAGCGCTGCGGGCCGCCACGGTATTGCTGCTGCTGTCGCCGATGATTCCACTGCTGTTCATGGGTGACGAGTTTGCCGTCGAACAACCCTTCCTGTTTTTCACCAGCCATCACGGTGAATTGGCAAAACGGGTACGCGATGGCCGGCGCAACGAGTTCGCGGCGTTCAGCGCGTTTGCGGACCCGCGTCAACGCGAACACATTCCGGACCCGAACGATCCGCAGACATTTGCAGCGTCCTGCCCTGTCCTGCCCTCGATCGGCCACAGCGAGATGCACGACCTGTACTGCCGACTGTTGCAGATCCGGCACCGGCTCATCGTCCCGCACTTGCCGGGCACCCAGGCACTGGGCACCGACGTGCTGGGCGAAGGCGCGGTCAGTGCAGCCTGGCGATTGGGCGATGGCAGCCAACTGCGCATTGACCTGAACCTCAGCGACAGGCCCGTAGGCCACACTTCACAAACCGGTGCCGCGCGGTTGTTCGAATACCCGCCAGAGAGCGCCGGCCTTCTGGACCAAGGCACCCTTGCCCCGTATTGCGCGCTCGTCAGCCTCACCGCCGCAGCCCCTTTGCTACCCCCTATGGAGAGCGTTCATGAGTGATGCGCAACTGGAAATCCTGGCCAGCCGTGCCGGCCTCGCGGTCGATTGGATCGACGCCAACGGTCGCCCGCAAAAAGTCGCGCCTTCAGTGTTGCGCAACGTGCTGAGCGGCCTTGGCCACCCGGCCGGCAGTGCTCAGGAAATCGACGCCAGCCTGCTGGAATTGCAAACGACGCAACAGACCCATCACTTGCCGCCCTTGATCACCGCCGATGTGGGGGTGGGCCTGGACCTGGCGCGTTATTTCGAGCCCCAGACCCCTTGCGAAATCCACCTCGAAGACGGTTCGCGGCTCAACCTGAAACTGGACGCCAATGCGGTGCTGCCGGGGCTGGTGCCGGTCGGCTATCAACAGGTCAGCATCGATGGACAAACTTTCACCCTGGCGGTGGCCCCGTCCCGTTGTTACAGCGTGGCCGACGCCGTGGATAACCCCATTCCTCGTGCCTGGGGCCTGAGCGTGCAGTTGTACGGGTTGCGCCGCCTCGGCGATGGCGGGTTTGGCGACACCCAGGCGCTGGAAGACCTCGCCCGGGTGGCCGGCGAGCGTGGCGCCGAGGCGCTGGCGATCAGCCCGTTGCATGCGATGTTTTCCAGTGACACCCAACGCTATAGCCCGTATTCGCCGTCCAGCCGTTTGTTTCTCAACAGTCTTTACTGCGCCCCCGGCACCATTCTCGGCGAACGCGCCCTGCGTACCGCCATCGATGCAACCGGCCTGGCCATTGAACTCAAGGCGCTGGAAGAACGTCCGCTGATTGACTGGCCGGCCGCCGCCGAAGCCAAGCATCGGTTGTTGCAGGCCCTGTATGAAGGCTTCGTCCAGGGTGAACACCCGTTGCACGAAGACTTCAGCAGTTTTCGTCACGCGGCGGGCGAAGCGCTGGAAAACCACTGTCGCTTCGAAGCCATCCAGGAGGCGCGCGCCGCCCGCGGTGAACACCTCGACTGGCGGCAGTGGCCCGAACCCTGGCGCAACCCGCGCAGCGCCGAACTGGCGGCATTCGCCGAAGAAAATGCCGGGCGCATCGGCTTCTTCGCTTTCTGCCAGTGGCTGATCACGCGCTGCCTGGAGCGCGCGCAAACAGCCGCCCGCGCCAGCGGCATGAGCATCGGCCTGATTGCCGATCTGGCGGTCGGTGCCGATGGCGGCGGCAGCCAGGCCTGGAGCCGTCAGGACGAACTGCTCGCCGCCCTCACCGTCGGGGCGCCGCCGGACATTCTCAACCGCAGTGGCCAGGGCTGGGGGATTTCCGCGTTCTCCCCCGAAGGCCTGGTGCGCAATGGTTTCCGTGCCTTCATCGAAATGCTGCGGGCCAACTTCGCCCACTCCGGTGGCTTGCGCATCGACCACGTCATGGGCTTGCAGCGTTTGTGGGTGATCCCCAACGGCTCGCCGCCGGCCGACGGCGCCTACCTGTATTACCCGGTGGACGATCTGCTGCGCCTGCTGACCCTTGAATCCCATCGTCACCAGGCCATCGTCCTCGGTGAAGACCTCGGTACCGTGCAGGATGGCCTGCGGGAAAAACTCATCGCCCGTTCGATACTCGGCATGCGGGTGTTGCTGTTCGAACAGGACAACACGCACTTCAAGCCGATCCTCGACTGGCCGGACAACGCCCTGGCGATCACCAGCACCCATGACCTGCCCACCCTCAACGGCTGGTGGCATGGCCGCGATATCGACTGGAACGCCCGGCTCGGCATGATCGATGCCAGCACTGAAATCGAATGGCGCCAGCACCGCGAGCGCGAGCGTGAGGGTCTGCGCCGGGCGTTGAGCCAGGACCCGCAGAACTTCCGCGAAGAATCCCACGAAACCGACCAGGTGCTCGACGCCAGCGTGCGCTTCCTCGGCCATACCCGCTCGCCGTTGGTGCTGCTGCCACTGGAAGATGCCCTTGGCGTAGAACAACAGGCCAACCTGCCGGGCACCATCGATACTCACCCGAACTGGTCGCGGCGCTTGCCCGGATACAGTGAGGCCCTGCTCGATGGAGCGGATGCCGCGCGGCGTCTGGAGCTGCTCGCCTGTGCGCGACTGCAGGCGGCCGAGCGTGATCGATGACTCAAGTGCCAAGCCGACCACTGCGCGCCACGTTGCGCCTGCAATTTCATAAAGGCTTCACGCTGGAAGATGCGGTGCCACTGGTGCCGTATTTCGCCCGTCTCGGCATCAGCCATGTCTACGCCTCCCCACTGTTGCGCGCGCGCGCCGGGTCGATGCACGGCTATGACGTGGTGGACCCGACAAGGGTCAATCCGGAGCTGGGCGGTGAGGCGGCGCTGCGCAGTCTGGTCGATGCCCTGCACGGGCACGACATGGGGTTGATCCTCGATATCGTCTCCAACCACATGGCGGTCGGCGGCAGTGATAATCCCTGGTGGCTGGATTTGCTGGAGTGGGGGCGCCTGAGCCCCTACGGCGAGTTTTTCGACATCCAGTGGCACTCGCCCGACCCGTTGATGGAGGGCCAGTTGCTCCTGCCGTTTCTGGGCAGCGACTATGGCGTCGCATTGCAGGACGGCACCCTGCCCCTGCGCTTCGATGCCTGGCACGGAAGCTTTCACGTCGAGTATTACGAACACCGCTTTCCCATTTGCCCCTGGGATTACGGCGAGCTGCTCAAGGTCGATGCGCCGCTCGATACACAACAGGGCGAACGACTCAAATCCCTGGCCGATCGCTTCAGCACCCTGAGCTACCAGACCGATGCCCACAACCTGGCGCAACCGCTGAAAGCAGAACTAAGCGACCTGGTCGGCGATCCGGCCATTGCCCAAGCCATTGACCAGCACCTGAAAAACTACGATTCAGTGACCGGCGAAGGCTTCCAGCGCCTGCACAACCTGCTGGAGCGCCAGAGCTATCGCCTGGCCAGTTGGCGCACCGCCGCCGATGACATCAACTGGCGGCGCTTCTTTGATATCAATGACCTCGGTGGGCTGCGCGTCGAGCGTCCCGCCGTGTTCGAAGCCACCCACGCGAAGATTTTCCAACTGGTGGCTGAAGGGCTGATCGACGGGTTGCGCATCGACCATATCGACGGCCTTGCCGACCCGCGAGGCTACTGCCGAAAACTGCGCCGTCGGCTCGACAACCTGTCCGCGGGACGCCACCTGCCCATCTACGTCGAAAAGATCCTCGGCGAAGGCGAAAGCCTGCCTCGTGACTGGTCGGTGGATGGCACCACTGGCTACGAATTCATGAACCAGTTGTCACTGCTGCAAACCGACCCCAGGGGTGCGCAGGCGCTGGCCGAGCGCTGGAAGCGTCACAGCGGGCGGTCCGCCGACTTCTCCCAGGAAGCACAACTGGCCCGTCAGCAAATCCTCAATGGCTCCCTCGCCGGGGATTGCGAAAGCGTCGCCCAGGCGTTACTGCAAGTGGCCCGGGACAATCTCATGACCCGCGACCTGACCCTCGGGGCCATTCGCCGGGCCTTGCAGGCGTTGATCGTGCATTTCCCGGTGTACCGCACCTACATCGGCCCCCTTGGCCGGTCAGCCCAGGACGAGGTGTTTTTCCGGCAGGCCATGGCCGGTGCCCGGCAAACCCTGGGCGAGGCAGACTGGCCGGTGCTCGACTGCCTGGCCGGCTGGCTCGGCGGTGAACCCTGGCGGCGGCGCCCGGCCGGTCGCCAGCGCAAACGCCTCAAGTACGCCTGCGTACGTTTCCAGCAACTGACTTCACCGGCCGCGGCGAAAGCGGTCGAGGACACCGCATTCTATCGCTCGGCGGTCCTGCTCTCGCGCAACGATGTGGGGTTCAACACCGAGCGGTTCAGTGCGCCGGTTGCCGACTTTCATCAAGCCTGCATCGAACGCCTCGACACCTTCCCGGACAACCTGCTGGCCAGCGCCACCCACGACCACAAGCGCGGGGAAGACTCACGGGCGCGGCTGGCGGTGATGAGCGAGCGCAGCGACTGGTACGCCGACCAGATCGGTCTGTGGCGCACCCTCGCCCGGCCACTGCGCAGTGACGATCAAATGCCGTCGGCGGGCGATGAGTTGATTCTGTACCAGACGATCCTCGGCAGTTGGCCTCTGCCATTGAGTTTCGATAATCCGCTGGCGCTCGAAGACTACGCAAAACGCCTGAAGCAATGGCAACGCAAGGCCCTGCGCGAAGCCAAACTGCAAAGCAGCTGGAGCGCGCCCAATGACACTTGTGAGCAGGCGAGCGAGGACTTCATCCAGCGCCTGTTGCTCAGCCCCGAAGGTGAGCTGTTGCGTACGGCCCTGGCCAAGGCTGCCCGTTCGATTGCCGTGCCCGGTGCACTCAACGGTTTGGCGCAAACCTTGCTGCGCATGACCGTACCCGGCGTGCCGGATCTGTATCAGGGCAACGATTTCTGGGACTTCAGCCTGGTCGATCCGGACAACCGTCGCCCGGTGGATTACGCCAGCCGCCAGCAGGCACTGCAGCAAGCGGTGGACCTGTCGGACTTGTTGCTGAATTGGCGTGACGGGCGCATCAAGCAGGCCTTGATTGCGCGCACCCTGGGTTTGCGTGCCGAGCATGCCGAGCTGTTTCGGCGTGGCACTTACCAGGCCCTGGAAGTGGTGGGCAGCGAGGCCCATCGAGTGCTGGCTTTTGTCCGTGAACGGGAGGGAAAACGCGCCGTCGTGATTGTGCCGATACGTTGTGCCGAGCTGCTGGAAAACGGTGCCGAGCCACATGTTCACGCGCCGCTGTGGGGCGATACCCGGGTCAAATTGCCGTTCACCATCCCTGACGAAAATCTGAAGGGACTTTTTTCCGGCGTCGCAGTCACACAACACAGGGAGCTGCTGGTCAGCGCCGCGCTGGGGGATTTCCCGGTCAATCTCTTTATTCAAACTACCCACACTTGAGTTCAGTTCAGGAGCATTGCGATGAGTACCGACGATAAACGCATCCGCGAATTCGCCTATCAGATCTGGGAATCCGAAGGAAAACCCGAGGGCCAGGAAGCCCGCCACTGGGAGATGGCAAGCAAACTGGCGGAAGCTGAAGCCCTGGCCCCCAAAAAACCAGCCAAGGCAGCGGCGATTAAAAACCCGGTCAGCAAAACGGCCAATGGCAAGGCTGGTGAGAGCAAAGTCGCTGCGCCCAAAACCAAAGCCAAGCCTGCAGCGGCCTCGAAAGTAATCCCGCCGGGAGAAAAGACCGCCGAGAAAAAGCCCCGGGCGGCGAGAAAACCACCGGCGGTTTGATCCACACAGCGTTTACCCTGACTGACTGCGTGGCACACCTGTTCGCCCCAAAAAACACCTGTGGGAGCGAGCTTGCTCGCGATAGCGGAGTGTCAGCCAACATAGGTCTTGAATGTTGAACCGCCATCGCGAGCAAGCTCGCTCCCACATGTATCCCGTCTGCAGGAGCACTTATGACCAGCCCGAAGAAATCCGCAGCGCCCCCCCCGCGTGCCGAAGCCACGCGAATCCGCGAAGGCTTGCCCTTCCCGCTGGGCGCCACCTGGGATGGACTGGGCGTCAACTTCGCGCTGTTTTCCGCCCATGCCACCAAAGTTGAACTGTGCCTGTTCGACGACACCGGCGAAGTTGAGCTCGAACGCATCGAACTGCCCGAATACACCGACGAGATCTACCACGGCTACTTGCCCGACGCCCATCCGGGGCTGATCTACGGCTATCGCGTCTACGGCCCCTACGACCCGGCCAACGGCCATCGCTTCAACCCCAACAAACTGCTGATCGACCCCTACGCCAAACAACTGGTCGGCAAGCTGAAATGGTCCGAAGCGCTGTTCGGCTACACCATCGGCCACCCCGACGCCGACCTCAGCTTCGATAAACGGGACAGTGCGCCCTTCGTGCCCAAATGCAAGGTCATCGACCCGGCGCACACCTGGGGCCACGACCACCGCGTCAGCGTGCCGTGGGACAAGACAATCATCTATGAAACCCATGTGCGCGGCTTCAGCATGCGTCACCCTGCCGTCCCCGAAAACCTGCGCGGTACCTTTGCCGGGTTGATGGTCGATGACGTGGTGGAGCACATCCGCAAGCTCGGCGTGTCGTCCGTGGAACTGCTGCCGATCCATGCGTTCGTCAACGACCAGCATTTGCTGCACAAGGGCATGACCAATTACTGGGGCTACAACAGCATTGCGTTCTTCGCCCCCGACCCGCGTTACCTGGCCAGTGGCAAGATCGCCGAATTCAAGGAAATGGTCGCGCACCTGCACGAAGCCAATCTGGAGGTGATCCTCGACGTGGTCTACAACCACACCGCCGAGGGCAACGAGCAAGGCCCGACCCTGTCCATGCGCGGTATCGACAACGCGTCCTACTACCGCCTCAAACCCGATGACAAGCGCTTCTATATCAATGATTCCGGCACCGGCAACACCCTGGACCTGAGCCACCCGTGCGTACTGCAAATGGTCACCGACTCCTTGCGCTACTGGGCCTCGGAAATGCACGTGGACGGTTTCCGCTTCGACCTGGCGACCATTCTGGGGCGTTACCACGACGGTTTCGACGAACGCCACAGTTTCCTCGTGGCCTGCCGCCAGGACCCGGTGTTGCGCCAGGTCAAACTGATCGCCGAACCCTGGGACTGCGGCCCCGGTGGTTATCAGGTCGGCAATTTCCCGCCGGGCTGGGTCGAGTGGAACGACAAATTCCGCGACACCGTGCGCGCCTTCTGGAAAGGCGACGATGGACAACTGGCGGATTTCGCCAGCCGCCTGACCGCTTCGGGCGAAATGTTCAATCAGCGTGGCCGCCGCCCCTATTCATCAGTGAACTTCGTTACCGCCCATGACGGCTTCACCCTCAACGATCTGGTGTCGTACAACGACAAGCACAACCAGGCCAACGACGAAGACAATCAGGACGGCAGCAACAACAACCTGTCGTGGAACCACGGCGTCGAAGGCCCCACCGACGATCCCGACATCAACGCATTGCGCCATCGGCAGATGCGCAATTTCTTCGCCACCCTGCTGCTGGCCCAGGGCACGCCGATGCTGGTGGCCGGCGACGAATTCGCCCGCACCCAGGACGGCAACAACAATGCGTACTGCCAGGACAGCGAGATCGGCTGGGTCAACTGGGACCTCAGCGAAGACGGCAAGGCCCTGCTCAAGTTCGTCAAACGCCTGATCAAGTTGCGCCTGACCTACCCGATCCTGCGGCGCGGGCGTTTTCTGGTGGGTAATTACAACGAGGACATCGGCGTCAAGGACGTGACCTGGCTGGCGCCGGACGGCACGCAAATGACCACCCGGCATTGGCACGATGCGCACAATCGCTGCCTGGGCATGCTGCTCGATGGCCGCGCCCAGGAAACCGGCATTCGCCGCAAAGGCGCCGACGCAACGTTGATGCTGGTGGTCAACGCGCATCACGACATCGTCAATTTCCGGCTACCACAAGTGCCTGACGGTGGGTTCTGGACGTGCATGATCGACACCAACCAGCCGTCGGTCCACGGCCAGGAGCGCTTCGAGTTTGGCCACGAGTACTCGGTCACCGGCCGCTCGTTGCTGCTGTTCGAGTTGCAGCATGAGGAAGAAGAGTAACGAGGAGGGTGAAAAATCACGGCGCCACTGCCGTAGAGCGGAAAAATCATATTGATTAAGTTCGCGATGCGACGAATAGCGTTACATGAGCAATACTCGATTCGCGGCCATCCAGGGTAGGGATTGTCGCACCACGCTATCCACCAGCCTTCACGGGTCGGCCGGGCTTGACTCGCGCACGACTGAAGGCGCAGCAGAACAAGGACGTAATCCCCATGAAATCCGTTTCCGTCAGCGAAGCCAGCCTGCCATCACACATCTGGAACAGTGCCCCGCAACTGGACAGCATCCCGGTCATCAGCACCCAATCCCTGGTGCCCACCGGCGCACGTGCGGTGCTCATTGCCCCGCACCCCGGCGATGAAGTCGTGACCTGCGGCGGCCTGCTGCAATTGCTCAGCAACCTGGGCCACCCGCTGCAATTGATCTCGATCACCGACGGCAGCGCCAGCCATCCGGGCTCTCGGCAGTGGTCGGAAAAGCGCCTCAGTGTATTTCGCCCCCAGGAAAGCGTCGAAGCCATCCGCCGACTCGGGTTGCCGATGCATAGCCTGAAGTGGATTCGTGGCGGGTTTACCGACAACGCCCTGGTGGAACACGAAGACCAGATCGCCCGATTCATCACGCGCTACCTGCGCCCCGGTGATGTGGTGTTCAGCACCTGGTGCGAGGACGGCAACGTCGACCACGACACCGTCGGCCGGGCCAGCGCCAGGGCCGCAGCCAACGCAGGGGCATCCTACAACGACGTACCGCTCTGGGCCTGGCACTGGCCGGCACGGGACCGGGAGCTGATTCCCTGGCATCGAGCACGCAAGGTGCGCCTCGATACCTGGACCGTCGCCCGCAAGAGCCACGCCATTCACGCCTACGCCAGCCAACTCGACGGCGAACCGGCCATCGGCCTCGCGCCATTGCTGCCGCGGTCGTTGCTCGAGCGTATCCGCTTGCCTTATGAAATCGTGTTGATTTGAAAGCGCAACCCATCAGACTGAACTGCCTGCCGACGCATCAGTCGCATACATAAGCAGCCCTGAATCAGAGGAGTGGATGTGGCCAGTCATTCAAAACGGCAGGTAGCCCAATCAACGCCATTGAACACACCCCCGGCGATTCATCGGCTTCGCGTGCTGACGGTCAACACCCATAAGGGGTTTACCGCACTCAACCGGCGCTTCATCCTCCCAGAGTTGCGTGAAGCGGTGCGCAGTACGTCGGCAGACCTGGTGTTTCTGCAAGAAGTCGTCGGCGAACACGACCAGTATTCCTCCCGCTACAACGATTGGCCACCAACCTCGCAGTATGAATTTCTCGCCGACAGCATGTGGGGCGACTTCGCCTATGGACGAAACGCCGTCTATCCCGACGGTCATCATGGCAATGCCCTGCTGTCGAAATACCCGATCCGCGAGTACCGAAACCTCGATGTTTCCATTACCGGCCCGGAGCGTCGCGGCTTGCTGCACTGCGTACTGGACGTGCCGGGGCATAACGAAGTGCATGCCATCTGTGTGCACCTCAGCCTGCTGGAAAGTCATCGTCAGCTGCAGTTGCAGTTGCTCTGCCAACTCCTCGAGTCCCTGCCTGACCAGGCACCGGTAATCATTGCCGGCGACTTCAATGACTGGCTGATGCAGGGCAATGCCGCCCTGGCCCGTCGCGATTATCTGCACGAAGCCTTCGAACGCCACCATGGCCGTCCGGCCAAAACCTACCCCGCGCGGTTTCCCTTGTTGCGCCTGGACCGCGTCTACCTGCGCAATGCCAGCAGCCACGAGCCACAAATACTCGGGCACAAGCCGTGGACGCACCTGTCCGACCATTTGCCGCTGGCGGTGGAAGTGCATCTCTAAGTCGTCAGATCTGTTAGTTCTTACAGTATCCCGTGCCTCGATTGGCAGGCATGCTGGTTTCCGGGCATTGGGCAGGTAGCGAAGTACCACGATGATTTACCGGGCGCTTCACCACAAAGGCACGCCAACTTTGACGGTTACCGACGCGCGTGGCCTGGCCCTACGCGAGGTGGCTTACTGCCGAGAGCAGGCGGAGCAGTCCGCCGATACCCGAATCACCCGTCAAGTGTTCGACCCTGCCGAACGGCTGGTGGCGCATTGGGATCCGCGCCTTTGGGGCAATGCCCCCGCCCCCAACCTCGCGACGATCTTCAGCCTTACGGGCCAGACGCTATTGAGTGACAGTGTCGATGCCGGTTGGCGGTTGAGCTTGCCCAATGAAGCTCAATCCATGGTGTTTCGATGGGACAGTCGTGGCACTTGGCATCAGTGCGAATTCGATCGACTTCAGAGACCGGTCGCCATCCGTGAAGCGTTGGCCGATGAACCGCCTCGAGTCATCGAGCGATTCATCTACGCAATGGCCAACCATGAATGTGCTGCACACAATCAATGCGGCCAATTGGTGCGCCACGATGATAGTGTCGGCAGTCAGCATTTGAGCGCGTTTGCCATTCACGGCGAAATACTGGTTGAAACCCGGCAGTTTCTCAGCAGCCTTGATACACCTGACTGGCCGCTCGACATTCAATTGCGCGAGGCATTGCTGGAAGTTGGCGAAGCTTTTGTTTCCACCTGGCGTTACACCGCCACCGGCGATTTGCAAAGCCAGGCCGATGCCAAAGACAACTACCGGGAATTTGCTTATTCGCTAGCCGGCCAGCTCAAGGAGAGCCGGTTGCAGCTGGCAGGCGCCGGGCAAGTACCTCGTCTATTGGTCAGTGACATCCATTACAACGCCGCCGGACAGATAGACAATGAAACGGCTGGCAATGGCGTAATTACCCGCGTTTTTCATGCCGCCGACAATGGCCGCCCGACTCGGCTGACAAGCGCCGTGCCTGGCAGCGCCCCACTCCAGGATTTGCACTACCGCTACGACCCGGTCGGTAACATCCTTCATGTGGAAGACACGGCACAACCCATTCGGTTTTTCAAAAACCAGCGGGTCGAACCGATCAACCGTTATCGTTATGACAGCCTGTACCAACTGGTCGAAGCCAGTGGCAGGCAAGTAATGCCCTCCACCTACGGTCCTGCACTCCCGGCAATGCTGTCCACTCCGCTGGACCCGAATCAACTGACCCCTTACACACAAACTTTCGACTACGATGCCGCCGGCAACCTGCTCACCCGCCACCACTCCGACGCCCCGACCTTCCGCATGAAAACCTCCCGCACAAGTAACCGCAGCCTTGCGCAGCAGGAGGACCGCGCATGGCTCGACGAGCAGGACATCGCCAATGGATTTGATCCCTGCGGCAATCAACGACAACTGCAACCTGGTCAGTACGTCCGGTGGGACGGTCGTCAGCAATTGAGTGAGGTTACGATGGTCAAGCGCGATGACGGGCCTGATGACCATGAGCGCTACATCTATGGCCCGCGCGGACAACGCCTGCGCAAGGTGCGCATCACCCACACCGGCCGTCGCACCTTACTCGCAGAAACGCGCTATTTGCCGGGGCTGGAAATTCACCTCGACGCCGTGCACGGTGAAGAACGACATGTGATTACAGCCGACGCAGGACGAAGCCAGGTACGGATGATGCACTGGACAGTGCCCCCTCCAAAGGACGTAAAGAATGATCAACTGCGATTCAGCCTCTGCGACTTGCTTGGTTCCTGCACACTGGAGCTGGACGAACATGCCAGGCTGTTGAACCAGGAAGGTTTTTACCCGTTTGGCGGCACGGCGTGGTGGGCTGGCAACAGTGCATTGGAGGCGAGAGACAAGGTTCGCCGTTATTCGGGCAAGGAGCGGGATGCGACAGGGCTTTATTACTATGGTTATCGATATTACGCACCGTGGTTGCAACGGTGGATGAGTCCGGATCCGGCGGGGAATGTGGATGGATTGAACCGGTATTTGATGGTGAAGAATAATCCGGTGGTTTTTTTTGATGAAAATGGCCTTGGGCGCACATCAACAACAAATCCGCATCGACCATTAACGTCAGGCCGACAAAACGCAGAGCCGAACATCTCTTACTACGATCAAAACTTAGAAGAACGCTTTAACTTAGATAGCGAAGCAGTAAAAAAGCACATAGACTTCATCGAAAAAAACTTCATCCATCAATCAATAATGAAATACGGTATAAACTCTTCATTTATTTCTGATAATTTTCACAATATTTTCCAACCAGATCACTGGCAATTCATGCACAACTTTCGAAACCCCACCACAACGGATTACTACGCAAATGAAATGGCAAAATTTCAGTACGCAAAAATAGCTCGAGAACAAAACTTCTTTGGACATCTACCATCCCTCATTACCAGAAGCAACGTCATCAACAAGGAAACATTAAAAGAAACTAAACACCTTAAAAGCGGAAGTGACAAAATGCTTAAAACCTTTATGAGCAAGACACCAAATGGAAAATCCACTCAAAGAATACTGAGTGACTTCGGATTGATGGCTACCAAGGTTGAAAAATTTTCCTCTGACAATAAGGTCAGTTTTCTAATACATGTGCAGCCTGCCCCCGTCATTTCCTCCGAAGAAAATCCGGGCAAGTTTGGAGAGGCCGCTGCCAACGACGCAGCTTTCGAGTCGTCCACGAATACCCTTCAAACGCAACGACGGAGAAACGGGCTAGTAGCATCTATTCAAAATTTTTTTCGATGACACCTGAAATCTCGCTGACACAGCAATCCGGAAATTTACCATGGTGAACGCCAATTTAAATCTCCAACTGTAATTTATGACAGTAGCGACGTTCAAAAACTGTTGTTACCGTTTAACTTAACCTCAGCAGCCAAGCGGTCACTTGTTTCACAGTAACCGACGCTGCCCCAAGGTCAGTTGCCTTTCGATGCAGTCTCGCAACTCACGCTTCAGGTGCGTCCGATGCGTGACCGTTAATCGCGAACGGCATAGAGCCGTAGTTCCTCGACCGTCGAACTGGGTCTGGGCCTGGTCGCCAGGGTGACACCGCTGGTGAGCCTGTACATCAGCGCCGACTACAGCAGCGACGTGGATGACAATGATTTGAACGGATTGATTGGCAGCCTGGGGGTGCGAATGCGCTGGTGAAAACTGGTATTTCTTACAGTATCCGTGGCACTGACGGTGATGCATTGTGATGGCCAAGTCCCCCTGATCGAGGCCGTCACGGATGTTTATGGACCATGCGCATCACGGCACACCGGTTCTTGCGGTTTCAGATCCCCGTGGCTTGGGGATCAGGGCCATTCAATACCATCGGCGGCTGGCGGGCGATCCGCTTGAAGCGCGGGTGACGCATCAACGGTTCAATGCCGCCGGGCGGCCGGTGGCCAGTCGCGATCCGTATTTGTTTGCCTTGGCGCAGAACGATGCGTCGGTGCCGGCCAACCTAAGTCAGGTGTTCAGTTTGTCTGGCGCACCGTTGTCGAGTGACAGCGTGGATGCAGGTTGGCGGGTGGCGTTGCACGGTGCGGCCAGGCAGCGCGTCGCGGCTTGGGACGGGCGCGGCAGCCACTCCCTGACTGAGTTCGATGTACTGCTGCGACCGGTGGCCGTACGTGAACGTGGTGAAGATGTCGCCGAGCATGTCCTTGAGCGTTTTACTTATGCGGGAGTCGAGGCCGGCGCGGCCTTGCACAATCTGTGCGGTCAGTTGATTCGCCATGATGACCCGGCGGGGACGTTGCACCTGAATGATCTCGGCATCGCTGGCGCACTGCTACAACAGACGCGGCATTTTTTGCTCGAAACCAATCCCGTGAACTGGCCCGACAGCGTGCCCGCCCGCGATGCGTTACTTGAACCCGCTGAGGGCGCCACCACCGCGCGGCACCATGCCGCCAGCGGTGAACTGCTCCAGCAAATCGATGCACTGGGTAATCAGCAGCGTTTTGCCTACAGCGTCGCCGGTGAATTGAACGACACGCGACTGACCCTGGCTGGCCCCGACGGGAAAGAGCACACGCTGGTCAGCCATCTTCGCTACAACGCCTCCGGCCAGATCGAAGCAGAAACCGCCGGCAACGGCGTCGTCACCCGCCACCACTACGATCCGGCGGATGGTCGCCTCATTGGGCTCAGCGCACACAAAGCCAACGGCACGCCGCTGCAGGACTTGAAATACAGCTACGACGCAGCCGGCAACGTTCTGAGCCTCGAAGATGCCGCCCAGCCGATCCGCTACTTCAACAACCAGCGCATCGAACCGATCAAGACCTACCGCTACGACACCCTTGATCAATTGATCGAAGCCACCGGATGGGAGGCAAAGACAGGGCATGGCGGTCCCGCCCTGCCCGACCTTCAGCCCTTGCCTCTCGACCCCAACCAGGTTGCCAATTACAGCCAGACGTATCACTACGACGCCGGCGGTAACCTGCTGGACCTGACGCATGTCGGGGCCCAATCCCACAGCCGCACCCTGACCCGCGCCCAATACAGCAACCGTTGCCTGTCCGAACGCAACGGCCGGCCTCCGACCGAAGACGAACTGGCCGCCGGCTTCGATGCCAATGGCAACCTGCGTGAGTTGCAAGCCGGCCAATCGCTCGCCTGGGACCTGCGCAATCAACTGTCTACCGTGCGCCCGGTCGTCCGCGAAGACGGCAATGACGACTACGAACGTTATATCTACGACGGCGGCGGCCAACGGGGGCGCAAACTGCGTTCAAACCAGACCAACGCCCGCACACTGATCAGTGAAGTACGCTACCTGCCCGGCGTGGAAATCCGTAGTCATAGCGGTACCGGGGAAATCCTTCACGTGATCAATGCCAGCGCCGGCAGCAACAGCGTACAGGTGCTGCATTGGGTTGCCAAACCACCCGAGAACATCACCAACGACCAGGTGCGCTACAGCCTCAACGACCACCTGCAATCCAGTACCCTGGAACTGGACCAAAACGCCGACCTGATCAGCCAGGAATGGTATTACCCGTATGGCGGCACGGCTTGCTTCGCGGCCCGCTCCGCCACAGAGGCCAAGTACAAGACCGTGCGCTATTCGGGCAAGGAGCGGGATGCGACGGGGCTTTATTACTACGGGTTCCGGTATTACGCGCCGTGGTTGCAGCGGTGGATTAATCCGGATCCGGCGGGGTATGTGGATGGGATGAATTTGTTCGCAATGGTCAGGAACATGCCAATCAATTATGGCGATCTGGCTGGCCATGCAGGAAAAGACCTGACACAAAAAGATCTCGACAAAATCGCAAGCTCAATAAAAAAAAATATGGCCGATCTCCCTGAAGAGGCGGTGATAGATGTCATCAACCAGTATTTGACGAACAAAGGAGCGGATCCTCAGCAGTATCTTGATACGATCAAGTCTTTATTAGGCTTTGCAACAACCAAGGCAGTAGCAGGAACATCGATGCAACCACCGGCAACGAAATATGACAGAGATTTGAAAGAAAACGAAAAAAAAGGACTTCATCTATTTTGGAGCACCAATGCTGGCGCCCAATATATCAATGCAATTACTAGAAATTTTTACACGGGAGATACAATCCAAGAACCAACATCCTTACAGAGCGCCAGGGACGCTGCATTCAAGGAGTTAAAGTCGAATCTTGGCTCAACGACCATCAAAATGTCGAGTGCTACGCAGAAAGATAGTTACTCCCCTGCAATGGAGCTATTAGTCAAGCATGAAAATAATTCAAGACAAACCATACTTCTGATGAAGGCCTCACTAGGCGCCCAGCTAAAATCAGCTGTTTTCCGTGGTGCGCGGTTACCCGACTCCAATATAAAAGAAGGTGACATATTGCAAACCAGTGGCTTCACGTCATTTAGCCCGAATGAACGTACCGCGCGGGCATTTACTGATCGACCTTACGACCTCGCATTCAATAGCAAAACAACACCGGTAATGTTTATTACCGATGGAGGCTATCGCATTGAACACGGCACAGAGGAAGAGAGCGCATTCCCTCCGATGACTCAGTTCAAAGTAACCGGAGTCTATTCCGGCAAAAAGAATACGCCAAATATATACCTTGAAAAAATCAAATTCAAATCCACCCCCAGTGCCAGATGGATTTAAATCGGAAAAATCATCTTTCAAGAAAGCTATATTTAATAGGCAATTCGAATACTGAAAAGTATTCGAGTCACCCAATTGCAGTAGAGGAACGTCTACCCCTCCGGCCGCAACATCAACACCGCCAACGGCGGCAAATTCAGCACCAACGACAACGCCTGCCCATGGCTCGGCGTCTCCTCGGCCAGCGCCCCGCCACTATTGCCGTAGTTGGAACCCGCATAAATAGACGAATCGCTGTTGAGCACTTCACTCCACTGCCCGGCAAACGGCACCCCGACGCGATAAGCCTCGCGCGGCACCGGCGTAAAGTTGGCCACCACCAGCACAGGCCGGCCGTCCTTGCTCCAGCGCAGCCACGCATAAACGCTGTTGATCGCGTCATCGCCGATCAGCCATTGGAACCCCTGCGGTACATCGTCCTGCTCGTGCAGCGCCGGCTCTTCGCGGTACAAGCGATTGAGGTCAGACACCAGTTTCTGCACGCCCTTGTGCTCGGGGTATTGCAACAGGTACCAGTCCAGCTGCTGGTCGTGGTTCCACTCGCGCCACTGGCCGAACTCGCAGCCCATGAACAGCAGTTTCTTGCCCGGATGCGCCCACATGAAGCTCAGGTAGGCCCGCAGGTTGGCGAATTTCTGCCAGCGGTCGCCGGGCATCTTGTCGATCAATGAGTGTTTGCCGTGCACCACTTCATCATGGGAAATCGGCAGGATGAAGCGCTCGGACCAGGCATACACCAGGCCGAAACTCAGCTCGTTATGGTGATGGGCGCGGTACACCGGGTCTTGCTGGATGTAGTGCAGCGAATCGTGCATCCAGCCCATGTTCCATTTGTAGGCAAAGCCCAGGCCGCCCTGTTGCGTGCCCTGGCTGACGCCCGGCCAGGCGGTGGATTCTTCGGCGATGACCAATGCACCAGGCGCTTCCAGGGCCACCACGTCATTGAGGTGGCGCAGGAAGTCGATGGCTTCCAGGTTCTCCCGCCCGCCATGGCGGTTCGGCACCCATTCGCCAGCCTTGCGCGAGTAGTCGCGGTACAGCATCGAGGCCACCGCGTCGACCCGCAGGCCGTCGACATGAAAATGCTTGAGCCAGTGCAGTGCCGACGCCAGCATGTAGCCGTGCACTTCGGTGCGCCCCAGGTTATAGATCAGCGTGTCCCAGTCCTGGTGGAAACCTTCCTGCGGGTTGCCGTACTCGTACAGTGCCGTGCCATCGAACTGGGCCAGACCGTGGATATCGGTGGGGAAATGCGCCGGCACCCAATCGAGAATCACCCCGAGCCCGGCCACATGGCAGGCGTTGACGAAGGCGGCGAACTCGTCCGGCGTGCCATACCGCGCACTCGGCGCGAATTGCGACAGCAACTGATAGCCCCACGAACCGCCGAACGGGTGCTCCATGATTGGCATCAGTTCGATGTGGGTAAAACCCAGGTCTTTTACATAGGGAATCAGTCGCTCGCTCAGTTCGGGCCAGGTGTACTGGCGGGCCACTTCGCCCAGGTCATCCAGCTCACATTGCCATGAGCCGGCGTGCAATTCGTAGATCGACAAGGGCGCAGTCACCCGGTGGCGGTCGCCCCGGGCCAGCATCCAGTCCTGATCCTGCCAGTCGACATTCAAGGGTGAAGCGACTTTCGAGGCGGTGTCTGGCGGCAGGCTGGTGGCCAGTGCCACGGGATCAGCCTTCAACGGCAGAATGCCGTGGGCGCCGAGAATCTCGTATTTGTAGGTGTCCCCGGCTTGCAGGCGCGGGATGAACAACTCCCAGACACCGGTGGGATGGCGCAGGCGCATCGGATGCCGGCGCCCGTCCCAGACGTTGAAATCACCGACCACCGACACCCGCCGGGCATTCGGCGCCCACACGGCGAAACGCACGCCGTCGACGCCGTCCACGGTTTTCAGTTGCGCGCCCAGGCATGCGCTGAGGTCGCGGTGATTGCCTTCGGCGAACAGGTACAAGTCCATTTCGCCCAGCAACGGACCGAAGCTGTAAGGGTCTTCGGCCGTTTGCTCGCCGCCGGCCCAATGGGTGCGCAGCAGATACGCTTGCGCACGCTGGAAATGCCCGACAAACAACCCCGGTGTCGCTGTGGCTTGAAGATTCCCAAGCGCTTCGCCCGAGTCCCTGGCCAGCACTTCTACACTCAGTGCGCCCGGCAGATACGCGCGAATGAACTGCCCGCCCATGCCATCGGCGTGCGGGCCGAGAATCGCAAAAGGGTCGATATGCTCGGCGCGTACCAATGCATCGATATCCCGCGCGCTGGGCAGCAGCGCTTCTTTGTGATGACCCTGTTCCTTGTTCGAGACACTCATGACTACTCTCCACCAAGATCGGAAAAGGGTTTGATCCCACTCAATAATCCATATAAACCGTGCAACGGCACGGGCAACCAGGTGGGGCGATTTTCCGCCTCATAGGCCACTTCATACGCCGCCTTCTCCAGACCGAACAGCGCCAGCGCGGCATCCTCGCCTTCTGGATCTTGCCATGCATGGGCAAGACTAGCTGCCGCCAGCCGATAAGCGTCGACAAATGCTTGCCGCGCTTCGCTCGAGTAGCGATCGGTGACCCGCAAGCGCGCGGCAGCGGCTGTCGCGGTGTTATCGACGCTCTGCACGTTGATCGCCATCGCCGCCGCATAGTCGAAGGAACGCAGCACACCGCTGACATCCTTGTACGGGCTGTGTTTGCCCCGTCGTTCATGCAATGGCCGCGCCGGTTCTCCTTCAAAGTCGATCAGGTAGGCATCGCCCTTGATCACCAGCACCTGCCCCAGATGCAGATCGCCGTGCACACGAATGCGCAGGCCACCTGCAGTCTTTTTGCCTAACGCTTGCACATGGCCGAGGATGGCTTTTTTGTTGTCCAGCAAATGGCTGACCAGCGTCTGGTCCGCCGGGTTCAGTTGATTTTTATGCTGCTTGAGCAAGTTCAACGCGTGGTCGATTTGCGCCGCGACATCCCTGGCCGAAGCCAGCGCCTCCTTCGGCGTGGTGACCTGTGGCAAGAAGTCCGGATTGGCACTCGGCGCTGCCAGCACCTGATGCATTTCTCCCAGGCGCCGACCGAGCATACCGGCGAAATCTTTCAGTTCGCCGAGCGCGTTGTAGTGTTGTTCCTGCTCGGACACGGCGTCGGCCAGCTCATCGCGCAGCGCCCGTTCGAGGTTGTTCTGCGTCCACTCCCAGGCGTCGCCCTGATTGTTCAGATAGCCTTGGGCGATCATCAGCAGATTGTCTTCACCCGCCGCATCACGGCGCACCACCGCACCCAGCAATGGCGAGATATTGCTGAACCCGGCGTTGGTCAGATACGCGCTCATTTCCAGTTCCGGATGCACGCCTGAGGCGACCTTGCGGATCAGCTTCAGCACCAGGCTGTTGCCGATCACCACCGAGCTGTTGGACTGCTCGGCCGACAGGTAGCGCACCGGGGACTCGGCATTGAGGCCGAGTTTTTCAAGCTCCGCGGTGGACTCGAAGCGAATGTCGCCATCACTGGATGCCAACACGGTGCCGGCCTGAATGCCCTGTAATACGGCATGCACAAAGGTGTCCAGGCTGAAGGCATCGGTGATCAGGCCGACCTGACGTCCACGCCGTACCCGCGACAACGCCAACTGCTGCGGCAACGGAGTGCCGACCTGATCCTCGGAAATAAAGCCGAACGGCAACTGGTAGCGACTGACCTGGCCTGCGCTGGTGACTTTTATCTCACTGAACAGCACCGGATGCTGCGGATCGCCGAAACGCACGCCATAGGCCAGATCGACCTGTTGAATGGCAGCGTCCTTGCCGGCGAACCAGCGGCGGTTCTGCAACCAGTTCGGCAGGATGCTTTGCTCCAGTGTGGTGCGTGACGGCGCTTCGAGCAGCTCTTCCATGCGTTTTTTCAGCACCAGCGTGGTGAAGTCCGGCAGGCTTTGCGCGGGTTCCACGTGCCAGCTCGGCATCTGGTTTTCCGCGGCGAGGCCAAACCAGTAAAAGCCGTAGGGCGCCAGCGTCAGAAGGAAATTCAGCTGGCCAATGGGCGGGAACGCATTACCCCCGAGCATTTCCACCGGCACCATGCCGACGTAGGCCGACAAGTCCAGCTCGGCGGCTTGGGCACTGCGCGACACATTGGCCACGCACAGAATGACTTCGTGCTTGCCATCCACCCCGGTGTATTCACGGGTGTAGGCCAGAATCCGTCGGTTGCTCGGCGAAAGCATCCTCAATGTACCGCGCCCGAAGGCCTTGGATTGCTTGCGCACGGCAAGCATGCGCCGGGTCCAGTTCAACTGCGAATGCGGATCGCCGGCCTGGGTTTCGACGTTGACCGACAGGTAGCCATATTGCGGGTCCATGATCGGCGGCAGCACCAGGCTGGCCGGGTCGGCGCGGGAGAAACCGCCGTTGCGGTCGATGGACCATTGCATCGGCGTGCGTACCCCGTCGCGGTCGCCGAGGTAGATGTTGTCGCCCATGCCGATTTCATCGCCGTAGTACAGGGTCGGCGTGCCGGGCATCGACAGTAGCAGGCTGTTGAGCAGCTCGACCCGGCGGCGGTCGCGCTCCACCAAAGGCGCCAGACGCCGGCGAATGCCCAGATTGATCCGAGCCCGGCGGTCGGCGGCGTAGTAATTCCACAGGTAGTCGCGTTCCTTGTCGGTGACCATCTCCAGGGTCAGCTCATCGTGGTTGCGCAAGAAGATTGCCCACTGACAATTGGCGGGAATATCCGGTGTCTGGCGCAAAATGTCGGTAATCGGGAAGCGATCTTCCTGGGCCAGCGCCATGTACATGCGCGGCATCAACGGGAAGTGAAAGGCCATGTGGCATTCGTCGCCGTTCAGGCCTTTTTTATCGGTGTCGCCGAAGTACAACTGGGTGTCCTCCGGCCATTGATTGGCCTCGGCCAGCAGCATGCGGTCGGGGTAGTTGGCATCGATTTCGGCGCGGATCTTTTTCAGGACGTCGTGGGTTTCCGGCAGGTTCTCGTTGTTGGTGCCATCGCGTTCGATCAAGTAAGGGATCGCGTCCAGGCGCAAGCCGTCGATGCCCATGTCGAGCCAGTAACGCATCACCGACAGCACCGCTTTCATCACTTGCGGGTTATCGAAGTTCAGGTCCGGCTGGTGGGAGTAGAAACGGTGCCAGAAGTATTGGCCGGCGACCGGGTCCCAGGTCCAGTTGGACTTTTCGGTGTCGAGGAAAATGATGCGGGTGCCGTCGTATTTCTGATCGTCATCGGACCACACGTAGAAGTCCCGGGCGGCTGAACCTTTTTTGGCCTTGCGTGCGCGCTGGAACCACGGGTGCTGGTCGGAGGTGTGGTTGATGACCAGTTCGGTGATCACCCGCAGGCCGCGTTTGTGCGCCTCGGCAATGAACCGCCTGGCATCGGCCATGGTGCCGTAGTCACTGTGCACGCCACGATACTCGGCGATGTCGTAACCATCGTCGCGCCGTGGCGAGGGATAGAACGGCAACAACCAGATGGTATTGACCCCGAGGTCGGCGATGTAGTCGAGCTTGGCGATGAGGCCGGGAAAATCGCCAATCCCGTCGTTGTTGGAGTCGAAATACGATTTGACATGAACTTGATAGATCACCGCGTCCTTGTACCAGAGCGGGTCCTTGATGAACGTGGCTGCCTTGGGTTTCTTCGCCATGTGAAACTCCTGGTGAATTCGATAAAGCCGCTGGGCCGTTCGCCTGCCTCGAACGCGATGACTTACCTGTGGGAGCGAGCTTGCTCGCGATGACGTCAGCACATCCAACATCAATGTGTCAGACAGTTCGCCATCGTCGGAACGCCGCCCGGAGCAATCTCGCTCCCACAGGTTCAGCGTCTAGGCAGTTATCCTCCAAATCCCGAACGGCTGGTACGCCGGGTCGATCCGCATGAACTGCTGCTTGCCGTGCCAGGTCCAGCGATGGCCATTCATCAAATCTTCACCCTGGGTGCTGGCGTCATCGGGCAGGCCCATTTCCCACAACGGCAACTCGAAGCTCGCTTCCTGCACGTTGTGCGGATCGAGGTTGACCGCCACCAGAATGAAATTGCTGCCGTCAAAGCTGCGTTTGCCGAAGTACAGGATGTTGTCGTTCCAGGCGTTGTAGACCTTCAGTCCCAGATGCGTGTGCAGCGCCGGGTTCTGCCTGCGGATGCGGTTGAGCTGGGCGATCTCGGCAATGATGTTGCCCGGCGCGTTGAAGTCCCTGGGGCGGATCTCGTACTTCTCGGAGTCAAGGTACTCCTCCTTGCCCGGCACCGGCGCCGACTCGCACAACTCGAAACCCGAATACATGCCCCACAGACCCGAACCCATGGTCGCCAGCACGGCGCGGATGAGGAACCCGGGACGCCCTGAGTCATGGAGAAACGCCGGGTTGATGTCCGGTGTATTGACGAAAAAGTTCGGCCGGTAGCATTCGCGCCACGGCGATTCGTTGAGCTCAGTGAAGTAGCTCGCCAGTTCGGCCTTGGTGTTGCGCCAGGTGAAATAGGTGTAGCTCTGGGAATAACCGACCTTGCCCAGGCGCGCCATCATTGCCGGGGTGGTGAAGGCTTCGGCGAGGAAGATCACCTCGGGGTACAACGCCCGTACATCGGCGATCAGCCACTGCCAGAACGGCAAAGGCTTGGTGTGCGGGTTATCGACGCGGAAGATCTTCACACCCTCCTCGACCCAGCCCACCACGATGTCGCGCAGTTCCACCCACAGGCTCGGAATCGCCTCGGGGGCATAGAAGTCGACGTTGACGATGTCCTGGTATTTCTTCGGTGGGTTCTCGGCATATTTGATCGTGCCGTCCGGCCGCCAGTTGAACCAGCCGGGGTGTTGCTTGAGCCAAGGGTGGTCCTGGGAACACTGGATGGCAAAGTCGAGGGCGATTTCCAGGCCATGGGCCGCAGCGGCCGCCACCAGTCGCCGGAAGTCTTCGCGGGTACCCAACTGCGAGTGAATCGCCTCGTGGCCGCCCTCCTCGCTACCAATCGCATAAGGACTGCCCGGATCATCGGGGCCCGCCGTCAGGGAGTTGTTCGGGCCTTTGCGGTAGCTGCGCCCGATCGGATGAATCGGCGGGAAATACAGCACGTCGAAGCCCATGTCCTGAATCATCGCCAGCCGTGAATGCACGTCATTGAAGGTGCCATGGCGCGCCGGACTGTCGGTGATCGAACGCGGGAACAATTCATACCAGCTGGCGAACTGCGCCAGTTCGCGCTCCACATCCACCGGGTACTCCGGGCTCAGGCTCAGGAAAGCACGATGATTAGAGCGAGCCATGAGGTCGGCACTACGCGGGTGCAAAAACAGCGCGACCTGCTCGGCTTCGAGCAGTCCTGACAGTTCATGGTGCAAGGCCGCCAGTTGCTCGCTAAGTGGCCCTTCGCTGCGTTCGGCGGCTTGTTGTACATGAATCCGCCCTTCCTGCAATTCCAGGCTGACGGGCACCGCCGCCGCATGCTTCTTTTCCAGCTCATAGCAAAAACTGGCGAACTGATCGATCCAGGCTTCGATACAGAACAGATAACGGCCCTGGCTCTCGACACGGAACTGCCCTTGCCAACCGTTGTTGCCCAGATCGTTCATGACCGCGCTTTGCCAGACGTCCTCGTCCTCGGCCCGCCAGCGCACGCGAACCGTCAGCTTGTCATGCCCGTCGGCAAATACCTTGGCGGTCACCACCATGTCCTGCCCCACCACGGCCTTGACCGCGAACTGCCCGCCTTCAAGGGTCGGCATGATGTTTTCCATGACGATACGCGGCAGCAACAACGCCTGCGACAGCGGCATGTGCGGGTTGTAGCTCAACTCAGTCGGTTTTTCAGCCGTCATCGAGCCTCTCTCCTGACGCCCCATGGACGCGCATGTGTCTGGTCGCCATCCCGCTGGACTGTCCGCCCCGGGATGCACTTACTTAGGTTCCGAGCGACAGTCGCCGGGAAAGTTTCATCTGCAATTTGCGTAATCAAGTCTTTGGCGCAGCGGTTAACCCAGTAGTCCACCTACTTAAGCACGACTCACGCCATGTGCCAGTGGAGGTTTGAACAATGAACAATCCATTCCTGGCACGATCCCACCGCCAAGAGAAGAATCGCCAACGACGATGTCGCCGGTGATGGTGAATCTGCAATGAAGACGGTTGATCGCTCCTGCGTCGAAAGCAGGGAAGATCATAAAAAATGTATGACTCTTCCCAAGAACGCGTAGTACCGATCCTAAAGCGGCAATTCTGCCCGCCCGACACTTTACGAAACGCATATCCCACGCCTTATATAGCCATCACTCCGTCAGCATTGAGCGTGGCCAGCCATGAAAACGTTTTTTTCCAGCGTCAGCGAACTCACAGACAACGCTAGCGCACAGCACCACGCGCTCAACCGTGAACGACCAACCGACGGCTGGCCTCCCTTTGAAAATATTCAATTACGAATTCCTTTGCTTCGAAGCCGAACGCCCTCCCTCGGAACCATCAACCAGAAGCTCAATCATCAGGGATCTGGAGAATCATCTGCTGCACGGTGATATTGACTACAGCCAGCACGAACTCTCGGAAACCCCAAGCAACGAGCAGGAATCAGGTTGTGAAAAAACCTCCGCTGACAGGCAGGCGCGGTGGTTGGACGCCGGCACTTGAAAGCCACCGACAGTGATTCGGTGATTTGACCGAGATTGATCAGCGCCTGCCGCCGCTGTTTTAGATGGCCTCCTGCGCTCAACTGTGACGGGTGCTTCAAGTTGTCGCAGGCCGTGCGTCCAGTACCATCTGATCCGCTTTTTAATGCAATACCTGAGCCTGTTATGCAAACAGATCGCCGCTCATAGTGCTCATGCCTGATGGAGGCTGATGAGCGAAAGACCATGAGCGAGAGAATCCCCGTCCGAACCGTAGAAACATTCGAGCCTTCGCGTCCAAAGATGAAGGCCAAATCCAGCGACAACCACATTCACACCCGCAGCTTCACCGGGTTGTTCCGCAACCTGCGCATCAGTGGTGCGGGTTTTCTGTTTTTGCTGTTTTTCGGCACCGTGTGGTTGAATTGGGGCGGCCGCCAGGCGGTGCTCTGGGATCTTTCCGAAAGCAAATTCCATATCTTCGGCGCAACTTTCTGGCCGCAGGACTTCATCCTGCTCTCGGCGCTGTTGATCATTGCTGCCTTCGGCCTGTTTGCGATCACCGTGTTCGCGGGACGGGTCTGGTGCGGATACACCTGCCCGCAAAGTTCGTGGACCTGGATCTTCATGTGGTGCGAGAAGATCACCGAAGGCGAACGCAACCAGCGGATCAAGTTGCAAGCTGCGCCGTGGGGCCTGAACAAACTGATGCGGCGAGCGGCCAAGCACACCTTGTGGCTGGCCATCAGCCTGCTGACCGGCCTGACCTTCGTCGGCTACTTCACGCCGATCCGGCCGTTGGCCGAAGAGCTGCTGACCTTGCAAATGAGCGGCGTCAGCCTGTTCTGGGTGCTGTTTTTTACTGGTGCCACGTACATCAATGCCGGTTGGCTGCGTGAAGCGGTGTGCATGCACATGTGCCCCTACGCGCGGTTCCAGAGCGTGATGTTCGACAAGGACACCCTGACCATTTCCTACGACGTGGCCCGGGGCGAAAACCGTGGCCCGCGCAAACGGGAAGTCAAACCCGCCGAGGTCGGTTTGGGCGATTGCATCGATTGCCAGCTCTGCGTACAGGTCTGCCCGACCGGCATCGACATTCGCGATGGCTTGCAGATGGAATGCATCGGTTGCGCCGCGTGCATCGACGCCTGCGACTCGATCATGGACAAGATGGGCTACGCCCCAGGATTGATCAGCTATACCTCCGAGCATCAGTTGCAGGGTGGCAAGACCCACCTGCTGCGTCCGCGCCTGATCGGCTACACCGCCGTGCTGCTGGTGATGATCGCCGCCCTGGTGGTGGCGCTGATGGAACGGCCGATGGTGTCGCTCGACGTCAGCAAGGACAGGGGGTTGTTCCGCGAGAACAGCCAGGGGCAGATCGAAAACATCTACAGTCTGAAGGTGATCAACAAGACCCAGCAGCGTCAGGACTATCAATTGAGCCTGGTCGATGCCGATGGTTTCGAGCTGCGGGGCAAAACCGGGTTGAGCCTGGCACCGGGCGAGATTGTCGATGTGCCGGTGTCGGTGGCGATGCTCACGGAGCGTCCGGCCAGCAGCTCACAGAGCATCGGCTTCAAGGTGGTCGACAACGATGAGCCCGACGTCTACAGCGTGGCGAAGAGCCGGTTTGTTGCGCCGATGAATCGCTGAACCTTTACACTGCGGTCCTTGTGAAATGCGTTCCCCTGTGGCGAGGGGGCTTGTCGGAACGCCGCACCGCCCCGTTGGGTCGCGAAGCGGCCCCAAAATGGGACTGCTGCGCAGTCCAACGGGGGCAAGCCCCCTCGCCACAGACAAGCCCCCTCGCCACAGTTAATCGAATCGACTCCATTGCGGGACACCGATGAAACGCTACGAAAAATTCGCCGACGACATCGCAGAACTGATCCGCTCCGGCGTCCTCGGCCCGGGCCAGCGTGTGCCCTCGGTGCGCTACGCCAGCCAGACCTACGGCGTCAGCCCGTCGACGGTGTTCCAGGCCTACTACCTGCTGGAACGTCGCGGGCTGATCCGCGCTCGCCCGCGTTCCGGCTACTTCGTCAACGCTCATGCACCTCGACCGTTTTCCGAACCGGTGATCAGCAATCAGGTCAACGAATCCACGGAAGTCGACGTCAGCGAACTGGTGTTCTCGGTGCTCGACTCGATCAAGGATCCGAACACCGTGCCCTTCGGCTCGGCGTTCCCCAGCCCGACCCTGTTTCCCCTGCAACGCTTGTCCCGCTCCCTGGCCAGCGCCAGCCGCGAGATGGATCCGCGCATGGTGGTCACCGACATGTCGCCGGGCAACCCGCAACTGCGCCGGCAAATCGCCCTGCGCTACATGGTCGGCGGGCTGATGCTGCCCATGGAAGAACTGCTGATCACCAACGGCGCGCTGGAAGCCCTCAACCTGTGCCTGCAAGCGGTGACCCAACCCGGCGACCTGGTGGCCATCGAAGCCCCGGCGTTCTATGCCTGCCTGCAAGTGCTCGAACGCCTGAAGCTCAAGGCCGTGGAAATCCCCGTGCACCCGCGCGACGGCATCGACCTCGGTGTGCTCGAGCAAACCCTGGAGCGCCATCCGATCAAGGCCTGCTGGTGCATGACCAGCTTCCAGAACCCCATGGGCGCGACCGTGCCCGAGGCAAAGAAACAGCAGCTTGTGGAACTGCTGCGCCGCCACCAGGTGCCGCTGATCGAAGACGATGTCTACGCCGAACTGTATTACGGCCAGCAAGCACCGAAACCGGCCAAGGCCTTTGATACCGAAGGCCTGGTGATGCACTGCGGTTCGTTCGCCAAGAGCCTGGCCCCCGGCTACCGCATCGGCTGGGTCGCCGCCGGGCGCTATGCGCAGAAAATCGAACGACTGAAACTCATGACCTCACTCTGTGCCTCGATGCCGGCCCAGGCCGCCATCGCCGACTACCTGCAACACGGCGGCTACGACCGGCACCTGCGTAAATTGCGCCACGCACTGGAAGACCAGCAAAGCGCCATGCTCGCCGCCATCGCCCGCTATTTCCCCGCGCAAACGCGGGTCAGCCAACCGGCGGGCGGGTACTTTTTGTGGCTGGAATTGCCGGAACAGATGGATTCGCTGAAGTTGTTCCAGATGGCGTTGGCGCAAGGCATCAGCATTGCACCGGGGCCGATTTTCTCGCCGGCGCAGCGGTTCAGGAATTGTATTCGGTTGAATTATGGCAGCCCGTGGGATGAGGCTGCGGAGAAGGCGATGGAGACGTTGGGGCGGATTGTGCGCTCGTTCTGACAGCACCATGTCGTTTGATAGATGGCTATCGCGAGCAAGCTCGCTCCCACAGGTTTCTCCGTACACACAAGATTTGTGAGCAGTTGAGATCCACTGTGGGAGCGAGCTTGCTCGCGATGAGGCCAGAGCAGACAACGTCTGTCTCAGGAACTAACGCCCACCACCAAGATCGACGAAAGTCCCCGTCGCATAAGAAGCCTTGTCCGACAACAACCAGACAATCGCCTCCGCCACCTCATCCGGACGCCCGCCCCGGGCCATCGGAATCGCCGATTCCAGTTTGCTGACCCGGTCCGGATCGCCGCTCAAGGCATGGAAATCGGTGTAGATATAGCCCGGGCGCACGGCATTGACCCGAATCCCCTCGCCCGCCACTTCCTTGGACAGGCCGATGGTGAAGGTGTCCAGTGCACCTTTGGAGGCAGCGTAGTCGACGTACTCGTTGGGCGCGCCCAAACGCGAGGCCACCGAAGACACGTTGACGATGCTGCCACCCTGCCCGCCGTGCCTGGGCGACATGCGCAGGATCGCATGCTTGGCGCAAAGGATCGGCGCCAGGACGTTGGTTTTCATGATTTTGAGAATGCGGAACTCGGACATCTCGTCGACCCGGGACTTTTGCCCGACGGTGCCGGCGTTGTTCACCAGCGCGGTGACACGGCCCAGTTCGTTGTCTACCCGATTGAACAGCGCGATGACCTCGTCTTCGATGCTGACGTCGGCCCGTACTGCAATGGCTTGCGCACCGAGGGCGCGGACTTGCTCGAGCACGCCGAGTGCAGCCTGTTCGTCGGCCTGGTAGTTGATGCAGATCCGATAGCCCTGCGCGGCGGCCAACAGAGCGGTGGCGGCACCAATGCCGCGGCTACCGCCGGTGATGACGATGACTTTGTCCATGCGAGCTTTCCCCCCAATCAAAGCTTAAGCGGTCGGGGGCAAGAATAACCGCCATTGACGGTTTTTGCATGGCTTCGGTTGTGTTTGCTCGCGAAGCAGGATGACGCGGTCGATCAGGCGAGTTCCAGCAGCTCCGCGCGGTGAATCTCGTTCATGAAACGCTCGGCCGGCAACGGATGCCCGAGCAAATAGCCTTGCAACGAATCGCAACCGAGTTGAGTCAGGAAGTCCTGCTGCACACCCGTCTCCACACCTTCGGCGACGATGCGCAACCCCAGCGCCTGGCCGAGGGCAACGATGGCCGAAACGATGGCGGCGTCATCGCTGTCGTGCTCCAGGTCGCGGACAAAACCGCGGTCGATCTTCAGTTCGTTGGCCGGCAGGCGCTTGAGGTACATCAAGCTCGAATAGCCAGTGCCAAAATCGTCGATGGACAGGTCGACGCCCATTTCCGACAGCTCCTGAAGCACCGTCATGCTCGCATCGGCATCGCTCATGGCGGTGGTTTCAGTGATTTCCAGGGTCAGGCTGTTGGCCGGCAGTTGGTGTGTCGCCAGCGCTTTGGCGACGCTCTGGACCAGCCCGGCATGACAGAACTGGATCGCCGACAGGTTCACCGCAATGCGCCAATCGGTGTAGCCCGACACGTACCACTCGCGCATCTGGCGGCAGGCTTCGTTGAGTACCCATTCGCCGATCGGAATGATCAGGCCGGTTTTTTCCGCCATTTCGATGAATTTGTCCGGCAACAGCAGCCCTTGCGTCGGGTGCTCCCAGCGCAACAAGGCCTCGGCGCCCACCGGACGGCCATTGGCGGCGTCGAACTTGGGCTGGTAATACAGGCTGAATTCCTGCTGTTCCACGGCATTGCGCAAATCCTGCAGCAATTGCAGCTGTTTGCGGGCGTTGCTGTTCATCGAGGCATCGAAAAAGCTGTAGCCGTTTTTACCCGCGCCCTTGGCGTGATACATCGCCGCGTCGGCGTTCATCAGCAACTCGTGGGCGGACTGCCCATTACCCGGGTAGAGCGCGATGCCGACGCTGGCGGAAATGTGCAATTCATGTTCGGCAACCCGGAACGCCCGCGCGATCAGCCCGACCTGGCGGGCCGCCAGGTTCAAGGCGTCGATCTGCTCGCTCAATTGCACCAGCAACACGAACTCATCGCCGCCGATCCGCGCCAGGGTGTCCTGGCTACGCAAGTCTTCGCGCAGGCGCAAGGCCACTTCGCGCAACAGCAAATCACCCATATGGTGACCAAAGGCATCGTTGACCGGTTTGAAGCCGTCCAGATCGATGAACATCAGGGCAAAGCAGCCACCCTGTTCCCGGACCCGCGACATGGCCTGATCGATACGATCGGCAAGCAACATCCGGTTCGGCAACCCGGTCAGGGTGTCATGCAGAGCCAGTTGGGTCAGTTCCCGGTTGGCCTCGGTCAGCGACTCGGCCAGGCTCGCGGTGCGGGCCTCCAGGCGCGCATCGAGGATCGAGGTCAGCAAGGCGATGCTCAGCACCGCCAGCGTGGTGACCAGCACCAGATTGTCCAGGCCCTTGCCGCTCAGGCCATTGACCGCCGCCCCGCAAAAACTGCCATCGGCAAAGCGCGCGGCGGCCATGCCGGTGTAGTGCATGCCGACGATGGCGATACCCATGATCACGGCGGCACCACCACGGATCAGACGGACATAAGGCGTTTGCTGGCGCAGGCGCAAAGCAATCCACAATGCCGCGCCCGATGCACCGACCGCGATCAGAAGCGAAGTGCCGAACAGCGTCGGATCGTAGTCGATGCCCGGTTGCATGCGCATGGCGGCCATGCCGGTGTAGTGCATCGCACTGATGCCGGCGCCCATGACCAACGCGCCAAAGGCCAGCTGCCAGGCCGGCAATTGCGGTTGGCTGACCAGCCACAGCGCAAAACCGCTGGAGAGCACGCCAATCAGCAGCGACAACAGGGTGATCGTGCCGTCGTAGCCCAGATCGATCGGCAACTTGAACGCGAGCATGCCGATAAAGTGCATCGACCAGATGCCGATGCCCATGGCAATGGCCCCGCCCGCGGTCCACAAATGCACGGCGCGACCTTTGGCAGTGGCAATGCGTCCGGTCAGGTCGAGTGCGGTGTATGAGGCGAGAATCGCGACACAGAGCGAAATGATGACCAGGGTGGGGGAATAGCTACCGATGAGCATGGGGACTTCTCGCGCATGCCCCCGTCAATTGCATTGATTCTCGCTGGGGGGCAAATGCGGCGATTGTACTGATTCCAAATGAGAACGCACTCACAAAATTAGCAAAAGGCCACCAGTCCGATGAAACGCTTGTTTTAAGGTTTTACATTAACTCCCTTCAAGCTGCTGGCGCCACAAAACCTGTGGGAGCGAGCTTGCTCCGGGCGGCGTTCCGACGATGGCTGCGTCACATTCAGCATGGATTTTGCCTGACCCACCGCTATCGCGAGCAAGCTCGCTCCCACAGGGATTGCAGCGTGCGTGAGATTGCGCTACCGGCTATCGCTCACCTGAAGCTGTCCATCCCAGCCACCTCCCAACGCGGCAATCAACTGCACGCTGGCAATCAGGCGGCTTTGCAGCAGGTCCAGGTTACTGCGCTCATTGCTCAGCGCCGCCGCCTGGGTCACCACCACATCGATGTAGGCAATCAAACCGGCCTTGTACTGGTTCTGGGTCAGGCGCAGCGATTCACGGGCGGCGTCCAGTGCCTGTTGGCGCACGACGGCTTCGTCTTCAAGCACCTTGAGCTGCACCAGGAAGTTTTCCACCTCGCGGAATCCGTCCAGCACAGTCTGGCGGTACTTGGCCACCGTTTCGTCATAGGCCGCTTCACTGCGGTCGACTTCCGCCGAGCGCTGGCCGCCGTCGAACAGGGTCATGGCCAATTGCGGTCCGACCGACCAGAAGCGGTTTGGCAGGCTGATCCAGTTGGCATAGGTGCTGCTGCTGTAACCGCCGTTCATGTTCAATGTCAGGTCGGGGTAATAGGCGGCCTTGGCCACGCCGATGTTGGCGTTGGCGGCCATCACCGAACGCTCGGCCGAAGCAATATCCGGGCGCCGCTCCAACAACTGCGAAGGCAAGGCTGGCGGCACTTGCGGCAACGGCGGAATGTCCTGGCTTTCCGCCAGGCTGAACTGCGAAGGCGGCAGTCCGATCAGCACGGCAATGGCATTTTCGAACTGGGCGCGCTGCCAGATCAGGTCGACCATATCGGCTTCGGTGCTTTTGAGCTGCGTCTGGGCCTGGGCCACGGCGTCCTTGCCGGATACGCCGGCGCGGTACTGGTTCTCGGTCATCTTCAGCGAGCGCTGATAAGCCTCGACCGTGTCCTGGAGCAAGCGCTTCTGGCCATCGATCACGCGCAATTGCAGGTAGTTCTGCACCAGTTCCGACTGCTGGCTCAAGCGCATCGCGGCCAGATCGGCAAAGCTGGCCTGGGCATTCGCGGTGTCGGCTTCGAGGCCCCGGCGCAGCTTGCCCCATACGTCCGCTTCCCAACTGACGCCCACCTGGGCGGAATACGTGTCGCGAATACCGCTGGACGAACTGGTCAGGCTGGAATTGCTGCTGCCAGTGCCCTGGCTTGAGCGGTTCTTGCTGACGTTCAGGTCGCCCGTCGGGAAAAACGCCCCGCGTGCGCTACGCACCAACGCCTGGGCCTGGCGGTACTGGGCTTCGGCCTGGGCGACGGTCTGGTTGGCGCTGTTGAGCTTTTCGACCAGGTCGTTGAGCTGCCGGTCACCATACAACTCCCACCAGGCGCCGCGCGCCAGGGCATCGCTCGGATTGGCCTGACGCCAGCCCTCTGCGGCCTTGTACTGCGCAGGTTCCGCGGTTTGCGGGCGCTGGTAATCCGGGCCGACGGCGCAGGCACTGAGCATTGCCACGCACAGTGACAGGCTCAACAGACGCGAGCCTCGAGCCATGAGCAGCGGTGCAGCCAGGTTGAAAAGCGAACGTTCAGTCATAGCGGAGTTTCCAGAGCAGCATCGGTACGCACCCCACGCCATTTATTGAAGCGATGGCGCAGTTTGTCGAGATAGAGGTAAACCACCGGGGTGGTGTAGAGCGTCAGCACCTGGCTGAAGATCAGTCCGCCGATGATGGTCAGGCCCAGTGGCTGGCGCATTTCCGCCCCTTCGGCACGGCCCAGCAGCAACGGCAAGGCACCGAGGATCGCCGCCAGGGTGGTCATCAGAATAGGTCGCAAACGTTGCAGGCAGGCACTGCGAATCGATTCCAGGGGCGCCATGCCCTGGTGTCGCTCCAGCTGCAACGCCAGGTCGATCATCAGAATGGCGTTTTTCTTGACCACGCCGATCAGCAAAAACAGCCCCAGCAGCGAAATCAGGCTGAACTCGCCGCCCAGCGCATAGATCGACAGCAACGCGCCGACCCCGGCCGACGGCAGCGTGGACAGGATGGTCAGCGGATGAATGTAGCTTTCGTACAACACGCCGAGCACCAGATACACCGCCACCAGCGCACCGAGAATCATGAACGGCTGGCTTTTTTGCGTGGCGGCAAAGGCGTCGGCGGTGCCGGCCATTTTCACGATCACGTCTTCCGGCAGGCCGACCTTGGCAATCGCTCGTTCAATGGCGGCACTGCCCTGCTCCACAGTTACGCCTTCGGCCATGTCGAAGGCAATGCTTTCCGAAGCGAACTGGCCTTCGTGGCTGACCCGGTCGTTTTCCAGGCTGTTTTCGTAATGGGCGATGGTCGACAGTGGAATCCGCGCGCCATCAGCGGTGATCACCTGGACCTGCTTGAGAGTGATCGGGTCCTGGGCGTATTTCGGATTGACCTCCATCACCACCTGATACTGGTTGAGGCTGTCGTAGATGGTCGAAATCTGTCGCTGACTGTAGGCGTTGTTCAGCACCGCCGTGACCATGTCCATGTCGACGCCCAGGCGCTTGGCCTGGTCGCGGTCGACGATCAGCGTCACTTGCCGGGCGCCCCGGCCTTCCCGCGCATCGATCGCCGTCAGCTCCGGCAAGGCCCTGAGCGCGGTGACGACTTTCGGATACCACTCGCGCAACGACCCCAGGTCACCGCTTTGCAGGATGTAGGAATATTGCGAGGAGGTCTGCTCGCGGCCGCCGCCGAATTGCAGGTCCTGGTCAGCCATCAACATCAGTTGTGCGCCTGGCACTTTAGGCATTTCCTTGCGCAGACGCTCGATGACCTTTTGCGCGGAAATGTTGCGTTCCTTGATCGGCTTCAGGCGCACCAGCATGAAGGCGTTATTGGTGCCGTTGCTGCCGCCAATGAACCCGGCGACGCTTTCTACCGCCTCATCCTTCAACACCGCCCGGCGGAAAATCTCCATCTTCGGCTGCATCACACTGAACGACAGGCCGTCGTCGCCGCGCACGAAACCGATCAGCTGGCCTGTATCCTGCTGCGGCATAAATGTTTTAGGAACAACCACATACAACGCGATGTTCACACCAATTGTCACGAATAGACTGAGCAAGGTCAGGCGCTTGTGACGCAGCACCCAGTCGAGGCTGGTGGCGTATTTGCCAACCATCCAGTCGTTGGTCCGCCGGCTCCAGCGTTGCAGGCGGTTCTCCTGCCCTGGCGTGTGCGGCTTGAGCCAGCGGGCGCAGAGCATCGGGGTCAGGGTCAGCGACACCAGCAGCGAGACCACGATGGCCGCCGCCAGGGTGATGGAGAATTCGCGGAACAGGCTCTCGATGATCCCGCCCATGAACAGGATCGACAGGAACACCGCCACCAGCGACACGTTCATCGACAACAAGGTGAAGCCGACTTCCTGGGCACCGAGGTACGCGGCCCGCATCGGCCGCACGCCTTCGTCGATGTGCCGGGAAATGTTCTCCAGCACCACGATGGCATCGTCCACCACCAGCCCTGTGGCCAGGATCAGCGCCATCAGCGACAGGTTGTTCAGCGAAAAACCGTAGAGGTACATCACGGCAAAGGTGCCGACCAGCGACACCGGCACCGCCAGGGTCGGAATCAGCGAGGCGCGGAAGTTACCGAGGAACAGGAACACCACCAGGATCACCAGCGCCACGGCGATCAGCAGGGTCATTTCCGCTTCGTGCAGCGTGGCCTTGATCACCGGCGAGCGGTCCATGGCCAGGTTCAGCTTGACGCTGGCCGGCAACACCGCCTGCAACGCCGGCAACTGGGCCTTGATCTCGTTGACCGTCTCGATGATGTTGGCGCCGGCCTGCCGGTTGATCACCAGCAGCACCGCCGCGTCATCGTTGAAGAAGCCGCTGTTGTAGCGGTCCTCGACGCCATCGCTGACCTTCGCCACATCCTTCAGGCGCAGGGCTGCGCCGCCGTTGTAGTGGATGATCAGCGACTCGTAGTCCTTGGCTTTTTCCAACTGGTCGTTGGCCTGGACCTGCCACAGCCGCTGATCGTCTTCCACCGAGCCCTTGGGCCGGCGCACGTTGGCATTGGCGATGGTGTTGCGCACATCGTCCAGGGCCACGCCATACTGGTTGAGCAACTGCGGTTCGAGTTCGATACGTACCGCTGGCAGGGAACTGCCGCCGATCTGCACCTCGCCGACGCCCTGCACCTGGGACAGGCTCTGGGACAGGATCGTCGAGGCCAGGTCATAGAGCTGGCCTTTTTCCAGCACATCCGACGTCAGCGACAGCACCATGATCGGCGCCTGGGACGGATTGACCTTCTTGTAGGTCGGCATGCTGCGCATCCCGCTGGGCAGCAGGTTGCGCGAGGCATTGATGGCCGCCTGCACTTCCCGCGCTGCGCCGTTGATGTCGCGGTCGAGGTCAAATTGCAGAATCACCCGGGTCGATCCCTGGCTGGACCGGCTGCTCATGGTGTTGACCCCGGCAATGGCGCCGAAAGAGCGCTCCAGCGGTGTGGCCACGGTCGATGCCATCACCTCGGGACTGGCCCCGGGCAGGCTGGCCTGGACCACGATCACCGGAAAGTCCATTTGCGGCAGCGGCGACACGGGCAACAAACCGAAGCTCACGCCCCCCAGCAGCATGATCGCCAGACTCAGCAACATGGTCGCGACCGGGCGCTTGATGAAAGGGCCTGAAAGATTCATCGCTGTTGCCCCACTGTGGGAGCGAGCTTGCTCGCGAAAGCGGTGGACCGGCCAACAATGATGTTGAATGTACGGGCCTCATCGCGAGCAAGTCGGATCGCCGCACCGTCGCTCCCACAGGTTGTGCGGGGCGTCATACCGCCGTCTCCTGAGCGCCGGTCTTGCCAAATCGCCGACCGAGACGGTCGAAATACAGATAGATCACCGGCGTAGTGAACAGGGTCAGAACCTGGCTCAGCAGCAATCCGCCAACCATCACCAGACCCAGCGGCTGGCGCAGTTCTGCGCCGGAACCGGTGGCCAGCATCAATGGCACGGCACCGAACAGCGCGGCCAGGGTGGTCATCAGGATCGGCCGGAAACGCAGCAGCGCCGCCTGATAGATCGCCGTTTGCGGGTCCATGCCCTGGTTGCGCTCGGCGTCGAGGGCGAAGTCGATCATCATGATCGCGTTCTTCTTCACGATGCCGATCAGCAGAATGATGCCGATGATCGCGATCATGCCCAGGTCATTGCCGGTCAGGATCAACGCCAGCAAGGCGCCCACCGCCGCCGACGGCAAGGTCGAGAGAATGGTGATCGGGTGGATGTAGCTCTCGTAGAGCACGCCCAGCACGATGTACATGGTCACCACCGCCGCCAGAATCAGCAGCAAGGTGCTCGACAACGAAGCCTGGAACGCCTGCGCCGCGCCCTGGAACTGGGTCTGCACGCCAATCGGCATGCCAATGTCCTTCTGCACCTGCTCGATGATCTCTACCGCATGCCCCAGCGCCACGCCCGGTGCGAGGTTGAAGGACATCATCACCGCCGGAAACTGGCCGATGTGGGTGATCGCCAGTTGCGCCTGGCGTTCCTCGATATGCGCCAGGCTGGACAGACGCACCTGCCCGCCATCGGTGGTCTTGACGTGAATCTGGTTCAACGCATCCGGGCCGATCTTCTCGCCGGACTGCGATTGCAGCACCACGCGGTACTGACTGGCCTGGGTGTAGATGGTGGAAATCTGCCGCTGGCCAAAGGCGTCGTACAACGCATCGGTGATGTTCGACACCGACACCCCGACCCGCGACGCCGCATCGCGGTCGATCACCAGATAAACCTGCAAGCCCTTGTCCTGCAAATCGCTGGCAACGTCAGTCAGTTCCGGCCGGTCGGCCAGGGCGTCGACCAGTCGCCCGCTCCACAGGCTCAGCAGCTCAGAATCCGGCGAAGACATGCTGAACTGGTACTGCGTGCGGCTGACCCGGTCTTCGATGGTCAGGTCCTGCACCGGTTGCATGAACAGGCGGATGCCGACCAGTTTGTCCAGCTCCGGTTGCAGGCGGGCAATCACTTGCGTGGCACTCAGGTCGCGGTCGTGGTGCGACTTGAGGTTGATCAGCAACCGGCCGCTGTTGAGGGTCGAGTTATCGCCATCCACGCCAATGTAGGAGGACAGGCTCTCGACGGCCGGGTCGGTCAGAATGACCTTGGCCAGTTCCTGCTGGCGCTCGCTCATGGCGGCGAATGAAATCGATTGCGGTGCTTCGGAAATACCCTGAATGACGCCGGTGTCCTGCACCGGGAAAAATCCCTTGGGCACCACCATGTACAGCAATACCGTCAGCACCAAAGTGCCAATGGCCACCATCAAGGTCAGCGGCTGGTGCTTGAGCACCCACTGCAACTTACGTCCGTAAGCGGCGATCATCCAGTCGATGAACGCACCGCTGGCACGGTAGAAGCGCCCCTGCTCTGCTTCCTTGGGTTCACGTTTGAGCAACCGCGCGCACATCATCGGCGTCAGGGTCAGGGACACCACCAGGGAAATCAGGATCGCCACCGCCAGGGTGATGGCGAATTCGCGGAACAAACGCCCGACCACGTCCGCCATGAACAGCAGCGGGATCAGTACGGCGATCAGCGACAACGTCAGTGAGATCAGCGTAAAGCCGATCTGCTTGGCGCCCTTGAGCGCCGCGTTCAGCGGGCTGTCGCCTTCCTCGATAAAACGCGCGATGTTCTCCAGCATGACGATCGCATCGTCCACCACGAAACCGGTGGCGATGGTCAGGGCCATCAGGGTCAGGTTGTTGACCGAGAACCCGGCCAGGTACATCACGCCAAACGTACCGATCAGCGACAGCGGTACGGCCACCGACGGAATGATCGTGGCACTGGCGCGGCGCAGGAACAGAAAGGTCACCATGACCACCAGGGCGATGGCGATCAGCAGTTCGTGCTGCACGTCCTTGACCGAGGCGCGGATGGTCTGGGTGCGGTCGGTCAGCACCACCACGTCAAGGCCAGCCGGCAGGTTGTCAGTGATGCTCGGCAGCAGGGCCTTGATGCGGTCCACCACCTCGATCACGTTGGCGCCGGGCTGACGCTGGATGTTCAGCAGCACGGCCTGGTTTTCGTTGGCCCACGCGGCGAGTCGCTCGTTTTCGGCGCCGTCGACGATTTCCGCCACGTCCTTGAGCCGCAACGGCGCACCGTTGGCGTAGGCCAGGATCAGGTTGGCGTAATCCTTGGGCGACGTCAGTTGATCGTTGGCATCGAGCATCGAGACCCGTGTCGGGCCGTCGAAGTTGCCCTTGGGCTGGTTGACGTTGGAGGCGCCAATCAGCGTGCGCACGTCCGACAGGTTCAAGCCATTGGCCGCCAGGGCCTCCGGGTTGACCTTGATGCGTACGGCCTGGCGTTGGCCGCCGGCAATGCTGACCATGCCGACACCGCTGATCTGGGCGATTTTCTGCGCCATGCGGGTGTCGACCAGATCGTTGAGCTTGGGCAACAGCATGGTCTTGGAGGTAATCGCCAGGGTCAGCACCGGCGTATCGGCCGGGTTGACCTTGTTGTACACCGGCGGCGCCGGCAGGTCCTTGGGCAGCAAGTTGGTCGCGGCGTTGATCGCCGCCTGAACCTGTTGCTCGGCCACGTCCATGTTGATGTCGAGGCTGAACCGCAGGGTCAGCACCGACGCCCCGCCGGAACTGGTGGAGGCCATTTGCGTCAAGCCGGGCATTTGCCCGAACTGCCGCTCAAGCGGCGCGGTTACCGCGCTGGTCATGACATCCGGGCTGGCGCCGGGATACAGGGTCATGACGCGAATGGTCGGGTAATCGACCTGAGGCAGCGCCGAAACCGGCAGCAATCGATAAGCGATCACACCGGCCAGAATAATGGCCAGCATGCTCAGCGTGGTGGCTACCGGGCGAAGGATGAACAGCCGCGAGAGATTCATGCGCCGCCCTTTTTCGCCTTGTCGGTGGTCATAGGGTCAGCCGCGTCGGCCGCCGACTTGCCTTGCAGGTGTTCGGTCGGTGTGGCCGGCACGTCCTGGCTGTCGTTGACCACCTCCACCTCACTGCCATCCTTCAGGCGGTCGGTGCCTTCCAGAACAACCCGCTCGCCCGCCGACAGGCCTTCGGTGACCACGGTGTTCACGCCATCGCTGGCGCCGACTTTCAACTGACGGATCCTGACCTTCTTGTCACCGTCCAGGGCATAGGCAAATGTACCGTTGGTGCCGAACTGGATCGCGGCGGAAGGCGCGAGCACTACGTCTTTGAGGGTGTCGGCCAACAGGCGCACATTGACGAACTGGTTGGGAAACAGCGACTGATCGCGGTTCTCGTAACGGGCCTTGAATTTCAGGGTGCCGGTGGTGACGTCGATCTGGTTGTCCAGGCTCTGCAGCACGCCAGTGGCCTGCAATTTGGTATCACCGCGATCCCAGGCTTCAGCCGGCAGCTTGGCGCCGCTGCGATAACGGGCGAGTACGGTGTCGAGGCTGTTTTCCGGAAGAGTGAAGGCCACGCTGATCGGTTGGGTCTGGGTGATGATCGCCAATGCGGTGGTGTCATTGGCAGCTACCAGGTTGCCGACGTCCAGTTGACGCAGGCCGACGCGACCGGTGATCGGCGCGCGAATCCTGGTGAACTCGAGGTTGAGCCTGGCATCGTTGACCGCTGCCTGATTGGTCTTGACCGTGCCCTGGAATTGACCGACCAGCGCTTCGGCGGTGTCCAGGGTCTGCTTGGCAATACTGTCTTCGCGGTACAGGCCGCGATAGCGCTCGACGTCGACCTGGGCGTTTTTCAGCTGCGCCTGATTCTGCAGCAAGGTGCCTTCGGCCTGAAGCAAGGAGTTCTGGTAGGGGCGCGGGTCGATTTCGGCCAACAGGTCGCCAGCCTTGACCATCTGCCCTTCTTCGAAATGGATCTTGACCAGCTCACCGCCGACGCGGCTGCGGACATTGATGGTGTTCAGCGCCGTGACCGTACCCAGCGCCTTGAAGTACAGAGGGAAATCACCGGTGACTGCCGGAGCCACTCGCACCGGTACCGGCCCGGACGCCCCGCCGAATCCAGGTCGCATTCCACCTGACTTGCCGGTATGCCCGGCGACGGCTTTCTGCCCCGCAGCTTCTTTGGGTGCAGCGCTGCCGGGCCAGAATTTCCAGCACAGGGCGGCGATGACCAGCAGGACAAGCAGGCCGAACAGCCAGCGACGAGGACTACGGGAAGCGGAGGATTGCATTGAGTGATCAACCATTGGGCGCGTGGGCTTTTTTTACATGAGGGAACGATAAGCACTGGCGGGTTTTAAGCAAAGCGCCTTTACCGGCAATTTACCTTTGGCTTACGTAGCAGGAGATTTGTGTAAGACACTGAAGCACAAATGAAAACGGCCTGGACAGAGGGTAATGCTGCTCAGTGTAGGAGCGAGCCTGCTCGCGATGGTCGTTAACGATAACGCGTGTCTACTGGCTAAACGCGGCGCTCTTGAGTCCATCGCGAGCAGGCTCGCTCCTACAACAGCATTATTGACAGCGGGGGTGTTAACAATTGTAAAGGTGCTTACTTACTTCAGAACAGCAAGTGCCGCTTCATAGTTCGGCTCATTAGCAATTTCGCCAACCAGTTCGCTGTGCAGCACGTTGTCGTTTTCGTCCAGAACCACGACAGCACGGGCGGTCAGGCCTTTGAGCGAGCCGTCAGCGATGGCCACGCCGTAGTTCTGGATGAACTCGGCACCGCGCAGGGTCGACAGGTTCTGTACGTTTTCCAGGCCTTCGGCGCCGCAGAAACGGGCCTGGGCGAACGGCAGGTCAGCGGAGATGCACAGTACGACAGTGTTGGCCACTTCGCTGGCCTTGGCGTTGAACTGGCGCACGGAGGTGGCGCAGGTCGGGGTGTCGATGCTTGGGAAAATGTTCAGCACTTTGCGCTTGCCGGCGAAGCTCGCCAGGGTTACGTCGGACAGATTGCCGGCAACCAGGGAAAAGGCTGGCGCCTTGGAACCGGCTTGTGGCAGTTGGCCGTTGACTTGAACCGGATTGCCTTTAAGAGTGACTTGAGCCATGAACGGAGTCCTTCTGAACGTTGTGGTGGAGAATTTTGACGAGGCCGAAGTTAACCACGAAATTGTCCGACGACCTATGGTCAAACATAAATTGTCATGTATCAGCGTACAAAAATGGATACAACCTACAGGGACCGCGGTGTTATTTGAGTAACTCCAGCATATTGCGATGGCGCGCCTCGAAAATCCGTCGCATGTAGCCATTGACCAGCAACCACTCCATGGGCGCGCCACCTATCGCCGAATACGTCACCCGGTCGGTGTATAGCGTACCGCCCTCGCCTGCCGCTACTCGATGTTCATGACGAAAGGCACGCATCGGTCCCTTGAGCATCTCGTCGATGAAATACATCTCACCGACTTCACGGATCACTACCGTCCAGCTCGACGCAATCACATTGAACATCCAGTGGCGAAAGCGGAATTGCCGCCCGGCTTCAATCCGCAGGTCGTTCAGATCGACATCGCCGAGCGGGGTAATGCGCTCGGGGAAAATCTTCGGAAAGTTGACCCCTTCCAGGCAGAAGTCGAGGACCTGTCCGGGCGTGCGGCCGGGGATGAGTGTAGTGAGTTCCAGAATTGCCATACGGGACACATTCCTTTGATCGTTGGACAAGCTCGCCAGAAATACGGTGTAGCGAAATGGCGGTCGAAAAGAAACCTGCCAAAGTGTTTTCTATAAAAATTTTGTCGAGAAGCTGTCGATTTGCACTTCAGCCATTCGACCATTTGGCGAGTCACTCAATTACAACGGAGAAATCACCATGCGATTCATGATCATCATCAAGGCCAGCGCCGATTCCGAAGCCGGCGTGATGCCCAGCCAGGAACTGCTGACTGCCATGGGCAACTTCAACGAAGAACTGGTCAAGGCCGGCATCATGCTCGCAGGCGAAGGCCTGCACCCCAGCAGCAAAGGCGCCCGCGTAAGGTTTTCGGGGGAGCAACGCTCGGTCATCGACGGCCCCTTCATCGAAACCAAGGAACTGATCGCCGGCTTCTGGTTGTGGAAAGTGAAATCCAAAGAAGAAGCCATCGAGTGGGTCAAGCGCTGCCCCAATCCGATGCCGGGCACCGAAGCCGAGATCGAGATTCGCCAGGTGTTCGAGGCCGAAGACTTTGGCGCCGAATTCACGCCGGAACTGCGTGCGCAGGAAGAACGGGTGTGGGAGCAGGCGAAGAAAAACTGAATCCCCCTGTAGGAGCGAGCTTGCTCGCGAAGGTGGCAGATCAGCCACTACCAGTATTGAATGTAAATCCGCCATCGCGGGCAAGCCCGCCACACTGGATCTGTGTGCGCCACCGGTCCCCTGTGGGAGATTCTATGGTTGAGGGAAAGCCCTCAACCTGCTTGCGGTTGGTATTCACTTTGCCCTTTCAGGAGAGCAAATACCATCCGGGCAAGCTTGCGAGCCTGCTACGGCCGTGAACCGGACAAAAATCAGGCATTGCGCCAAATCAGGCAATCCTTGTCTACGCTGCATAGTCAGGCCGGGGGCAACAGAGAATCCGGCTCTGGTGCATTGCATCCGCTCAACTCCGTTCACGAGAAGGATTTCCCATGACGAATTCGATATCTCTGCGCCATCGCCGTATGTTCAGCTTCCTGCTGACCCTGGCCTTGAGCCTGCCGTTACTGGTTCAGGCGGCCGAGCCGCTACCCTCCTGGAACGATGGCCCGTCGAAAAAACAGATCATCGAGTTCGTGCAGACAGTCACCGATCAAAACAGCAAGGACTTCGTAAAGCCCGAGGACCGCATTGCCGTGTTCGATAACGACGGCACCTTATGGAGCGAGCAGCCGATGTACTTCGAGTTATTGTTCGCCCTCGAGGAAGTCAAACGCACCGCACCGCAGCACCCGGAATGGAAAACCACCCAGCCCTTCCAGGCGGTGCTGGAAAACGATCACAAAGCCCTGGCCGCCACTGGCATGGAAGGCATGATGAAAATTTTCGGTGCCACCCACACCGGGATGACCACCGATGCCTTCGATGACTACGCCAAAACCTGGCTGAGCCAGGCCCGCCATCCGAAAACCGGCAAACCGTACACCGAGATGATCTTCCAGCCGATGCTGGAAATGCTCGACTACCTGCGCGGCCAGGACTTCAAGACCTACATCGTCTCCGGCGGCGACACCGGGTTCATGCGCGCCTTCGCCGAGAAGGTCTATGGCATCCCGCCAGAACAGGTCATTGGCACCACCTTTGTCACTGCCTATCAATTCAAGGACGGCCAGGCATCTATCCTGCGCACGCCAAAACTGGCCCACAACGACGATGGCCCGGGCAAACCGGAAAGCATCGATGCCGTGATCGGACGCCGGCCAATCCTCGCCTTTGGCAACTCCGACGGTGACTTGCAAATGCTCCAGTGGACCGCCGCCGGTCCCGGTAAACGCTTGATGGGCCTGGTGCATCATACCGACGCCAAACGCGAATGGGCTTACGACCGCAAATCGCAGATCGGCCGTCTGGACAAGGCCCTGGACGAAGCAAACAAACGTGGCTGGACGGTCGTCGACATGGCGTCCGAATGGCGTCGGATCTATCCGTTCGATGCCTCCACAGCCGAGCAAACGCAATAAGAAGACGTCATGCAGGACTGCAATAAACGTTTGTCGCAGTACATTGCCGGTGGTTTGTCGGGGAGTGATTGGGGGCCTTGGCGGCCGCCATCGCGAGCAAGCTCGCTCCCACAGGTTCGGTGTCGATCACTACATTTGGGCACGACATAAACCCTGTGGGAGCGAGCTTGCTCCGGGCGGCGTTCCGACGATGGGGCCATCAGCTTCACAACATTCGTTATTTGACAGACGCCGACCACCCGGCAAAGCTGCATCGAGCTTGAACGCGTGCTTGATGGCAATCGCACCTGGACCATGGAAGTCGTGATGCGCAAACATAAAAATAAAGCTGCAACCCCACACCCTGATTCGCAACCGAACCTGATCAACCGTTATCTTTTCCCTGTCACCATCGGCATCTTGCTGCTCGCCGTGGCGGGTATTGGCTGGTTTTTGCTGAGCAGTACACCGACGCTGCTCCAGCCAGTCCCTGTCAGCGCCCCTGTCGTCGAATCGGCCAAACCGCAACCGGTCGCTGTCGCGCCTGCGAAAATGGTCGACGAGCAACAATGCCAAGGCTGCCACGGCGAGCAGGTCAAGGACTGGCAAGGCTCCCATCACCAGTTGGCAATGCAGCCAGCCAACGCCGACACCCTGCTCGGCGACTTCAATAACGTCACCTTCAAGGCTGAAAAAGAGACCACGGTGTTCTCGCGCAAAGGCGACGAATTCTGGGTCAACACCCCCGGCGTCGATGGCAAGAATGCCAACTTCAAGGTGGCTTATGCTTTTGGCGTCGCCCCCTTGCAGCAATACCTGCTGGAGGTTGGCGAAGGCCGCTTGCAGGCCCTCGGCGTAGCCTGGGATACCGAGAAGCACCGCTGGTTTCACCTGTATCCCGGCCAGGGCGTGAACTTCAAGAACCCGCTGCACTGGAGCAAACCGAGCCAGAACGCCAATTTCATGTGTGTCGAGTGCCACACCACCGGTTTCAAACGCAATTTCGACGCGGCGAAGAACACCTTCGACAGTCACTGGAACAGCCTCGGTGTCGGGTGTCAGGCCTGCCACGGTCCGGCGTCCAACCACCTGGAATGGACAGCGAAGAAAACCGACCTGATCCATGCCGGATTTGCCGTCGACCTCAAAGACAAGAGCGCCACTGTCGAAATCGAAACCTGCGCCCGCTGCCACTCGCGCCGCGCACCATTGGACGACGGTTACACAGTCGGCAAGCGCCTGATGGACGACTACCTGCCGAGCGTCCTGACCCGTGAACTGTACGCGCTGGACGGCAAGATCAAGGATGAAGTGTTCGAACACGGCTCCTTCGCCCAGAGCAAAATGTTCGACAAGGGCGTGCGTTGCAGCAACTGCCACAACCCGCACAGCACTCAATTGAAAGCGCCAGGCAACAGCGTTTGCCTGCAATGCCATAACCCCGCCGGCAAAATCACCGTGGAAGACGTCGACGGCAAGGGCCTGCAAGCGAAAAACTACGATTCGATCGAACACACGCGCCACACCATGGGCCAACCGGGCTCGCAGTGCGTGGATTGCCACATGCCCGGCAAGTTCTACATGGGCAATGACTTTCGGCATGACCACAGTTTCAGCATTCCCGACCCTGAGCGAGCCAAAAAACTCGGTACACCTGACGCCTGCCTGACCTGCCACCAGGGCAAGGCCGGCGACAAGATCACCGAGCAATTCAAACTGTGGAACACCGCCAACGCCAGCGCGGTGCAGGCCCCGCGTTACGACGAAAGCCTGTGGTTGATCCGTAACGGTCAACCGGGTGCGGCGCAGGCGCTGTTCGAGCAACTGCAACGCAGCAATCTGCCGGCGATCCAGCGCGCCACGCTGCTCGGCGAATTGTCGCTGTATCCCGGCGAACAAGCGTTGAAACTGGCCACCAGGGACCTGAACAACGCGGCGCCTCAAGTACGTGAGAGCGCCCTGCGCGCGCTCAGCGCATTCCTGCCGCCACCGGAACGCGCGCAGCTGCTGACCCCCTTGTTGAATGATCCTGTCAGGGCAGTGCGCATCGCCGCCGCCCGGGATTTGCTCAGCGTGGCGCGCAACGGACTGGGCACGGCTCAGGACAGCTGGAATACCGCTATCATCGAATACGAGGCGGTGCAAAAGAGTCTGGTCGAACGTGCCGAGGCCAACCTGAACCTGGCCATGCTCTATCAGGCGGATGGCCGTAGCGCAGAAGTCGAAGGTTTGCTGCGTACCGCCTTGCAGCGCGACCCGGACTTCTACCCGGCGCTGATCACCCTGGTGCAATGGCTGGAGGCCAACGGTCGCCGTCAGGAAGGCCAAGTCCTGCTGGCGCAAAGCCTCAAGGACCACCCCGACTCAGGCCTGCTGCAACACACCCAGGGCCTTGCGCTGATTCGTGCCGGCCAGGCCGCTCAAGCCATGCCGTACCTGCGCAAAGCCGCGCAACTGGAGCCACAGAGCGGACAGTTCGGCTATGTGCTGGCGGTGGCCCTGCATGACAGCGGCAAGATTGACGAGGCGTGCGCAGAGCTGGAACGGCTGTTGAAAGAACAACCGTCCAACCGCAATGCCCGCTTGTCGTTGATCCAGTACTACCTGGACAACGGCCAGGAGCCCAAGGCGCAGGTGCTGTTGCAGGGCTGGAAGAAAATGAACATGGGGGACCCGGCGTTGAAATAACTGCTGGCGTCACACCTCAAACGCTTTGCTTGCCCTGGCAAAAGTGTATCGAAACCAAGGCGTGAAATGCTCCGGATCCCGGAGCATGCGCGCCTCTATTTGCCCTCGGGACAGGTAACAAAACGCTTGGGCTTCATCTGGGTTCAGTACCGGCAACTGGTCGCTGACCCCATAAAATACGTGACCGTATTCGTGCTCTACCAAGCCTTGGTCAACCTCCAGCCGGTACTTGATCTCAAAGCCCTTGTGTAGCGTACACCTGAGGCCCATTTCCTCTTCAAGCCGCCTCTGTGCCGCTGCAAGTGTGTCCTCCCCCGGGTAAGGATGACCACAACAGGCGTTACTCCAAAGCCCGCCACAGTGGTATTTGTCCGCGGCGCGCTGCTGGAGCAAAAGCTCACTGCGCGAGTTGAACACGTAGACCGTGACCGCTCGGTGCATCAGCCCCTTTTCGTGGGCTGCAAGCTTTTCCATTTCGCCCACCGGTTGGTCTTTTTCATCAACGAGAATCACTTTGATCTCAGCCATCACAGCTTCACCAGATGCAACTGAACCATGCGCAAGGTACCGACAACGTACAGTGGATCGCCGGCAATATGCGCCAGCTGGGCAAGAATGGAATCAGCCTCTTGCCCGGTACACAACCCCATCGAGACCAAGGGTTGATGAATTTGCGTAAATGAACGCCAAAGCAGGCTTTTCTGGCGGTCGGTGGTTGGGATTTTGTGGGGATGCCAATGGGCGTATGGATCGCCCCACAACTGGTCTGGCCACAAATGAACCTCGACCTGCTGTTGACCACCTTCGCCCGTTTGCGACCGCTGCACACCAACCTGGTGAGACGGCCGTGCGAGCAACGCCCATCTCAGGCATGTGCCTTCCCCGTTTGCCCTGTATCGGTCAGCAAACAATGCGAACCCCTTAGATTTTGAGCGCCATCACTACGCCACTAATGATAAGGCTCGCAGCGCTTGAAAAGCTCTCCCCATTACATTTCGAGGCGAAATGAAGCACGCCTCGGCCAATGACGGCAATGATCGTTCGCAAGGATCAACCATGGAAGCTCTCCGCAAGTTGTTCACCGTTACAGCCCTGACCACAGCACTCCTGACTTCGGGCTGTGCAAGCATCGTCGGTGACAGCAAATACCCGGTGAACGTATCGAGCAGGCTAGCGGCGCCAACTTCACCATTACCAACAAAGCCGGTGGCTTGGTAGAGTCATCGGCATGCTGGTAGTCGACCCCATGACTGGCGCCATGTACAAACTTCCTGAAGGCGCCACGGGCAACCTCGGTAGTCCGTTGGCCGGCGAAGCACCAAAAAACCTGACACTGCTGGAAATCGATCAACTGTCGCCAAGCGAACGCGCGACGCTGGTTCGCTTCAACTGACAACACCCGGCGCATTCCGCCGTTCGGGATGCGCCCTTTTGCTAGTGATCTAGCCCCGCCGACGAAACAACGGCCGCGGCTCAATCACCGAACGCCCGTACAACACGCTCATCCCCGCCAATCCCTTCAATGCATCTTCTGCGGATTTGTCTTCACGCACGGCAAAGCTGTCGAAGCCGCATTGGCGCATGTGGCTGAGTTGATCGCGCAAGACATCGCCGATGGCGCGCAACTCGCCGGCCCAGCCCAGTCGCGTGCGCAGCAGATACGCCTGGCTGTACCCGCGGCCATCGCGAAAGTTCGGAAAATCCAGGGCGATCAAGGGCAGTTGGGCAAGCCATGGCTGAAGGCTTTCCACTTCATCGTCCGGCCCCAGCCACACGCCGCTTTGCGACGGGTTTTCCAGCCAACGGCTCAGCGGCAGAATCGCGGCACCCGCGGGCAGCGGTGCTTGCGGGTCGCGCACGAGCTTCCACGGATCATCCGCGACAATCCGCGCCATGCCCTCTTCCAGACGCAACAGATTGTTCATGCCGACACCTCCAGCACTTTCGCATAGACCGCCTCCTTGAACGGCTCCAGCCCGATCCGTTGGATGGCGTCAACGAACAGTTCCTCGTTCTCGCGATAACGCACGAAGGTGTCGATGATGCGCTCGATCACCTCGGGCACTTCGGCGGCGCTGAAGGACGGGCCAATGACCTTGCCCAAAGAGCTGTGCTTGCCCTGGGCGCCGCCGAGTGTGATCTGGTACCACTCGGCACCGTTCTTATCGACCCCCAGAATGCCGATGTTGCCGATGTGATGGTGACCGCAGGCATTCATGCAGCCGGAGATATTGAGGCTGATGTCGCCCAGGTCGTGCAGGTAGTCGAGGTCCTCGAAGCGTGCGGCAATAGCCTTGGCGATAGGGATAGACTTGGCGTTGGCCAGCGCGCAAAAGTCGCCACCGGGGCAGGCGATGATGTCGGTGAGCAATCCGGCGTTGGCGCTGCCCAGATTGTGTGCGCAGGCCAGGCGCCACAGGGTGAACAGATCGGCCTTGGACACGTCAGGAAGGACGATATTCTGCTCATGGGCAATGCGGATTTCACCGAAGCCGAAGCGTTCGGACCACTCGGCCACCGCTTCCATCTGTCCGGTAGTGACATCGCCCGGTGGCGCAGCGCTGCCGGGCTTGGTCGACAACACCACGCTGGCATAACCCGATACTTTGTGCGGCTGCACGTTACGTTGCACCCAACGAGCGAACGCCGGGTTTTCGGCCAGGTGCGTACCGAAATCGAGGTTGGTGTCGGACAGATCACGATATGGCGGTGCGACGAACGCACTGGCCACACGCTCGAACTCGTCCAGGGTCAGTTGCGCCGGGCCGTCCTTGAGGTACTGCCACTCTTGCTCCACTTCCCGGGCGAAGGCTTCGATGCCCAGGGCTTTGACCAGAATCTTGATTCGCGCCTTGTACTTGTTGTCCCGCCGGCCATGGCGGTTATACACCCGCAGCACCGCCTCTACGTATGACAGCAGGTGCTGCCACGGCAAGCCTTCGCGGATCTGCAAGCCGAGGATCGGCGTACGCCCCAGACCGCCGCCCACCATGACTCGCAGGAGCATCTGTCCTTCGCAACCCGGATAAAGATAAAGGCCGATGTCATGCATCATGATCGCCGCGCGGTCCTGCTCGGCCGAGCAGATGGCGATCTTGAACTTGCGCGGCAGGAACAGGAATTCAGGATTGATGGTCGACCACTGCCGCAGAATTTCCGCCAACGGTCGCGGGTCAATCATTTCGTCGGCCGCAACCCCGGCAAAGGCTTCGGTGGTGATGTTGCGCACGCAGTTGCCGGAGGTCTGGATCGCATGCATTTCCACCTCGGCCAGGCGTTCGAGGATGTCCGGCACCCGGGCCAGTTCGATCCAGTTGAACTGCATGTTCTGCCGAGTGGTGAAATGGCCGTAGCCGCGATCGTAATCCCGGGCGATGCTCGCCAACGTACGCAACTGCAGGGCACTCAGCGTGCCGTAGGGAATTGCCACCCGCAGCATGTAGGCGTGCTTTTGCATGTACAGGCCGTTCTGCAGGCGCAACGGCAGGAACTCTTCTTCGTTCAGCTCACCGGCCATGAAGCGCTCGACCTGATCACGGAACTGCGCAACCCGTTCGAACACCAGCGCCCGGTCGTAGTCGTCGTACTGATACATGTGGCTACCTCGTCAGGATGGATCGAGCTCTGCGGCTGATGCCAACCACCCTCCATGTGGGAGCGAGCCTGCTCGCGATGGCGCCAGATCAGTCAACATATGTGCTGGATGTGCTACCGCTATCGCGAGCAGGCTCGCTCCTGCAGGGAATGCATTGGGCGTCAGGCTTTTCGGCTCGATTTCGAGGTTGTGACTATGAACCTGCGCCGCCATCCATTACAGATTCACCTTCTTGCAAAAAAACAGGATCAGATCTAGGCCATCCAGGCTGGCAAAGCGGTACATCTGATCCGCACAAATGAAATATTCCTGAGCCTGTTTTGTTTTCGCCACGGTTTTTACAGTGCATGTCATTGCAACCGTGGAAGCATCGATCATGAGCACAACAACTATCGGACAGGCTTACAACTACAAGGTCGTCCGCCAATTCATCATGGCGACCGTGATCTGGGGCGTCGTGGGGATGGCGATGGGCGTGTGGATCGCCTCGCAACTGGTGTGGCCGCAGATGAACCTGGACCTGCCGTGGACCACCTTTGGCCGCTTGCGCCCGCTGCACACCAGCCTGGTGATTTTCGGTTTCGCCGGCAGCGCGCAATTCGCCGCCAGCTATTACGCGGTGCAGCGTACCTGCCAGGTGCGGCTGTTCTCGGACACACTCGCCGCCTTCACGTTCTGGGGCTGGCAGTCGATGATTGTGGTAATGCTGATCACCCTGCCGCTGGGCTACACAACAACCAAGGAATACGCCGAAATCGAATTTACCGGCGCGGTGTGGATGACCGTGGTCTGGGTTGCATACGCCGTGGTGTTCTTCACGACCTTAGTGCAACGCAAGACCAGACACATTTACGTCGGCAACTGGTTCTTCGGTGCATTCATCGTGGTCATCGCCATGCTGCACGTGGTCAATCACCTGTCGATTCCAGTCGACTGGTTCAAGTCCTATCCGGTGTATTCCGGGGCCACCGACGCCATGGTGCAATGGTGGTACGGGCACAACGCCGTGGGCTTTTTCCTGACCACCGGTTTCCTGGGGATGATGTATTACTTCGTGCCGAAACAGGTGGGCCGGCCGGTGTATTCCTATCGCCTGTCGATTGTGCACTTCTGGGCGCTGATCACCCTGTACATCTGGGCAGGTCCGCACCACTTGCACTACACCGCACTGCCGGACTGGGCTCAGTCCCTGGGCATGGCGATGTCGCTGATCCTGCTGGCGCCGAGTTGGGGCGGGATGATCAACGGCATGATGACCCTGTCCGGTGCCTGGCATAAGTTGCGCAGCGACCCGATCCTGCGTTTCCTGGTGCTGTCCCTGGCGTTCTACGGCATGTCGACCTTCGAAGGGCCGATGATGGCGATCAAGACCGTCAACGCCCTCTCCCACTATACCGACTGGACCATCGGCCACGTACACGCAGGCGCCTTGGGCTGGGTGGCGATGATTACCTTCGGTGCGACCTATCACATGGTGCCGAAGGTATTCGGATGCGAGCAGATGCACAGCACGCCGCTGATCAACCTGCACTTTTGGCTCGCCACCATCGGCACCGTGCTGTACATCGCCTCGATGTGGGTCAACGGCATCACCCAGGGCCTGATGTGGCGCGCGATCAACGATGACGGCACGCTGACCTACTCCTTCGTCGAAGCCTTGCAGGCCAGCCATCCGGGATTCGTCGTGCGCTTTGCCGGCGGGGTGTTTTTCCTCAGCGGCATGCTGCTGATGGCCTACAACCTGTGGCGCACGGTCCGGGTTACGGACGTGGCGATGGCCGAACGCGAGGCGCGGTTTGCCTGATGATTGAAGTCATGTTGAACATTTCGGCTGTGGCATTTTTGTGGTTCGCCATCGAGTATTGTCTGCGCCACCAGACCGCCGAGAGCCTGGACGACGCGAGCCTGATCCCGTTTGCGGATGACCCGGAAGTGGCGCGGCGGGTCGAGTTGGCGACGGGCAAGACAGTGAATGCAGTGGTGCCTGAAGTGCCGAAACCGGGGTGGGGCAACCTCGAAATCTGAGGCACCACCGACCACTGTAGGAGTGAGCCTGCTCCGGGCTCACTCCTACAGGGTTATTTGTCTCAGCTGCGCTCCCGGGGAATCAGGCTTTGCAGTTGTTGCGCCAGGAAGTTTGCATCGAACTCAAAAGTGTCCGGGTCTTTCAAGCCATTGGTCTTGCGCCATTGCCAACCAGTGGATGGCGGCAGGCACACCAGTGACACGCTGCCATAACGTGCTGCTGTAAAGCCCATCACCGCCACGCAAATCAGCCCGCCGGCACCCATCACCTCCGGCACGAATTCCACCGGTTTGCCAGCGATCAGGATGCTCAGCTTTTCGGTCTTGAATGGAGAGGTCTCCACCGGAACACTCGGCCCCGACGCGACATACACTTCGCGGTTCACTTCGAGCAGGTCAGGTGCCTTGACCGGTTCCAGCCACTGCTGGATCTGATCGAACAGCGCACCAATGCGCTTCGCCCACTCGGCCGATTGCGACTCGAACACTTGCTTTTTGTGCGCTTCGCTTTCGGCGTAGTGGCGAAGCATTTCGCCCAGTTGCTGTACATCGTCCATTGCAGTGTTCCTTTGGTTGCAGCGGTGTTACGGACATTGAGCATGGCAGATGCGAGAGGCCGATGTGCGACTAACAGCCAGGAGGTATGCCAGGGGTTCGCCCTGGGCGGCTGACTCAACCGGCCTTGGGCGGGCGACGCAGGCGCGCCATGCTCAAGGTATCCACCAGCACACCGTCGCGCACGGCGTAATCACGGAACAGGCCCTCGGTTTCGAAACCGAACTTGCGGTACAGGGCAATGGCCGCTTCGTTGTCGGCGTACACCGAAAGCTCGATGCGCTGCAAATTCATCCAGTTGTCAGCGATATCCAGTGCCGTCGCGAGCAGCGTCGAACCCACGCCCTTGCCCTGCCACGCCACCGCAACGCCCATACCGAAACTGCCGGCATGACTGCGACGAATGCGTGAGAACTGCTCCAGGCCAATGTTGCCGATGACCGTTCCTTGATGCAGGGCCACCACTTTCACCAGGCGTTCGTTATCCAGCGCCAGGCGACTGCGCCAGAGCTCGGTGGACTGAAACGGCATTTGCAGGGTTTGTCGGGCGATCTCCGGGGCGTTGTACAGCGCCGTGATGCCTTCGATATGAGACTCATTGAAGCGTTCGAGGGTAATAACGGGTTCGGTGGCCGGCATGGGTGAATCATCCTTGAAGCAGACATGGCCGTTCACTCTATAACGCGACCTTCGGGTATGGCGAGAACCAATGTGGGAGCGGGCTTGCTCGCGAAGGCGTCAGTTCAGGCGACATTGATGTTGAAGGTGCTGGCCTCTTCGCGAGCAAGCCCGCTCCCACATTTTGATTGCGTTCAGCTTTCGAACCACGCCCGGCGCTCGTTGAAGGTGTTTTCGATCAATTCGACGATCATCCGTACCTGCGCGTCGCCCCCGGAATGGGCGTTGACCGCCATCCACACCTGACGTCGCATCGGCTGGTCAAACAGGCCCGGCAAGGCAATCAGCCCGCGGTCGAAGTGGCTCATGTAGTGCGGCAGCAGGCCGATGCAGGCACTGCAACGGATCATCTCCAGCATCAGCTCCCAGGATCGCAGTTGCACCGCTCCGGCCAGGCGCTGATCCACCAGCGCATTCCATGGCCGCAAGCTTTCAACCTGGCCGTCCTGCTGCCATTGCACCAGGAGAAAACCGGCCAGGTCATCCACGCATTCCGGCCTGGAAGCGACCCGCGAGTAGCGCTTGGCAATGTGCGGCAGGTAATCCAGTTGCACCAGACGCCGGGGTTCAGTGGTGGCAAAGCTTGGCCCCGGTGACGGCGACTCGGTCTCGCCCAGCCACACCACCACGTCGGCGCTGACCGCCTGCAATGACAATTCGCTGTCGAGCGTGATGATGTCCAGCCGCACGCTGGCGTTACGCCGCAGCAGTGCAACCAGGCCGCGTCCGAGAAGGTCATGCAGGATCGAATCCGCCACGGCCAGCCGAATCAACGGCTGCTCGATCACCGGCAAATTGCGCTCATGGGCCAGGGCGATCAATTGTGCGTGCAAACGCAAGCCATCGCGGCTGAGGCTCAAACCATTGTCTGAATGGTTGAACAGTGAACACTCGAGCTGCGTCTCCAGCAGCACCAGCTGCCTGCGCAGGCGGGTGGCCTTGAGATTGAGACTGCGGGCGGCCTGCATGAAGCAACCGCAACGGGCGCTGGCGGTGAAACACAGCGCCTGTTCGGGGTCGATACCTGCTGCCAACTGGCGCCAGGAGGTGTTTTTTTCAATGGCTACACGATACTCGGTAGCCCCCAGGCGGGTGCTGGTTTCCATGACTGACATCGAGGACTCCCTGTCGATCTGACACTGACAGTTGCATCCTGCGGATCATTCATGAACCTGCCATGACAAAGGCTCAGGTGCTGGGCGTCTGGCGAAAGCTCACGGCCAGGCGGTTCCAGCTGTTAATGGTGGTGACGGCGATGGTCAAGTCGACCATTTCGCTTTCACTGAACTGCTCCCGGGTCAGGGTGTAGACATCGTCCGGCACGTGGCTTTCGGAGAGCAAAGTGACCGCCTCGGTCCAGGCCAGCGCAGCTCTTTCCCGCGGATTGAAAAAATTACTGTCGCGCCAGACCACTATGCAATAGAGGCGCCGATCGCTTTCGCCCAGGCGCCGTGCATCCACCGAATGCATGTCAGTGCAAAAGGCACAGCCATTGAGCTGCGAAGCACGAATCTTGATCAGGTGCAGCAGGCCCTGCTCGATGCTCAGGCTGCTGGTCAGGGCCTCCATCGCGATCATGGCTTTCATCGCTTTGGGGGACGCGCTGTAGTAATCCAGGCGAAGGGTCATGGAGCGATCTCGTGCAGCAGTGATGTGACCTTCACGGTAGCCGCTGGCACGCAGGCATGACAGATCCAATCAGGCGAATTCCCCGGGGACCACCCCCGCCAGACCCATTGACGGTTTTTCCACTGCACAACTTCTGTACCACCAGCGGATAGGGGTAATCTTGCGCGACGCACACGCGCCTCAACAGCCCCGGAGCCTCGCCGGTATGGAACTACATGTTGTCATCAACGGCCGCAAGGACCTGGCCGGCCAGCTGTACAACCAACTGCGCAGCGCCATCGAGTCCGGTCGCCTGACCGCCGGGACGCAACTGCCGCCCAGCCGTTTGCTGGCCGAGCAATTGGGTATTTCGCGCAAGACCATTTCCGATACCTACTCCCAGCTGACCTACGAAAACTTCCTCACCGGCGTGGTCGGCAAAGGCACTTACGTCAACGCGCGCACTTCGAAGGTGCAGCGTAAACAGAGCCATAGCGAGCTTGCCGGTTTCGAGGTGATCGAATCCTGGCGCAACCTGCCGGTGTTTCTGCGTCACCCGACGCTTGAGGGCTCGCTGCGCTACGACTTCATCGGCGGCGCCACCGGCAAGGGCCAGTTTCCCCAGGATGACTGGCGACGCTGCACCTCTCACGCACTGCGCCAGATTGCCGGTTCCAAAGGCCTCTACAGCCTGCCAGAGGGCTTGCCAGCCCTGCGCAACGCCATTGCCCGGCACATCGCGTTCTCCCGCGGGGTCAATTGCCAGGATGAGGATGTGGTGGTGTGCAATGGCGCGCAGCAGGCGCTGGACCTGATCGCCAGGGTGCTGATCAGTCCGGGTAGCCTGGTCGCCATGGAAGACCCGGGCTACCCACCGGCGCGGCTGCTGTTCGGCAGCCATGGCGCCACGGTGATTGGCATGCCGGTGGACGCCGAAGGCATTGTGGTGGACCAGATTCCTCGCGGTACGCGCCTGATCTACGTCACCCCTTCGCACCAGTTCCCGCTGGGCATGCCGATGAGCCAGGCGCGACGGGTCGCCCTGCTGGCCAAGGCCCATGAGCTGGGCGCGATCATCATCGAAGACGACTACGACAGCGAATTCCGCTACGAGGGCCGTCCTGCCGATTCCCTGCAAAGCATGGATGAACGGGGGATCGTCGCGTACGTCGGAACGTTCTCGAAAACCCTGTTGCCGGAACTGCGTCTGGGCTATGCGATCCTGCCGCCAGCGATCCTCGAGGCCGTGGTGCGTGCCAAACAGCTCACCGACCTGCACACTTCGACCCTGCCGCAATGGGCGTTGGCCAAGTTCATCGCCGAAGGCTGCCTGCTCAAGCACATCCGGCGCTGCCATACGATCTATGCCGGGCGCCGCGAGCGAATCCTGGCACGCATGGCCGGCGATCTCTCGCCCTGGCTCGAGGCGGTGCCGACCACCGCCGGTTTCCACATGGTGGTGATGTGCAAAGTGCCGATGGATATTCCATTGGTGATCGAGCTGGCGAAAAAAGTCGAAGTCGGGCTCTATGCCATCGACAGTTTTTTCTATCAGCAAGCGCCCACGGCCGGGCTTTTCCTCGGTTTTGGCGCCATCGAAACCCTTGACATCGACATCGCCCTGGACCGTTTGCGCGACATTCTGCAGCAGGTGGCCTGACGGATTGGCCTGCGGCTTTATCCGGCGATTGGCTATTGGCGGTCCACGGGGGCAGGCCTATCCTGCATAGGCGTTATCCCTCAATGAGCAGGATTCGTCCGGCTTGATTCAGGAGTGTGAGCAATGTCCCATGAAGTGATCAATACCGTACAGGTACAGGCCGCCGCCGGCCGCTCGGATGAACTGGGTAAGCAACTGCAAAAGATTGTCGAAACCCTGCGTGAACTACCGGGCTGCGAATCCTATATGGTCGACCGCTGCCCCGAGGACACCAATCGCTGGACCGTCAGCGCCCACTGGCAATCGGAAGCGGCCATGCGATCGCATTTCAACTGCCCGCAGGTCCAGGGTTTTATCAGCCTGATCGATAGCCAACTGGCCAATGCCGTGGACTTCAACAGCTTTCCGATCGTTTAAAAACAAAGATCGCAGCCTGCGGCAGCTCCTGCACGGAATTCTCCGTAGGAGCTGCCGCAGGCTGCGATCTTTGCTTTTAACGCCGGTTAATTGGTCCCCTCGCCTTCCCGAATATTGGCTGTTTAACCTCTATTACTTGCGCACTACTGTTGTTTTCGACAACTAACTCACCGCAGGTAAAGAACCATGAACGTGTTGCGCTTCTGTGCTGCCCCCCTTGCCGCCCTGGCCCTGATGTTTTGTGCATCGGCTTTTGCCCATGATCCTTCGGAAAAGGTGACTGTCCTGCAGGACGAAATGCTGAAGAACGCCCCCGGTAAAAAAGCGCTGATGATCGAAGTCGATTACCAACCCGGTCAGTCGTCCATCGCCCACAAACACGATGGCTCCACCATGGCCTACGTCACCTCGGGAGCAATCGTTTCTCAGGTCCAGGGCGAGCCGGCGAGAACCTACAAGGCCGGTGAGTTCTGGTATGAGCCGGCGGGGTCGGAACACCTGGTATCGAAAAACGCCAGCGCAACCAGGCCGGCCAAGTTGCTGGTGTTCATGGTATTGGCCCCCGACGAGAAAGTGTTGATCCCATTGGAACACTGATGGCTGAACGTACAGCTATAAATAAAAAGGCTCAAATCGCCGATTCGGGACTTTTTATTTCCTCACGCAATTAACCGAAGACTTTTAAACCAAACAAAACTATTGGTCACCTGACAAGCGTGGTTATTGGCCATTTAAATAAATCAACCAGGGTTTAGTCTTGAGTCACCGCCGGAACAGCACCGGCAATTCAACTCTCGACTAAAATTGTTTCACTGGAGAAACACCATGAAACTTGCGCTTGCCAGTACGTTGACCATGGCTGTTGTATTAACCGGCTGCTCGATCCCCACCGCGCCCACGGCGGTCTCTTCGCTGAACGGTATTTTCACCGAACCGGTGGGCCGCAGCGGTGCCACCCGCATTACCAACGGTAGCCATGTTTCGTTGGGCGTTATCTACAGCCAATCCACTCAGACCAATCGTGCCTACCTTCGGGATTATCAAGCCAACGCCGGCACCGGTTTCGGCCAGAGCCTGCTGGTGCAGCCGATTCATGACGCCTACGTAGCCACCTCCAGGCCAGACCAGGCGGTGGATTGGGTCAAGGCCTCCCTGCAGCGGCAATTTGGCTCGGTTATCGTATACCCGGACATTCAGAGCCTCAGGGCAGCGAAACCGGATGTGATGGCAGTGGTCGACACCCGCAGTCAACTGATGACCTCGCGCAGTTCGGATATCCAGGCGGATGTCCGTGCGGACTTTTATGACAAGAATTTCAACTACATCGGTACTGCACAAGGTCATGACGCCAAGGCACTTAGTCCGGTTTGGGCAGACTTTAAACGCAGCGAGGAGATAGTTGCCGACATTAACGAGCAACAAAATGTGCAAGTAAGGGCACTGCAAAAGTTTGACCAGTCGCTCAGCAATTTATTGACCAGCCCGACAAGTAATGTGTCGATGGTTGATAATAAATCCAGCCAGAAGTTGTATTGACTTCAATGGCTCCATCGCGAGCAGGCTCGCTCCCACAGTGGGCTTCTGTTGTACACAAAATCTGTGTTCACTGAAGAATGACTGTGGGAGCGAGCCTGCTCGCGATGGGGCCCGGTCAGCCACCACAAAACCCAGGTCAAAAAAAACCCGCATCTCTCGATGCGGGCTTTTTCATTCAACGCCTGATCAGGCAGCCGGTTCCAGCTCGGCGGCGACAGCGGCAGGCACTACCGCTTGACCGCTCAATGCCAGGTCCAGCAGTTCGCGGTTGGCCACCGCGTACATGGCGTAGTCGGTGCCGCTGGCGGCACGGATTTCCACCAGCATGGCGCGCCAGCGTTCGATCATGCTCTCGTGCTGATCCATCCACAGTGCCAGGCGTGTTTCCACGTCCTGGGTACCATCGCCCTGCTGCAGGACCGAGATGGTGATCGCACGTTGCTGCCAGTCGACGTCATCACGGAACGCTTCACGGGCCAGGGCCTGCCAGTTGTTTTCAACCGGCAGAGCGCTGATCTGTTGCATGTACCAGGTGATGTCCAGCGCACTGCCCACGGCGAAGTAGGCCTTGGCCACGTCCGCAGGGTCCTGGCCGGTCACGTCGGAGGCCTCGATGATCGGTAGCAAGGTGTACAGGTGCGAGGTGCCAGCCACCATGCGCGCCAGCAGCTCCGGTACACCGGCTGCGACGTACGCCTGGTAACGGGCCTGCCAGGTTTCGTGGATCTCGCCACTGAGCAACTCGTCGAGCTTGAGGCCCAACTCCTTCAGGTGCGGACCGAAGTGGGCGACGTCACGGGCAGCGTTCTGCTCGTTGCGACGGGCACGCAGGAACCAGCGCGTGGCGCGGCGGCCCAGACGCATCAGCTCGTCCATCAGCTCCAGTTGCACGTCGGCGCAGACCTGGTAGTCCAGGTTCTCGATCTGACGGAACCAGTGCGGGAGGTGGAAAATGTCGCGCACGATCACGTAGGCGCCGGCCACGTTCGCCGGGCTCATGCCGGTCGACTCCTTGAGTCGCTGAACGAAGGTAATGCCCATGTGGTTGACCAGATCGTTGGCGATCTGGGTGCTGACGATTTCACGCTTCAGACGGTGACGACGCATGGCCGCGGAGAACTTGCTCACCAGGGTTGGCGGGAAAGCGGTTTCCATGTCGCGGGTCAGGTAGTCGTCGTCCGGCACCAGGGAGCCCAGCAACTGCTCCTTGAGGTCGATCTTGCTGTACGAGATCAGCACCGACAGCTCGGCGCGCGTCAGGCCGTGGCCTGCGGCGATGCGCTCGGTGATTGCATCTTCGGCCGGCAGGAACTCGATGGCGCGATCCAGCTTGCCGCGACCTTCCAGGTCGTTCATCAAGCGCTTGTATTCGGCAATCCGCGGCAAGGCGCGACGGGCTGCCAGGGACAGGGCCTGAGTCTGCTTGTAGTTGTTGCCCAGCACCAGACCACCGACTTCGTCGGTCATGCTCGCCAGCAACTGGTTACGTTGCTTGTCGGTCATGTCGCCGGCCTGAACCACTTCGTTCAGCAGGATCTTGATGTTCACTTCGTGGTCGGAGCAGTCCACCCCACCGGCGTTGTCGATGAAGTCGGTGTTGGAACCGCCGCCATTGAGGCCGAACTCGACGCGACCCAGTTGGGTCATGCCCAGGTTACCGCCCTCGCCCACGACTTTGCAGCGCAGTTCGTTGCCGTTCACGCGCAGTGCATCGTTAGCCTTGTCGCCGACATCGGCGTGGCTTTCGCTGCTGGCCTTGACGTACGTACCGATACCGCCATTCCACAGCAGATCCACTGGCGCCTTGAGCAAGGCGTTCAGCAGTTCGGTCGGGGTCAGCTTGTCGGCCTGAATGTCGAAGCGCTCTTTCATCTGCGGGGAAATCGCGATGCTTTTCGCGCTACGGGAGAAGATCCCGCCGCCTTCGGACATGATGCTGGTGTCGTAATCCGACCAGGCCGAACGCGGCAGGTCAAACAGACGCTGACGCTCAGCGAAGCTATTGGCAGGCTCAGGGTTCGGGTCGATGAAAATGTGCAGGTGGTTGAACGCGGCAACCAGTTGCAGCTTGTCGGACATCAGCAAGCCGTTGCCGAACACGTCGCCGGCCATGTCGCCGACGCCCACCACAGTGATGCTGTCTTCCTGGACATTGATGCCGCGCTCGCGGAAGTGGCGCTGTACGCCGACCCACGCGCCCTTGGCGGTGATGCCCATTTTCTTGTGGTCGTAACCGGCCGAACCACCGGACGCAAACGCGTCACCCAGCCAGAAGCCGTAGTCGATGGCGATACCGTTGGCGATGTCGGAGAAGGTCGCAGTGCCCTTGTCCGCCGCGACTACCAGGTACGGGTCATCGTGGTCATGACGCACGACGTTGGCCGGTGGCACCAGGGCGCCATCCTTCAGGTTGTCGGTGATGTCCAGCAGGCCCGAAATGAAGATGCGGTAGCAGGCGATGCCCTCGGCCGCGATCTCGTCACGGCTGCCGCCCAGTGGCAGGCGACGCGGCAGGAAGCCGCCCTTCGCGCCCACCGGCACGATCACCGAGTTCTTCACTTGCTGGGCTTTTACCAGGCCCAGGACTTCGGTGCGGTAGTCTTCTTCACGGTCGGACCAGCGCAGGCCGCCACGAGCGACGTTGCCGAAGCGCAGGTGCACGCCTTCGACACGCGGCGAGTAGACGAAGATTTCGAACTTCGGTACCGGCTTGGGCAGTTCGGGAATCAAGTGCGGGTTGAACTTGAAGCTAAAGTACGACTTGTTATGGCCGTTGGCATCGGTCTGGTAGAAGTTGGTACGCAGGGTGGCCTTGATCAGGTCCAGGTAGCGACGCAGGATGCGGTCTTCGTTCAGTACCTGGACGTCGTCCAGGGCGCTGTGAATCGCCTGTTCCAGGCGTTGCTGCTTGTCGTCCAGATCGTCGCCGGTCAGCTTGCGCGCCAGGTAGAAACGGGTCTTGAACAACCGGGTCAGCTCGCGAGCGATGTCGGTGTGGTTGTTCAGGGTGCTGGCGATGTAGCCCAGGTCGAAGCCCAGACGAATCTGCTTCATGTAGCGGGCGTAGGCACGCAGCAGCGCCACGTCGCGCCATGGCAGGCCGGCGGTCAGCACGAGGCGGTTGAACGCATCGTTCTCGGCATCGCCACGCACGATGTGGACGAATGCGTCCTGCAGCGTGTCGTTGAGTTGCTGGATGTCGAGTTCCAGGCCTTCGGCGGCAGTGAACGCGAAATCGTGAATCCAGAACTCGCGGCCACTGTTGTGCCGCAGGCGGTACGGGAATTCACCCAGCACGCGCAGGCCGAGGTTTTCCAGGATTGGCAGTACATCGGACAACGCCAGCGGGGTATCGGCGTGGTACAGCTTGCAGTGCAGCATGCGCTGGCCGGACACCTGGCCCAGCGGCTGGTAGAAGCTCATCACCAGCGGATTTTTTTCGTTGAGGCTCAGCAAGTGCTGCATATCGACCACTGCCGAGTGAGCGGCAAAACGCTCGCGGTAGCCGGCCGGGAAGCCTTTCGGGAAGTCAGCCAGCACGTTGGTGCCGTGGGCTTCGCCGAAGCTTTCGATGGTCAGGGCGGAGTAGTCGTCCTGCCAGCTGCGGCAGGCCTGCACCACTTCTTTTTCCAGCAGCAGCGGGTCGATGTCGAGGCGGTTTTTCGGGTCGACGCGCAGGATCAGCTGCACGCGGGCCAGCACGGACTCGGAGAAGAATGTCCAGAACTCGCAATCGGTCGCTTTCAGGCGATCCATCAGCACTTGCTGGATCTTCTGGCGCACTTCGGTGGAATAGATGTCGCGCGGCACGTAGGCCAGGCAGTAGCAGAAACGGCCGTACGGGTCTTTGCGCAGGAACACGCGAATCTTGTTGCGTTCCTGAATCTGCACGATCGACATCACGGTGCTGAACAGCTCGTCCACCGGGGTCTGGAACAGATCGTCGCGCGGCAGCACTTCGAGCACCTGCGCCAGTTCCTTGCCCAGGTGAGCCTTGGCCTGGAAGCCGGAACGGCGTTCGACTTCCTCGACCTTGCGGCGGATGTACGGGATCACCCGCACGCTCTCGCCATACACCGACGAGGTGTACAGGCCCATGAAACGGCATTCCTTGATGACCTTGCCGTTGGCATCAACTTCACGGATCGACACGAAATCCGGGTAAGCCGGACGGTGGACACGGCTTGGGTGCGAAGCCTTGGCGAACGACAGCAGGGTCGGTTCGCGCAGGTAGTTCACGGCGTAGTCTTCGATGCGCAGGTCATCGTAGGTCAGGCCGGCGCGCAGCAGTTTGGTCAGGCCGAGGAAGGAGTCCTTGTCATAGACGATGTGGCCGCCATCGGCTTCATCGCTGACCACGAACTCTTCGTAGCCCAGGAAGGTGAAGTGGTTACCCACCAGCCATTCCAGGAAGCTCTTGATTTCGCTCTTCTCATCGGCATCGACGGCGAACTGGCTGTTGTCCAGCATGGTCAGGATGTCCTGGACCTTGGCCTTCATCGGCTCGAAATCGCCAACGGCCACGCGGACTTCACCGAGTACCTGCTCCAGCTCTTTGCTCAGGACATTGAGCTCGGCGGTGTTGGCGCAGCGGTCGATTTCCAGGAACATCAGCGATTCTTGCTGAATGTCGTCGCCCTGGGTGCCTTTGGGCAGGATTTCCAACAGCTCGCCCTTGCTGCCACGACGCACGCTGAGCACGGTGGTTTGCAGGGTATGGATGCTGTAGCCGCGGCGGTTCAGCTCGGTGCGCACCGAGTCCACCAGGAATGGCAGGTCGTGGTGCAACACTTCGACCGCGGTGTGGGTCGACTGCCAGCCGTGGCGTTCGTAATCGGGGTTGAAGACGCGCACTTGCGGTTGCGCGTGATCGAAGCGCTCAAGCAGGCGCCATGCAGAAAGGGTGCAGCCAGCAAGGTCGGACAACCGACGCTGGGTCAGCTCGTCAAGGGAAATGATGCCGAAGAATTGTTCAGCGAACAGCGCCACTTGTGGCAGTGCCTGTTCACTGATGTGCTGCGCCAGTGCCGCTTGCAGTTGGTGCTGGAAGTCGGCTTTGCTGGCTGCGGTGAAGAACGCCATCTGTGGTACTCCGCTTGGGCTTGTTATTGATGGAAGCGTCGCGTGCAAAGCCCCTGTTCGGGGCTACCCGTCACCCGGCTCCTGATTCTCGGGCAGAGGAAACAGGGCGACAGGTGGGTGAAGCTGGACGAGACACTCAGGTCACATTCACCTTCCGTGAATGGGCATCTGCAAAAACGACTGGGCCGGGTGCAGCACAATGTTTTTACGGGTGCTCATCCGTTGCGCAGCTTAACGAGTGCGGCAAGGCCCATGCTTGCGGTGCTGCGACATATTCGGTCATCGGTACGCAGCTCAAGGCACGCGCATCGAACAACACTAGCATTCGCACAGAAAAATGACGGCTTTTCGTCCGGTTTTACGGGACATGCGTACCAGAAATGACCAGTAACACTCTCTCCGTCCACGACCGGATCTTTGACACTCGGACGAGCAGAAATCTGCGCGGGCTGGCAAAATCGCCTTTTGTTGCGTTTACCACGCCCGCCGGGCCAGGAATTTCCCATGAAAATGAAAACCGCCCTCTTGATCGTCAACCCTTGCGACGACGAAGAAGACAACATGGCCATGCTTTGCTGCCACAGCGACCAGGGCGAAATGTTCCTGATGAGCCGCTACCCCGATGAAGACGAGCTGGAAATCACCCTCGACGGCGAACCTTCGACGCTTGATGGCGTGAAAGTCACCCTCAGCCCTGCGCTGCTGAAGATCGAAATTGCCGCAGCTGATGCTGATGCGTTGAATGGGGATGATGTGTTGGAGATCACCTTCAATCCGGACATGGTGGATCTGGCTGAAGTGGAAGAGACCTTGCAGAACATTCTTAAGGGTACCGGTACCTTTATCAGCCAGATTTGAGGTGTTTGATCTGCCCTCATCGCGAGCAGGCTCACTCCTACAATTGATCGTCGTACACCGTCAATGTAGGAGTGAGCCTGCTCGCGATGGGGCCGGCACAGCCACCCGATCACTCCCCTGCTACAAAAATCCAGCAATTACCCCAATCATTTCCCGCACTTTGCGCAAAATGCCGTTAGTCGCCGCCCCCCGCGATGGATTAAAGTAACGCCCCCGGCCCTGGCGTACTTCGAACGTCCTCGGCCACCCTTTTGCAGGAACAGTCATCGATGGAACATCGTGAAGCGCTGCTCGCGCTGCGAACCTTTCTTTCAACGCAGATTCTCGGCCAGGAAAAACTCATCGAGCGCTTGCTCATCGCCCTGCTCGCCGACGGCCACATGCTGGTCGAGGGCGCCCCTGGCCTGGCCAAGACCAAGGCCATCAAAGAACTCGCCGAAGGCATCGAAGCCCAGTTCCACCGCATCCAGTTCACCCCTGACCTGTTGCCGGCCGACATTACCGGTACGGAAATCTACCGCCCGGAAACCGGCAGTTTCGTGTTCCAGCAAGGCCCGATTTTCCACAACCTGGTACTGGCGGACGAAATCAACCGCGCCCCGGCCAAGGTTCAGTCGGCCTTGCTCGAAGCCATGGGCGAGCGGCAAGTCAGTGTCGGGCGCAGCACCTATGAACTGTCGCCCTTGTTTTTGGTGATGGCCACGCAGAACCCTATCGAGCAGGAAGGCACCTACCCGCTGCCCGAAGCCCAGCTCGACCGCTTCCTGATGCACGTGAAGATCGGTTTCCCGGACGCGACGGTTGAACGCAAGATCCTGCAACAGGCCCGTGGCGAAGCCCTGAACGGCGAAGCGAAGCCTGAGCGTCGGGTTACCCAACAGACGATCTTCGCCGCACGCAAGGAAATCCTCGGTTTGTACATGGCCGACGCCGTGGAGGAATACCTGGTGCAACTGGTCATGGCCACCCGCACCCCGGCCAAGTTCGATCCGGAAATGGCCGAGTGGATCGCCTACGGCGCCAGCCCGCGCGGTTCGATTGCCCTGGACCGCTGCGCCCGCGCCCACGCCTGGCTGGCCGGGCGCGACTTCGTCAGCCCGGAAGACATACAGGCCGTGCTGTTCGACGTGCTGCGCCATCGCATCATTCTTTCCTTTGAAGCCGAAGCCGCTGGCATCGACCAGGACCGGGTGGTCCAGCGGATTCTCGACGTCGTAGCCGTCGCTTGACCCCGATGAAAGCCAGCCTGCCGCCCGAGCCGGGCATCCGTGTCAGCCTCGCCGACCTGATCGAGATGCGCCATCGCGTGCGCGAAGTGCAGCTGTTTTCCACGCCGAGCCAACGCAGCCCGCTGATCGGCCTGCACCATTCCAAATTGCGCGGGCGTGGCGTCGACTTCGATCAGGTGCGGGTCTATCAGGCCGGCGACGATGTGCGCACCATTGACTGGCGCGTGACCGCACGCACCCAGGAGCCTCACACCAAGCTGTTCCACGAAGAACGTGAGCGGCCGATTTTCATCATGGTCGAGCAAAGCCGCCGGCTGTTTTTTGGCTCGGGCCTGATGTTCAAGTCAGTGCTCGCCGCACAGGCCGCGAGCCTGATCGGTTGGGCAGCCCTGGGGCATAACGACCGGGTCGGCGGGCTGGTGTATGGCGACAATCAGCACTACGAAATCAAGCCTCGGCGCAGCAAGCAAAGCCTGCTGCAGCTGCTCAACCGGCTGGTGCGGGTCAATCAGTCGCTGAACAGCGAAAGCGAGCCGGACCGTGATGCCTTTGGTATCGCCCTGCGCCGCGCCCGGGAAGTGTCCCGCCCGGGCAGCCTGGTGATTGTGATTTGCGATGAACGCGCGCTATCGGACAGCGCCGAGCAACAGCTGAGCCTGTTGTCGCGTCATTGCGACCTGTTGCTGCTGCCGGTGTCCGACCCGCTGGATCATGCCCTGCCCGCCGCGGGACTTTTACGTTTCGCCGAGCGTGGAGCGCAACTGGAACTCGATACGCTGAATTTCGACCTGCGCCAGACTTACCGGGCCCAGGCCGAAGCACGCATCGCTCGCTGGGAGCTGCTCGCGCAGAAACTTCGGGTACTGATGATGCCTTTGAGCACTCAGAGCGAGATGGTCGAACAACTGCGCGAATACCTGAACCCACAGAAACCGGGGAAAGGTCGATGAGCAGCCTTGATCAACTGCAACCCCTGATATCCCCGCCACCGGTGGAATTCTGGCCTCCGGCACCGGGTTGGTGGGTGCTGCTTTTATTGGTGCCACTGATCGGTTTGGCCCTGTGGAAGCTGCGTCGCTTTATTCTGGACAAGCGCCCAGTGGTACGTGCTGAACAGCCGCTTGACCCGGTGCGCGTTGCCGCCCTGGCGGAGCTGGCCTTGATGCCCAAACCCTACGACGGTGCGCCAGCCGGTGCCTGGCTGCAGCAACTCAACGGCTTGCTCAAACGCCTGTGCCGCAACCATTACCCCTACAGCCAGAGCCATACCCTCAACGGCCGCAAATGGCTGGCGTTCCTCGACAACCGCTGCCCGGCGGCCGGGCTGACTCGCTGGATGGTGCTTGTGGAAGGCGCCTACAAACCCGAATGCAAGCTCGACGACAAGGCAATCGCCGGCCTGACCCAGGCCGTCGACACATGGATTCGCAAACATGTTTGAATTTGCCTGGCCGTGGATTTTTGCCCTGCTGCCGCTGCCCTGGCTGATGCGCATCGTATTGCCGGTGGCCGACAGTGGCGAACCGGCACTCAAGGTCAGCTTCCTGAGCGATCTCGAAGGCCTCGCCGGGCGTCGCGCCCGGGCCAACCTGCCGGCATGGCGCCAACAGGCGCCGTTCATTTTGCTGTGGATGTTACTGCTGGTCGCGGCGGCGCGCCCGCAGTGGCTCGGCGAACCCTTGCCGATCGCCGCCAGCGGCCGCGATCTGCTGGTGGCGGTGGACGTTTCCGGCTCCATGGATTTCCCTGACATGCAGTGGCAGGACGAAGATATGAGTCGACTGTCGTTGGTCCAGCACCTGCTCGGCGACTTCCTCGAAAGTCGCGAAGGTGACCGCATCGGCCTGATCCTGTTTGGCAGCCGGGCCTACCTGCAGGCACCGCTGACCTTCGACCGCCACACCGTACGCGTCTGGCTCGACGAAGCGCGCATCGGCATTGCCGGCAAAAACACCGCCATCGGCGATGCTATCGGCCTGGCCCTCAAACGCCTGCGTTTGCGTCCGGCAACAAGCCGCGTGCTGATACTGGTCACCGACGGCGCCAACAATGGCGGTGAAATCGATCCGCTCACCGCCGCCCGACTGGCGGCCCAGGAAGGTGTGAAAATCTACCCGATCGGCATCGGTGCCGATCCGGAACAAAGTGGCTCCGTGGGGTTTCTCGGTGTCAATCCGAGCCTGGACCTCGACGAGCCTTCCCTGAAAGCCATCGCCGAAGCCACCGGCGGCCGGTATTTCCGCGCCCACGATGGCAAGGAACTGCAGTCGATCAAGGACACCCTTGACCAACTGGAGCCCGTGGCCCAACAACCCACCCAGGCCCGCCCGACTCAAGCGTTGTATCACTGGCCGCTCGCCTTGGCGCTGTGCTTGAGCATACTGCTGGTGGTTCCCGTACTCTGGCCGGACAACCCGTTGCAACGCCTGTTTACCAAGGATCTGTATTTGCAAACGCAATTGCTGCCCGACTGGCGCCAGCGTCTTAAACGCCTGCGTCTGCGGAGGCGCCGATGAGTGCGCTGTGGCCCTACTGGTTCCGGCCCTGGTGGCTACTGTTGCTGCCAGTGCTTGGCTGGTTGCTCTGGCAACTCTGGCACCGCAAGAAGCGCGCCGGGCGCTGGCAGATGATCCTGCCGCCGGCCTTTCACTCGGCACTGCTCAGCGGCGGCAGTGGTCGCGACAGTAAACTGCCCTGGGTCGCGCTCGGCGTAGCGTGGCTGTTGACCGTGCTCGCGCTGTTGGGCCCGGGCTGGGAACGCGTCGAGCAAACCAGCCAGAAACCCGCGGATCCGTTGGTGGTGGTTCTTGAACTGACCCCGGAAATGCTCGCCACCGACGTCATGCCCAATCGGCTGGAACAGGCCCGGCGCAAGCTGTTCGACCTGCTGCAGGTCCGCAGCGACGCGCAAACCGCCATTGTCGTCTACGCCGGCAGTGCCCACACGCTGGTGCCGCTGTCAGATGATCTTTCCACCAGCCGCAACCTGTTGGATGCGCTGAAACCGTCGTTGATGCCAGAGCCCGGTCATCGCGCCGATCTGGCGGTGCTCAAGGCCCTGGCGCTGCTCGAACAAGCTGCTTTGGGCGACGGACGGATCCTGCTGGTGGGTTCGTCCCTGACCGAACCAGAGCGGCTGGGCATCCGTCGCGCGCTGAACGGCAAATCGACTCAATTTCTGATGCTCGGCATCGGCACCGCCGAAGGCTCGCCGATCACTCAGGAAGACGGCAGCTTCCTCAAGGATGAACAAGGCGCCATTCTCGTGCCGCGCCTCGACGAGCCCGGCCTGAAAGGTTTTGTCAACGACCTGGATGGACGCTTTCGTCAGGCGCGCCTGGACGATAGCGACCTGCACGCCCTTGGCCTGCTCGACGGTCCGCGCAATTTGCGCAACGACGGTCAGACCTTGCGCCTCGATACCTGGGCTGACCAGGGTTACTGGCTGCTGCTGCCACTGTTGCTGCTCGCGGCCTGCGCAGGACGTCGTGGCTGGTTGCTGTGCCTGCCGCTGCTATTGGCGCTACCGCAACCCAGCTATGCCTTCGACCTCGCAGACCTGTGGCTGCGTCCTGATCAACAAGGCGTGCAATTACTCAAGCACAAGCGTCCGGCCGAGGCCGCCCGGCGCTTCGAGGACCATCAGTGGCAAGGCGTGGCGCTCTATGAAGCCGGAGACTACGTGGGCGCCGCCGAGCGGTTTGCCGAGGGCAACGATGCCCATGCCCACTACAATCGGGGCAACGCCCTGGCCAAGAGTGGTGAACTGGAGGCCGCCCTGGACGCTTACGAACAGGCACTGGAACGTCAACCTGATTTGCGTCCGGCACTGACCAACAAGGCGCTGGTGGAGCGTCTGCTCAAGGAGAAAAACACGCCACCCCCTCCTGAACCAGACGCCGCCAGCAACGCCCGGCCCGAAGCCGAATCGCAGGAACCACCGCCCGGTGCTGCTGCCCAACCCTCGAGCAGCGACGATGGGCAACCGCCCGGCCCGGGTGAACAACAACCGCCCACCACACCGCCGAAACCGGGGACCAACGAAGTACCAGGCAGCGAACTGGGTGACGAACAACACACTACACCACCCTTGCGCCCGGCCACCGACGGCATCGAAGGTGAACAGCGCCAGGCACTGGAGCAATGGCTGCGGCAGATTCCGGATGACCCGGGTGAACTGCTCAGGCGCAAATTCTGGTACGAACAGCAACAACATCAGGATCAGGAAGAAACTCGATGACCCGCTTCACCGTTTTATTGCTCGCGCTGTTGCATGGCCTGTTGTTCTGCACCGCCCAGGCGCAGGCAGGAGAACTGGTCGCCAGTGTGGACCGCAGTCGCCTCAGCTCAGGCGAGACGGTCGAGCTGACCCTGGAATCCACCGATGTCACTCAGTTCGGCAAACCCGACCTGGCACCGCTGGAGCCGTTGTTCGAAGTGCGCGGCACACGCCAGGTCAACCAGTTGAACACCCTCAGCGGCGAAAACCAGGCCGCCACGCGGTGGATCGTCACCCTCCTGCCCCGGCAAAACGGCAGCGTGGTGATTCCGGCACTGCAACTGGGCGAACTGCAGAGCCAGCCGATCACCCTGCAAGTGGTCGAGAGCGAAACACCGGACAACCCGAATAACCGGGCCCCGGTGTTCATCGATGCCAGCCTCGATCAAACCAGCGTGTACGTACAGGCCCAGGCAGTCCTGACCCTGCGTATCTACCATTCGGTGTCGCTGTACGACGACAGCAGCCTGCCGCCCTTGCAGATACCTGATGCGCGCATCGAGCAATTGGGCGACTCACGCACCTATGAAAAAGACATCGATGGCCAGCGCCACGGCGTGATCGAAATGCGCTATGCGATCTACCCGCAACACAGCGGCGAACTGATCATTCCGGCACAGGTCTTCAACGCCGCGCTGGTCGATGCGCAACCGGCACAGGACGCCACCCAAGGGGCGAAATCCGGCAAGCTGATGCCCGTTACCTCGACCGAACTGCAGTTGACGGTCAAGGCCAAACCCATCACTTATCCGGCCGATGCGCCCTGGCTGCCTGCGCGCAGCCTGACCCTGAGCGAAAGCTGGAACCCGGAGCCGGATCACGCCCAGGTCGGCGATTCACTGACCCGCAGTCTGACAGTGACGGCCGAAGGCTTGTCCAGCACCCAACTGCCACCACTGCCCGGCACCGATGCCGGCGGCCTGCGCCGCTACCCGGATCAACCGGTGCTCGGCAACCAGAACAGCGAACGCGGACTGGTCGGCAGTCGTGAAGACCGAGAAGCCCTGGTGCCGACACGGACCGGCGCCATCGAGCTGCCCACCGTCGACCTGGTCTGGTGGAACACCTTCGAAGACCATCTGGAACGCAGCAGCCTGCCCGCTCGCACGCTGCACGTGGCGGCCAATCCGAGCCTGGCGGTCGACACGCCTGCCGGCGCCTCACCGATCGATGCCAGCGCCGACAGCGAAGCACTCTGGCGCTGGAAGCTCAGCACCTTGATCCTGGCCTGCACCACCCTGCTCGGCTTCGGCCTCTGGTGGCGTGGCCGCTGGCAACCGGCGGTGGCGCGTGTCGCGCAAACCGGCCCGAGCCCGCGCACCGTACTCGACGACCTCAAGCGCGCCTGCCAGGCCAACGACTCCCACGCCACCCGCCAGGCCCTCGACGCCTGGGCCCGCCAACAGCCGGAAACCCTGGCCGACATGGCCGCCCGCTTCGTGCCCCTGTCCAACGCCCTCGACGGCCTGAACGGCGCGCTGTACAGCGAAACCGGCCAGTACTGGCAAGGTGACGAGTTGTGGCGGGTGATCAAGGCGATCCCGATTGCCGAACGGGTGCAGGATCCGGTCGGTGACAGTGGGTTGCCGCCGCTGTATCCGAAGTAAACACCGATCCTTGTGGCGAGGGGGCTTGTCGGAACGCCGCATCGCCCCGTTGGGGCGCGAAGCGCTCCTCTACTATTTTTCAGGCACATCGAGTTGCCTGGTGCTACTAATCGCCGGCGATATCATTGACACGGTCAACCCTGGCTTTTGAGATGCAACTCGGCGTCCAGATGAATGGCCTGTAAAAAAGCGCAATCATGAGAAACCACGATCAATGCCCCTTGGTATTGATTAAGCATGTGCTCCAGCGCGATTCTACTGGGCAGATCCAAATGGTTATCCGGTTCGTCCAGCAACAGCAATTGCGGTGGCCGCCGTGCATACAACTGCGCAGCGAGCGCTATTTTCAGGCGTTCGCCGCCACTCAACTGGCAGGTCTTGAGCATCGCACGGTCAGCATCAATCCCCATCTGCGCCAAGCGGGTTCGTGCCTCGGCTTCGGGCAATTCAGGATTGCTTTCGTAGAGCCATTGCACCGCCGTGCGTTCGGGGTACTGCAATCCAGCGTGTTGATCCAGCCAGCCGACATGGCAACTGCGGATGAGTTCGCCTTGGCGCACCGGCAGTTGGCCGGCGATCACTCGCAACAGGGTCGACTTGCCGCTGCCATTAGCGCCCAGGAGTGCCATGCGCATAGGCCCCGTCAGCGTCAAATTGATCGGCGCCGCGTAACCGAACGGGAGAATGACGTCGTTGAGCTGCACAATCAGCTTGCCATTGGGCACTACGCTTTCCGGAGACAACATCATGCGTTGAATGTCCGGCGCGCACCGCGCACGGGCCTCGGCGATCCGTTGTTGCTGCTGTTCCCGGGCAACCTGTTGATTGAGGCGCAATCTTCCCTGACTGTTTTCGCTGCGCTCTTTCTGGGCGTTGGTGATCAGCTTGGTCTGATTGCCGTCACGGGCCTGGCGGTCGCCGCGCGCATTACGCCGGTGCTGACGCTCCATTTGTACGATCATCTCGCGTTGCTCACGTTTGGCCTGCGACCGCTCACCTTGTAATGCCGACTGGAACGCCTGCTGCTCCTGCTCGCGTGCCGCCGCATACTGACTGTAGTTGCCGCCATAAACCGCCAGCCCCTGGGGTGAAAGCTCGACAATTTCGTTGACGTGTTCCAGAAGGCTGCGGTCGTGGCTGATCAACACCAGGCCGTTGGGCCAGCGCTCGATCTGCTGCGCAAGTTTGTGTTGCTGATCAATATCCAAGTGGTTGCTGGGCTCATCGAGAACGAGCCAGTCGGCCCTCGATAGCCACGCGCCCAGTAACGCCACCCGTTGCCGTTCGCCACCACTGAGTGCGTCGGTGCGCGCGTCGGCTTCCAAGTGACCGAGGCCGATCTGCTGAAGTTCCGCCTCAAGGCGTGTGGCGCAATCCCATTGGTCGACCGCCAGCGCATGGTCGTCATCGTCGACGCTACCTTGGGCAATACGCTCCAGCGCCGCCAGAATATGGTCGACACCGGCCAGTGCGGCGACGCTGGGATAGCGCTCGGGCTCCAGTAATTGCGCGACGGCGTAAACCCGCCCTTCGCGCCGGACGATGCCGCTAGTGGGCAGTTGTTCTCCTGTCAGGAGCCGGCCAAGCAAAGACTTGCCACAGCCATTGGCACCCACGATGCCAGTGGCCCTGGTACTGAAGGTGTGGTTCAAGTGATCGAACAGAACGCGCCCGTCGGGCAGGTTGAACGACACATGATCAAGTTGCAGTAACCGTTGAGTCATGACACTTCCTTTTCATTCGGCCGGTTAGGCACTGAACCACTCCCTGATGGTGCGCAACAGCAGACGTCCCGAGGCCCAATGTACCTTGACCAAGCAAGCCCCTCTACCAACAACAAGTTCGAAAGATCGCAGCCTGCGGCAGTTCCTACATTGGATATGCGCATATCCTGTAGGAGATGTCGCAGGCTGTTCTTTTTGCCTTCTGCATTCCCGACCTTTTGCCAGTAAACTCCCTCCCCTTTCGCCGCCTTCATTTTTCCCGCGGCCATTACCTATTTTGTAGCGGAGTCCGCCTTGCGCTTGTTTCACACCTCCGACTGGCACCTCGGGCAGAACCTGCACGGCCAGGATCGCGATTTCGAACATGGCTGTTTTCTCGACTGGCTGCTGCGTCAATTGAAGCTCGATCAGCCGGATGTGCTGTTGATCGCCGGTGATATCTTCGACACGGTCAATCCGCCGGTCAAAGCCCAGGAACGCCTCTACGACTTCATCGTCAGCGCCCACGAGCAACAGCCGTCGCTGACCATCGTGATGATCGCCGGCAACCACGACTCCGGTTCGCGGATCGAACTGCCGGCGCCGTTGATGCGCCGCCTGCGTACTCATGCACTCGGTCGTGTGTTGTGGCTCGACGACGGTCAACTGGACGCCGAGCGCCTGCTGCTACCCTTGCCGGATGCCCGTGGTGAAATCGCCGGCTGGTGTCTGGCGCTGCCGTTTTTGCGTCCGGCGGAAGTCACCGGCGCGCATTTGGGTGACAACTATTTGCGCGGGATCGGCCAGGTGCACGAGTGGCTGATCGAAGCGGCCAATGCCAAGCGCCAGCCGGGTCAGGCACTGATCGCCATCAGCCACGCGCACATGGCCGGCGGCTCGGTGTCGGAAGACTCCGAGCGCAGCCTGATCATCGGCAATGCCGAGGCCCTGCCCGCCAGCCTGTTCGGGCCGAGCATCAGCTATGTCGCTCTCGGCCACTTGCACAAGCCGCAGAAGGTCAATGGCGAGGAGCGCATCCGCTACAGCGGCTCGCCGATCCCCCTGTCGTTCTCCGAGATCAGCTATCAGCACCAGATTCTCGACATCAAGCTCGACGGCGAAACCCTGCTCAGCGTCGAGCCGAAGCTGATCCCCCGCGCGGTCAACCTGCAACGCATCGGCCCGGCGCCATTGAGCGAGATCCTGCTGCAACTGGCGGACCTGCCGAACATCGACCTGTTGGCCGAGATCCAGCGCCAGCCATGGCTGGAGGTGCGGGTGCGCCTCGACGAACCGCAGCCCGACCTGCGCAATCAAGTGGAAACCGCCCTGCAAGGCAAGGCCGTGCGTCTGGTGCGCATCGCCGCCGAGTACGCCGGCAATGGCAGCCATGACGGTGCCGACGAAGGCAGCACGCTGATCGAACTGGACCAGCTCACGCCTCAGGAACTGTTCAGCCGCGCCTGGCAAGACAACTACGGCAGCGAGGTCGACGAGCAGACCCTCAAGGACTTTGCCGAGCTGTTGCAGGACGTGCAGATGGAGAGCGAACAGCCATGAAAATCCTCGCGATCCGCCTGAAAAACCTCGCCTCCCTGGCCGGGCCGTTTGAAATCGACTTCACCGCCGAACCCCTGGCCAGTGCCGGACTGTTCGCCATCACTGGCCCCACCGGTGCTGGCAAAAGCACCTTGCTCGATGCCTTGTGCCTGGCGCTGTTTGGCGCCGTACCGCGCCTGAACAATACCGGCCGCGACGCCAAGGTGCCGGACGCCGACGGCGAAATCGCTACCGGCGACCCGCGCACCCTGCTGCGTCGCGGCACGGGTGAAGGCTATGCGGAAGTGGATTTCGTCGGTGTCGACGGTCGCCGTTACCGCGCCCGCTGGGAAGCCAATCGCGCCCGGGACAAGGCCGCCGGCAAGCTGCAGGCCAGCCGCCAGAGCTTGCGTGACATCGATCAGGATCAATTGCTCGCCAGCCAGAAAGGCGAATACAAGACTCAGCTCGAAGCCGCGCTGGGGCTGAATTTCGAACAGTTCACCCGCGCGGTGATGTTGGCGCAAAGCGAGTTCAGCGCGTTCCTCAAGGCCGACGACAACGACCGCAGCGAATTGCTGGAAAAACTCACCGACACAGCGCTCTACACTCGCCTCGGTCGTCGGGCCTTCGACAAGACCAAGGAGGCTCGCGAGGCGCACAAGCTGCTGCAGGATCAGGCCAGCGGGGTGACGCCGCTGTCGCCGCAAGCCCGCGCGGAACTGGATGAGCGCTTCAACGAAGCGCAGCAACAACTCAAGGCCCGGCAGGCGCAGCTCAAACAACTTGAACTGCAGGACACCTGGCTCAAGGACCTGCGTCGCTTGCAGGACGAACATCTGGCTGCCAGCGAACAACTGCAATCGGCACAGACCCACTGGGAGGCCCTGGCCAGTGAGCGCTTGAGGCTCACCCGCCTCGAACAGCTGGCCCCGCAACGGCACCAGTTCGCCCGTAAAGCCGAGGTCGACGCGCTGCTCACACCCTTGGCGGCGCACATTGCCTTGCATGCGCAGCAGCATGGCGAACTCGGCGAGCGTCAGACGCAGCTCGAGCAACAGCTTAGCGCCGCCCGGATCGCGTTGAACGAAGCGCAACAACGGCAAACCGCCAGCGCGCCGTTACTGCGCCAGGCCTTCGAAGCGCAAAGCACCCTCGCCCGCCTCGCCAAGGACACCGCCCTCAGTGCCGAGGCAAAGCAAAATGCCGAGCAGGCCTGCAGCCTGGGCCAGAGCACGATTCAGACCTTGGTCAATCAGCAAACCCGTGGCGCCGGGGACTTGCAGCGCATTGCCACCGAGCTGGAACAAAGCACTCATCTGGCACCGTTGAGCGATGCCTGGAATGCCTACCGCGATCGCCTGCAACAGTTGATGCTGATCGGTAACCGGTTGAATCAGGGCCAGGCCGAACTGGCCAGCCTTGAGCAAAACGCCACGAGCACCGAACAAACGCTCAACGCACAGAAGCAGCAACTGGAGGTACTGTTCAAGGAGGCCGGTGCGGAGCCGGATGCCGTCGCCGAGCAGATCGGCATTCTCGGCAGCCTGTTGCAGGACAACCGCAAGCAACTGCGCGCCGTCGAAGACCTTGCACGCTTGTGGACCAGCCAGCAGGAACTGGACCAGCGCGGCGCCGAGCTGCAGCAACGCCAGCTCACCGCGCAGCAGGAACGTGAACGCCTGACCCAGGACGGGGTCAAGGCCAAGGCTGATCTGAGCGTTGCCGAACAGACCCTCAACGTCACGCGCGAACTGCTGGAGCGTCAGCGTCTGGCACGCAGTGCCAGTGTCGAGGAGCTGCGCGCGCAGTTGCAGGACGATCAGCCATGCCCGGTCTGCGGCAGCAACGAGCACCCCTATCATCAGCCCGAAGCCCTGCTGCAGAGCCTCGGTCGTTTTGATGAGAGCGAACAGGCCAACGCGCAAAAGGCCGTCGACCTGCTCAAGGAAAAACTCACCGACCTGCGTGCCGAAGTCGGCGGGTTGATCGCCCAGCAAAAGGAACTGCTGCAACAGCAGGAGCATCTGGCAACCCAACAGCAAGCCCTCGCCCCAAGTCTGGAAGCGCATCCGCTGGCTGCCCAACTGCTGAATCAGGATGCCGCCAAGCGCGATGCCTGGCTCACCCAGCAAAACAGCCAGCTCAACCAGAGCATCAGCCAGGACGAGCAACGGCAGAGCGCGCTGCTCACCCTGCAACAGGATGCCGCGCGCCTGACCCAGCAACTGCGCCATGCTGAAATCGCGCACCAGCACGCGGCCCAGCACCTGAGCAATCAACAGCGCGAGCTGGGTAACGACCGCCAGCGCCTGGACGAGGAACTCAGCGCATTCGCCAATCTGCTCCCGGCCGAAACCCTGCAAGCGCTACGCGTCGAGCCGGCCGCGACCTTCATGCAGCTCGACCGGCAGATCGCCGAGCGCCTGGCGCAAGTCGAGCAACAAAAGGAAGAACTGGCCGAGCAGCAACAGCGCCAGCAAAACCTGGAGAAGGAACAGGATCGCCAGCAAAGCCGCGTACAGCAATTGCAGGCCGCCGAACAGCAGTTCACCGGGCTGGCCGAGCAGCAACAGGCGAGCCAGCACACCCTCGGGCAATTACTCGGCGAACACAGCAGCGCCGAGCATTGGCAGCAGCAACTGGAACAGGCCGTGGAACAGGCGCGGAGCACCGAAACCAGTACCGCGCAGACGCTGCAAAGTGTCCTCACGCGGTCTGTGCAACTCGCCGCCGAGCTCAAGGCCCAGCAAGAACGCTTGCACGCACTGGAAGCTGAAGAACGTGAGCTCGCCGGCAAAATCGGCGACTGGCGTGCCCGCCATCCCGAGCTGGATGACGCTGGCCTCGAAGACCTTCTGCGGGTTGACGACACCCAGGTCAGCGAACTGCGCCAGCGCTTGCAGCACAGTGAAAAAGCCATCGAGCAAGCCCGCGTCCTGGTGCAGGAGCGCGACAAGCGCCTGCTCGATCATCAAGCGCAACACAACGGCAACCTCGATGCCGAGCAGTTGGCCACTGAATTGGTCGATCTGCACAACCTCGCCGCCACCAGCGAGCAACACTGCGCCGAACTGCGCGCCGAACAGGCCGAGGACCAGCGCCGACAGAACGCCAATCAGGCCCTGGCGCAGCAGATTGCCGATGCCTACAGCGAGTATCAACGCTGGGCGCGCCTGAATGCGTTGATCGGCTCCGCCACCGGCGACACCTTCCGCAAGATCGCCCAAGCCTACAACCTCGACCTGCTGGTGCATCACGCCAACGTGCAATTGCGCCAACTGGTGCGCCGCTATCGCCTCAAGCGCGGCGGCAGCATGCTCGGGTTGCTGGTGATGGACACCGAAATGGGCGACGAACTGCGTTCGGTGCATTCGCTGTCCGGTGGCGAGACATTCCTGGTATCGCTGGCGCTGGCCCTCGGCCTGGCGTCGATGGCGTCGAGCACGCTGAAAATCGAGTCGCTGTTCATCGACGAAGGCTTCGGCAGCCTCGATCCGGAATCCTTGCAACTGGCCATGGACGCCCTTGATGGCTTGCAGGCCCAGGGCCGCAAGGTCGCGGTGATTTCCCACGTACAGGAAATGCATGAACGGATTCCGGTGCAGATTCAGGTCCAGCGCCAGGGCAACGGCCTGAGCACCCTGGAGGTGAAATGAACACGTTGTATTCCTTCCGCCGCTGCCCGTACGCCATGCGCGCGCGCATGGCCCTGCGTTATGCGGGAGTGGCCGTGGATATCGTCGAAGTCAGCCTGAAGGCCAAGCCCGCCGAAATGCTCGCGCTGTCGGGCAAAGGCACGGTGCCGGTACTGAGCGCCGATGGCCGGGTGATCGACGAAAGCCTCGAGATCATGCGCTGGGCCCTGGCCCAGAACGATCCGCAGGACTGGTTGCTCAAGGCTGATCCTGGCGCAGCGGCGCAAATCATCCCGCTGATCGAGCAGAACGATCAGGTGTTCAAGGTGCACTTGAATCGCTACAAGTACGCCGAGCGTTATCCCGAACAGCCGATGGAGGTTTATCGCGCCGAGGGCGAGGTGTTTTTGCAAAGGCTGGAGGTATTGCTGGAAGGACGCGATTACTTGCTGGCTGATCATCCAAGCCTGGCCGATGTAGCGTTGATGCCCTTCGTGCGCCAGTTCGCCCATGTCGACCGCGATTGGTTCGCGCAGACGCCGTATCGACGGTTGCAGGACTGGTTGCAGCGGTTTCTGGAGTCGGATTTGTTTACCGGTGTGATGCGCAAGTAAGCCGCCGCACACTGTGGTGAGGGGGCTTGCCCTAATGCCGATCAGTTAACGCTTCGAACACCGCCCCCCCTGTGGGAGCGAGCTTGCTCGCGATGACGATCGCATAGTCAACACCTGCGTTGCCTGACAGTCCGCCATCGTCGGAACGCCGCCCGGAGCAAGCTCGCTCCCACAGGTTTTGCTCCTTAACTGACTGGCATTAGGACAAGCCCCCTCACCACAAAAGCCCTTTTTCCGCAGCAGACTTCAGGCCAACACCTCACACATCCCGATCGCCGAGCAATCCACCTGGAACGGCCCGAACACCACGCCTTCACTCCTGATCGGCGGATTGCCGGTCAACATGCCTTGGGCACTGGCGTTTTCGATGCTGCGGGCGATGTTGTGGTTGGCTTCGATGGCCCGTGCCACTGAGCCTGCCGAACCCTGGCCGATCCCCAGCAGGGAGGATCCGTTGGTCATGAACGCCAGGAAGGCGATGACCCAGAGTCTGTGCCCTTTCATGCGCCGACGACTCCCGCGAGTTCAGCCTGATGGACGCCCGCGTTTTGCGCTCGGTGTTCAAACTGGATGCCGGGATGAGCGACCTGGATCGGTGCTTCGAAGGTGGATTGCGACTGCGCCGAAAGGCTGACCAGCAGCACCAAGGCAAGGTAAAGACCGATTGCCACATAGGCGCCATATTTGGCAGAAGTGAGAATTGCGCTGGCCATGATGTTCCCCGCAGGCATGTTTCAATGCCCACAGAATCGATCAAAAAAGCCTGGGTAACCACTCAGGGTTATCCATAGTAACCATCAGCCTCGTTGATCATTAAGCCAGTCTATTTCAGTCTTCAATAAAACTTATCAAGCGCTCGCGCGCAGCCTCCGGCTCACCCGGAACAGGGTCGGCTGCCGACAGAATGGGGGTGGAATAGAGAAAAAGAACAACCAATGCCAGACGCGTCACCATGCTGCCGATCCTTGCCGTGAGGAGGAGTCAAAAAATCAGCGTCAATTTAAACGTATGGCTATGTGATATCAAGCGCGACATTGATGGCAAATTGATACTGTCGCAAATGCGTTATGCAGGAGCGACATCACTCTGATCGTTTTCAACACAAGTGCCTTCGATCATCAGTGACTTCGCTCCTGCATAAAGGCAGGGGTAAACGCTCAGGCCTGGGCTTTGTGATCCAGCGCGGCGTAGAAGTTGGCGCTCTGTTGCAGGTATTTTGGGGTGTAGCTCTGGGTGTGGGCTTTTTTGTCGCTGATTTCAACGCTGGCACTGGCTGGCAGCGCAACGGTGGCAGAAATGGCGGAAGCGGCGATGACAGAGAAAATGTTGAAGTTCATGGCGGTATTCCTCGGATTCAGTTGGCTTGCTTGCCCGGTGGGGCCGTGAAGCAAACTTAACCCTCGAGGGTTGGTGCCTTGAAATGCTTTGTAGCAGTACCAGATATCAGCGCCATTGATAAAAGCAGGCAGGCCCCATCAACCGGGGCCTGCGGCTTATTGACGCAGCAGAAACCTGAGGTCGCTCGGGGCGTCCATCGGTAGTTTTTGCACCGTCTTGCCCAATAGACCAGTCTTGGCATCGCGTTCGACGACGACAATCTGGTTGCTCTTCTGATTGGCGATCAACAGGAATTTGCCGCTCGGATCGAGGCTGAATTCCCGCGGGTGATCGCCGTCCACCGCCCGGCGTTGCAGCTCGTTGAGATGGCCGGTGGCCGGATCGATGGCAAATACCAGCAGTTGATTGGCCGTGCCACGGTTGCTGACGTAGAGGAACTTGCCGTCAGCCGAGGCATGCAACGCCGCTGCAGCCTTGTCTGAAACTGGCTGTCCGGCAGCCAGATCGACCATCTGCGTCTGCTTGAGTTGGCCGTCGTGGTAATCGAACACCGCCACCTGGGCGCTCATTTCCATGGTCAGCCAGGCGTGTTTGCCGTCAGCGCTGAACAGCAGATGGCGTGGTCCGCTACCGGGCGGCAGCTGTACGAATGCCGGGGTGGCCGGGGTCAATGGCAGTTCTGGGTTGGCCTTGGGGTCGAAGCGGTAGGCAAACACCTTGTCGGCACCCAGGTCGATTGCGAACACGTATCGGCCATCCGGTGACGGGATGGCCGAATGCACGTGGGCCGAGGCCTGACGCTCGGGGTTGACCCGACTCGCCGGGTGGCTGCTCATCTGCACCACCGGTTTGAGCGTGCCGTCGGCCGCCACCGGCATCACCGCGAGGGTGCCGCCCGGGTCATCGACCACCGAGTAATTGCTGACAAACAGATGGCCGCCATCGGCGCTGAGGCTGGAATGGGTCGGCTCGTTGCCCAGGCTTTGTACCTGGCTGATCAGGCTCAGCGCATGGCTCTTGGGATCGATCGCGTAACTGCTGACGCGCCCTACCGGATCGGTCTGGCCCGGACCGTTTTCGTTGACCACGAACAGGTGTCGCTGATCCTTCGACAGGGTCAGCCACGACGGGTTTTCGCTGTTGATCACTTGCAGGGGCCGGGCATCGATCTGCCCGGAGCTGCTGTCGAAAGCCAGGCGGTAGATGCCCTGGCTTTGACCGGCGGTGTAGGAGCCCACGAGCAGTTGATAGTCGTCGGCGGATGCGATCTGGACACCCATCGCACCGATGCTGCCGGCCATCAACAGTGGCCAGAGGTTACGCATCGTCTTGGTCGTCATCACCGTTGTCGCCACCAACGACATCGCCCACGCACACCAAACGGTGTTCACCCGACTCACCGGTGATCAACCAGCTTTGCAGCGAGGTATCGAAGGTTGCGGCCTGGACCTGCGCCGGGGTGAACTCCCAGTGTTTGGCCGCACGGCCATCCATGCATTCAATGTGCAGGTTATCGTCCTCGTCGAGGGCGAATTCGAAGGCATGCAGCCCGTCGATCTCGACCATTCCGCAGTGTTCGAGGGCATTGAGCAAGGTGTCGGTAGGGGAAGTCATGGCAGTCAATCTTTGAATGGGAAAGACGCAATGATAGCTCATGCACCACCTCCCCTGTAGGAGCTGGCTTGCCAGCTCCTACAGGGGAGGTGGTCTGGCGCTAGAGTGCCTCGCGGGACGATTGCCCGTCCACCAGTCGCTGGATACGCAGCGGATTGCCGTTCTTCAGCGCATCCGGCAGCAAATTGTCCGGATAGTTCTGGAAGCACACCGGGCGCAGGAAACGATCGATCGCCAGGGTGCCCACCGACGTACCGCGCGCATCGGACGTTGCCGGGTACGGTCCGCCGTGGACCATCGAATCGCAGACTTCCACGCCCGTCGGATAGCCATTGAGCAGGATCCGTCCGACCTTCTGTTCCAGCAACGCTGTCAGCCCGGCGAACTGTTCGAAGTCTTCCGGCTCGCCAATGAGGGTGGCGGTCAACTGGCCGTGCAGCGCGTTCAATGCGGCACTGAGTTGTGCCTGGTCAGCGACTTCGACGAACACGGTGGTCGGGCCGAAGACTTCTTCTTGCAAGACTTCATCGCCGTCGAGCAACAGGCTGATATCCGCCTTGAACAGCTGCGGCTGGGCCTGATTGCCTTGCTGCGAGCTGCCGGCGAGGTGCTCGATGCCCGGATGAGCGAGCAGTTTTTGCAGACCTTTGCCATAGCTGCTCAAGGTTCCGGCATTGAGCATGGTTTGCGCGGGCTGATCACCCATCAGCCCGGTGACCTGCTGCACGAACGCGCTGAACTGCGGCGAGCGAATACCGATCACCAGGCCTGGGTTGGTGCAGAACTGACCGCAGCCTTGTACCACCGACGCGGTCAGGTCACGGGCGATGCTTTCTGCGCGCACTTCCAGGGCCTGGGGCAACACGATCACCGGGTTGATGCTCGACATCTCGGCGAACACCGGAATCGGTTGCGCACGGGCCGCGGCCATGTCGCACAAGGCTCGACCGCCCTTGAGCGAGCCGGTGAAACCCACCGCCTGAATGGCCGGATGCTTGACCAGCGCCTCGCCGACACCGCCGCCATAGATCATGTTGAACACGCCTGCCGGCATCCCGGTTTTCTCGGCGGCGCGAATGATCGCGTCGGCAACGAGTTCAGCCGTGGCCATGTGACCACTGTGGGCCTTGAACACCACCGGGCAGCCGGCCGCCAATGCCGATGCCGTGTCGCCGCCGGCGGTGGAGAACGCCAGCGGAAAATTGCTGGCACCGAACACCGCCACCGGCCCGAGGCCGATACGGTATTGACGCAGGTCCGGGCGCGGCAACGGTTGCCGCTCCGGCAATGCCCGGTCGATCCGTGCACCGTAGAAATCACCGCGACGCAAGACTTTGGCAAACAGACGCATCTGCCCGCTGGTACGTCCACGCTCGCCTTGAATTCGCCCCGCCGGCAACGCCGTTTCGCGGCAGACCACGGCGACAAAATCATCACCGAGGGCATCCAGTTCATCGGCAATGGCCTCGAGAAACTGCGCCCGCCGCTCCGCACTCAAGCTGCGATAGGCCGGGTATGCGGCCACCGCCGCGTTGGCCGCCGCATCGACTTCCTGCGGGCTCGCCTGAGAAAAATCCTGGGGCAAGGCCTCGCCCGTTGTCGCATCGAAACTCTGCAACTTGACGCTGCCGGCGGCGCTGCGTTGGCCGCCGATGTAGTTGTGACCAAGAATCCGGGTCATGGGTAAGTCCTCAAAGTGTGCCGACGGTGCCGGGTTCGAAAGCCGCTGCGATCGGTGCGATGCCATTGATCAATGGCGCGCCGAATTCGGCCTGGGTGATCTCGAACACATCACCCGGTTGCGTGCGAATGCCGTCGGCAAAGGACAGGGTCGCGGTGCCGAAGAAGTGAATGTGAACATCCCCGGGACGCAGGAACTGGCGGTACTTGAAATGATGGAATTCGAGGTTCGCGAGGCTGTGGCACATGTTCGCCTCGCCGCTGAGAAACTCGTTCTGCCATAGCACCTCGCCGTCGCGCAGGATGCGGCTGGTGCCCGACAGATGCTGCGGCAGGTCGCCCACCCGCAATTCCGGGCCATAGCTGCAGCTGCGCAGTTTCGAATGGGCCAGATACAGGTAGTTCTTGCGTTCCATGACGTGGTCGGAGAACTCGTTGCCCACGGCAAAACCCAGGCGATACGGCTTACCGTCGCGACCGATGACGTACAGGCCAGCGAGCTCCGGCTCTTCGCCGGCATCTTCGGCAAACGGCGGCAGGGGAAACGGCTCGCCCGGCCTGACGACGATGCTGCCATCGCCTTTGTAGAACCACTCCGGCTGCACCCCGGCTTGATCGGCTGCCGGTTTGCCACCCTCCACGCCCCATTTGAAGATGCGCATGGTGTCGGTCATCGCCGATTCGTCGCCACTTTGCTGGTGCATCTTGTCCCGGGCCGATGCACTGCCCAGATGGGTCAGGCCCGTGCCACTGACCAGCATGTGCGCCGGGTCCGGATGATCCAGGGGCGGCAGGATGCGCCGTTGCGTCAGCAGTTCGGCATAGTCATGACTGATGCCCAGCCCCAGGCTTCGCACCTGCTGCTCAAGATTGGTGCCCGCCTCGATCGCCGCCAATGCCAGATCGCGAACGGTGCGCGCGTCCTGCACTTCACGAACCAGCCCCGCCTCGACCACGCCGACACGGCGTTCGCCGTTACTCAATTCGAACTGAACCAAACGCATGAATTTTCTCCTGTTAACCAAACACTTCAAAACAACGCAGTCCCCCTGTGGGAGCGAGCCTGCTCGCTTATGCGGCGCATCAGTCGACATCAATGTCGGATGTGACAACCTCATCGCGAGCAGGCTCGCTCCCACAGTTGATCGGGGCCAATCCAAGGATTCAGGTACGGGAAGCCCCACGCGCACTCGCCGCAAATTGATTGGCTGGCAGGACGTGTTTGCGTTCCAGCAGGCGATAGACGACGCCCGTCAGAATCAGCCCGAACACCATCACGCCCGACAGGAAGTACAGGCCCGAAGCCAAGTTGCCGGTGTACTCCTTCAACGCGCCGATCACGAACGGCCCGAGGTAACCACCGAGGTTACCCACCGAGTTGATCAAGGCGATCCCCGCCGCCGCACTGGCGCCGGCAAAGAATCGACCCGGCAGGGTCCAGAACACCGCGGTGCAGGAAAACAGTGCGAACGCCACCAGGCACAGCGCCGCCAGTTGCAGCACCGGCACCGACAGCCAGGCGCTGAGGAACAGGCCGATCGCACCCAGTACGTAAAGCACGGCGAGGTGGCCGTAGCGGTCGTTCAAGCGGTCGGAACTGCGTGGAACGATCAGCAGGCCGACGATCCCGAAGATGTACGGCACCGCGGAAACGAAACCGGTCACCAGGTCGCTGCCACCGAATTGTTTGATTAGGGTCGGCAGCCACAAGCCCAGGCCATAGATGCTCAGGGTCACCGGCAGGTAGAACAGCGCCAGCAGCAGGACGCGTTTGTCCTTGAGGGCGTGCAGCGGATTGCCATGGCGGGTCTGGCCGTACGCGTCCAGGTCCTTTTTCAGTTCGGTGCTCAGCCAGTCCTTTTCTGCCTGGTCCATCCACTTCACTTGTTGCGGGCCGTCCGGCAGGTAGCGCAGCACCGGCCAGGTCAGCAGGATCGCCGGGCAACCGATGACGATGAACAGCCACTGCCAGCCGTGCAGCCCCAACACGCCGTCCATGCCCAGCAAGCCACCGGACAGCGGGCCGGTGATCACCATCGCGATGGGTTGCGACAGGATGAACAGCCCGAGGATCTTGCCGCGATGGCGCACCGGGAACCATTGGGTGATGTAGTACAGAACGCCCGGGAAGAACCCGGCTTCGGCGGCGCCGAGCAAAAAGCGCATCACATAGAAGCTGTTCGGCCCCTGGACGAAGGCCATGCCGATGGTGATGGCGCCCCAGGTGACCATGATCCGCGCGAACCAGCGCCGTGCGCCGAAGCGGTCGAGCATCAGGTTGCTGGGGATTTCCAGCAGGAAGTAGCCGATGAAGAACAGCCCGGCGCCAAGACCGTAGGCGGCATCGCCCAGGCCGATGTCGGCGCCCATGTGCAGTTTGGCGAAGCCCACCGCGGAGCGGTCCACATAGGCGATCAGGTACAGCAGGATCAGGAAGGGAATCAGTTTCAGCGTGATGCGACGGATAAGCCGCAGTTCCTGGCTCATGAGATCGGTCTCCGATTGTTGTTGTTATGGAACCTCGGGGGACGCCTCTCGCGAAATATTCGCCAGGGCCATCCCTCCGTTTGAGCCGACTATATAGTAATACTATTTACTCAACAACACTTCCAAACAGCGCGATTTGCGCTTATGTTAGGCGCCAGATAGAACAATATAGTCATACAATAAGAGAATCGATCATGTCTGATAAGAAACCCACCCTGCGCTCCGCCCAATGGTTTGGCACCGCCGACAAGAACGGCTTCATGTACCGCAGCTGGATGAAGAATCAAGGCATCGCCGACCACCAGTTCCATGGCAAACCGATCATCGGCATCTGCAACACCTGGTCGGAACTGACCCCGTGCAACGCGCATTTCCGCCAGATTGCCGAGCACGTCAAACGTGGGGTGATCGAGGCCGGCGGCTTTCCGGTGGAGTTTCCGGTGTTCTCCAACGGCGAATCGAACCTGCGCCCGACCGCCATGCTCACCCGCAACCTGGCGAGCATGGATGTCGAAGAAGCCATTCGCGGCAACCCGATCGATGGCGTAGTACTGCTGACCGGTTGCGACAAAACCACTCCGGCGCTGCTGATGGGCGCCGCCAGTTGCGACGTTCCCGCGATCGTCGTCACTGGCGGGCCGATGCTCAACGGCAAGCACAAAGGCAAGGACATCGGCTCCGGCACCGTGGTCTGGCAGCTCAGCGAACAGGTCAAGGCCGGCACCATCAGCATCGATGACTTCCTCGCGGCCGAGGGCGGCATGTCCCGCTCGGCTGGCACCTGCAACACCATGGGCACCGCGTCGACCATGGCCTGCATGGCCGAAGCACTGGGCACTTCCCTGCCCCACAATGCGGCGATCCCGGCCGTGGATGCGCGCCGTTATGTGCTGGCGCACATGTCCGGCATGCGTGCCGTGGAGATGGTGCGCGAAGACTTGAAGCTGTCGAAGATCCTCACCAAGGAAGCCTTCGAAAACGCCATTCGTGTCAATGCCGCCATCGGCGGTTCGACCAACGCGGTGATCCACCTGAAGGCCATCGCCGGGCGCATCGGCGTGGAGCTGGACCTGGATGACTGGACCCGTATCGGTCGCGGCATGCCGACCATCGTCGACCTGCAACCGTCCGGGCGTTTCCTGATGGAAGAGTTCTACTACGCCGGTGGCCTGCCGGCGGTGCTGCGTCGTCTCGGTGAAGCCAACCTGATCCCGAACCCGAACGCCTTGACCGTCAACGGCAAGTCCATCGGCGAGAACACCAAAGACGCGCCGATCTATGGCGAGGACGAAGTGATCCGCACCCTCGACAACCCGATCCGCGCCGATGGCGGCATCTGTGTGTTGCGTGGCAACCTGGCGCCGCTGGGCGCGGTACTCAAGCCGTCCGCCGCCACGCCCGAACTGATGCAGCATCGCGGTCGCGCGGTGGTGTTCGAGAACTTCGACATGTACAAGGCACGGATCAACGATCCGGAACTGGACGTGGATGCCAACTCGATCCTGGTGATGAAGAACTGCGGGCCGAAGGGTTATCCAGGCATGGCCGAAGTGGGCAACATGGGGCTGCCGGCCAAGCTGCTGGCCCAGGGCGTGACCGACATGGTGCGTATCTCCGACGCACGCATGAGCGGCACCGCGTATGGCACCGTTGTCCTGCACGTCGCCCCGGAAGCCGCTGCCGGCGGACCATTGGCCGCAGTGAAAGAAGGCGACTGGATCGAACTCGATTGCGCCAGCGGCCGTTTGCACCTGGATATTCCGGACGCCGAACTGGCTGCGCGGATGGCTGATCTGCAACCGCCGCAGAACCTGATCGTCGGCGGGTATCGTCAGCTGTACATCGATCATGTGCTGCAAGCGGACCAGGGTTGCGACTTCGACTTCCTGGTCGGTTGCCGCGGGGCTGAAGTACCGCGCCACTCTCACTAACCCCACCCTCCCCCTGTAGGAGCGAGCTTGCTCGCGATGGACGTCAACGAAAACGCGTGCTGCCTGAATTTACGCGTCGTCCTTGCATCCATCGCGAGCAAGCTCGCTCCTACAGTGTCTTATGCCTACCTCATGATCCCGTCTCGCCTGCTATCATGCGCGACACCCATCCGCACAGGACCGCGTCGTTCCCCATGGATTACCGCAAACCCTCCGACCGCAAAAGCATGCACTCGCGCATCGTCCAGGAACTGGGCATGCAGATCGTCTCGGGACGTTTCCTGCCGGACGACAAACTGCCCGCCGAAGCGCTGTTGTGCGAAGAGTATGCGGTCAGCCGGCCGGTGCTTCGTGAAGCCACCCGGGTCCTGGTTGCCAAGGGCCTGGTGTACTCCCGCCCGCGGGTCGGCACCGTGGTCAAGCCACGCAAGGACTGGCACATGCTCGATCCGGATGTGCTGCACTGGTTGATGCAAAGCAGCCCGCAGAATCAGTTTTTCGACCTGCTGACCAGTGTGCGCAGCATCATCGAACCGGCCGCTGCCGCCCTCGCCGCGCAATTCGCCACCGAGGCGGACATTGCCTCCATCGGTGAGGCCTACCAGCGCATGGAAGCTGCGCCAACGCCGGAGGCGCTGTTGCAGCCGGACCTGGACTTCCACAGTCGCATCGCCGATGCCACGCACAACGACTTGCTGGCCAACCTGTGCAACATGCTCTCGGTGGCCATCGCCGAAGCCTTGAAACATTCCAACCAGCGGCCGAACCTGCATGAACTGGCGCTGCCACGGCACAAGGCAATCCTGACCGCCATCGAGAATCGCGATGCATTGGGTGCGCGGCATGCGACGCTGGTGCAGCTGGACGATGCGCGCAGTGCGTTGAATGTTGTGCTGGGTACTGATCACTCTTGACCACCGCAGAACAACTGCGAGGTTTGTCCTGAATCTCTCTGGCACATCGACTCATTCGATGTGCGGTATCTGATTACCGCACCTTTAAATAGCCCTCGTTCTACGTTGTGCAATCCAAACCAAGCAAAGGATTGCAATAATGCCAATGCCCGCTTCATCACCTGCCATGTCGGACATCATTGCGCGCGCCATCAGCGCTCGATTCAGCACCCGACCAACGTTACGCTCGCAAGCCGCTCGCCTGCTCAAGGACGGCTTGCTGGAAAAATATCCGCAACTGGATTTCGACCCGTACCGAACCAAAATCGCGCAGCCAATCACCAATGGCGCCTGGCGGCTCACGCTGCTGCTGGATCTGGTGCTGGAATATCTGGCCAGCGGCATCCCTCCCGACTTGAACGATCAGTACGGTCGCAATTGTTTTTTGACCAACAGAGCACCCGCGCAACTTGGCATCAGCAAAACCACGTCGCGCTTGCCCGACATGCAGGTTATTGCCGGCGTCATCCGCGAGTTGCCAGACATTCTCTACATCGGTTTGCAGGAATCGTTAACGGCGTTCTGGAATGAAAAAGACGAGACTGGAGGCAGCCGCTGGCAATGGCTGGGCGATCTCCTGACCGGCATTGTGAAAGCGTCCGCCGTGCGCCATTCGGCGAATGATACGTTGCAGGGCGACATCCTGTCGGAACTGGCCAACAACCCCGACCGTCAGGTGCGCCTGCAAAGGCCCTGGTCGAAAGGTGCCATTGAGGCCTGCACGCTCCAAACCACACTGACCAAAGGCAAAGTGTGCGTCTCCCTGCAGACTCCCGATCTCTTGGTGATTTGCGGTGAAACCCATCTGTTGTGCAGCGTAACCGGCGACATCGAGTCCTTCCCTTCCCTGCAGGCTTTCGGTCTGGCATGGGGCGCCCGGTTTCAGCGGGACTTCAAGGTCGATTCCATTACGTGGAAGCGTTTTGAGCCGGCCGGCAACATCTTCGATACCCAAGCCGCCCTGCTATTGAATCAACAACTGGAAGACCTGGCCGCACTCAAACTGCCGGCCCACCAAAGCCTGGAGGATCTGGAAAAACGCTTTGATTCGATCACCAATATGACCAGGCTGTTCATCGGCAGCCAAACCAACGCCCTGCACCTTCAACCGATACAGGCAACGATTCCCGACTGGTTGCAAGCAGCAAACGCCACGGATCGTATGGCCTATCGCAAACACGTCCTGGCGCTGGCCAGCGTCAAACAGCAGACCCACGGGCGCTCGTTTCGGGATGGCATTGATGACGTACATACGTTCGCCAAAAAAAAGCTACACCGGCAGATGCTGGAAGACAAACCCCTGGCTCCCGGCTACAACGCCGATGAGCTGGAACTGACTTTCCATGTTCCCGTCGGTGATCTTGGCAGCAGTTACACCGAAACGGTCAACATGTCCCTGACAGAATTGGCAATCAAAAATCTGGCTGGCAAGCCCGAAGGCCGCATGACGATCCATCACCTTGGGAATCAACTGGTCCAGGATTGGACCACCGAGGCCTACCTGCTGGACTTGGTGAGCCGGGTCGATGTCGGTAAGCATTATCCCGAACTGATCGACACTTTACTGCTCGCCGATAGCGACGAGGCACGAGAGCGCCAGCGATTGTTCGAACTGGAACTGGGAGTTCAATTACCACTGCTGGCCCTCGAATACGCGATCAAAGGTGAATATGGCTTTACCCGTTTGGGCTACCGATATGTCGATGCTTTGATGAATCGCTCGGCTGCCGGGCGAATGGTCGAAGAGCAAGCAATCGTCATCAGGCCACTGGCGTTTCAACGTACGGCAGACAGTGAATGCGATGTGGCCAGCAACATGTTCATCATCGAGCCGAAAGACTTGAGTGCCGAGGGCCCTCATATCCTTTATCGGCCGCTGTACACGCCCTCTTTGCATCAATATCCCACCCGTAGCGACTTGTTCAAAGCGATCGCCCGAACCGGTCCGCTGCAAGACAGTGTACTGACCTGGCTAGCAGACCGCGCACGCCCCATCTACGCCCACAACGGTTTCAACGAGCCGCACATCGTGCATTTACATATCGGCGACGACTTCACGCCCTACAGAAAGCCCGAACCAGCGATTGTGGTGGGCAATGCGGCGGCCGGAGACTGGCTCAAGGCAGTAGAGGAAGACCGCTTGCTGGCCAGCCTGTTCATCAGTAATGCACGGGCACTGGTCGAACTGGCTGACCGGCAATCTGTATCCAATACCGAGAGCCGCTGGGCGATCATCCTCGAAGGTGGATGGCTGCTCTTCAATACCTTGATCCTGCCTTTAAGCGGTCCGGCGATGCTGGTGGGCTGGATGCTGCAAATCACCCACAGCCTGATCAACGATCTTCCGGCACTGGACAGCGACGACGCCAAAGCCCGGAACCTGGCCTGGATCGACGTGTTGTTGAATATCGGCTTGCTGCTATTACATGTCGCACGAGAGCACGGTGCAGCGCTGTTGCCTGACGGAACCAGCAGGCAAACCCCGATTACCTTCGAACCCTTGCGCCATCCCCCGACTTCATTCTCGTTGACCGACGAGACCGTAATTACTCAGGCGCCAGCGGCGTTGCCTTCCGAGCCACCGGGCAGTGGCCATACCCTGTTGGATTTCAAGGTGTCGACCGCTCGAGATTCCGCCACGGCGCAGCTGTTCAACACATTGCTGGATGTTCGGGTTCCATGGCCGACACCGCTGCCAGACCCTGTTGCAACGGGCCCCTTCAAAGGGTTGTATCGGGTTGACAATCAATGGCACGCCACCGTCGCCGGCCTGCTTTTTCGGGTCAGTATCGTGCCGGGTTCAGGTGAGGTCTATCTGATCCATCCCAAGCTTGCCGATCACCCGGGAATCAAACTGAAAACCAATGGAAAGGGTCAATGGACCCTCGATCAGGGATTGAAACTGGTCGGCGGCGGACGCCATTCAAGAATCGAAGCCCAACGCAAAGCAACGCAAGAACGCATCAGTCTGCTGGAGCACAATTACCAAGCGTTTCTGCAACAGCAAGAACGGGTGCAAAGGGGCGTCGATATCGCTGAAAAGCTGATGAACCAGAAAAAAGACCTTCCCGGCAGCTCTGAACAGGACCGAGCAACCTTCAGGCACCTTTACAACAAGGAGCTGGATAAGCAGACCGAAACCTACGTCACGCAGATTGCCGAACTCAAGGAAATGGCCGTTTTAACGAAATCTGATCCCAATTACCCAAAGCTTTGCGCCTTGTTGGAAAACAGCATCAACAATGCCCGCAAACGAATTGTCTTGGCTGACATGGAGCGTGTAGCCACCCATCGCCACTATCCCGATTTCAGCAGTGGCATTGACCAGCTCTACGCTGCTTTTTCTACCGAAGGCATTGCCATCATGGATCGATACTTCGATTTCATGCACAAAACCTCCGAAATCAACGAAACCATGATCAGATTTTATGAAGAGGTGGATAGTCGTCTTCTGGAGTTGAAACAAATCCCACGCCTGGGTGCCGAGTCCTGGCAACGACTGACCCACAACAGACCGGAAAACGAACTCACGGCGTTGAGAGTCAAGTCTTACCAGTTGGTTATCTTGCGGACTCTCAGTACCAGGAATTTGGGGACGCAAACCGCGACAGCCCTGGAAGACGCGGTTAATCCAATACTGCTGTTGTCCCGCTCTCACGATGAACTGCACAGTTCACACCTCTATGAAAGTGGCGATCGTATTGCCGTGCTGGATAACCTGGTTAATCACTACAACAAAGCACTGGACGGACTTGAGAGTATCGGCATTTTCGATGCTGACGAGTTGCAATCAACCGCCTTCAATCGTCTGCGCGAGCTCATCAATGAACTGCGCGTCGATGCCGAACAACGTTTGGCCGACGAATTGCAGAGCCAGCCGCAACCTGATGAATCCGCTTCATCTGCCGTCGGCAGCAGCAAGCCAGCGATCAACCGTCCTTCATGGGCCGGTCGAAAGAGGGTCATCAAAACCGCAAAAGGTACATTGATCGGCGATATCCGCCCTCGCGTGGCCAACCAGGGCGCAGACATTGTCGACATCAACGGTCCGCTGGAAGACAGACCATTGACCTCTTTTCACGAACATGAACCGAATGTCTGGGTAGAAATCGTCAAGCCCAGGCAACCAGCACCCCAAGTACCCTCGCGTCCCTACTCGCAACTCAAAGGCGATGCCCGCAAGGCGATGGCCAACGTGGACAAGCAGGTGACGAAGATCGAAAGCTACGCTCAGCGCGCGAGCTCTCCCAAGGAAATTGAAGAGCAATTGCAACGAGAGGCTCAAAAACTCACCGGGTATGCCGACCGTCTTGAACACCATGAAAACGCCCCGGTTAACAAGGAGCAGGATTCCGCGCTCATCAACGGGCTACGGGACACGGCTCGCACCCTCGACACCAAGGCAACAGAACTTCGCACGCGTATGGCCCTGGCCCGCCCACCGAGCAGCGAGGGAGTCGAATATTTGCTACAGCGCAACGTAATTTTCGCTCGAATCAGCGGCAGCCGGGTTCAACTGAAAACCGGACGGCGAGACTTCATGCAGGAATACGTCCTGCTCAATGAACACAATCAAGCCTGGTCGTACGCGCATTTTCACTATGCAAATGTGGATGATGCCAAGGCTGACTACACCCGAGCCCATCTGAAAACCAAAGAACAACAATTGGATACGTACGAATCGGCGATGGCCAAGGCCAAAGATCCGAAACAGAAAATCGATATTCATCGCGGCATCATCAGCAGAGCACTGGCCAACAGCGTATTTCTGCCCCTGGAACCGCGCTGATACGCCCCCATAAAAAAAGCCGCAACCCTCAGGTTGCGGCTTTTTTGAGACCGTCCAGGGCTCAGTGAGCAAATAGTGAGTTGCCCTTCTGCCCCGCCAGCCTCGAAGGTTTGATCAGGAACCGCGCCAGTGCCGGCAACAGCCACAGCGCACCGAACATGTTCCAGAGCAGCATGAAGGTCAGCATCAGACCCATGTCGGCCTGGAACTTGATGGCCGAGAAGATCCAGGTGCACACGCCGATGGCCAGGCACAGGCCGGTGAACAGTACCGCCTTACCGGTGGACTTCAGCGTCTGGTAGTACGCTTCTTGCAGCGGCAGGCCGGCACGCAGGAAGCTTTCCAGGCGGCTGTAGATGTAGATGCCGTAGTCCACGCCAATCCCCACCCCGAGCGCCACGACCGGCAGGGTCGCCACTTTCACACCGATGCCCATGAAGGCCATCAGGGCGTTGCCCAGTACCGAAGTCAGCACCAGCGGCAGCACGATGCACAGGGTCGCCGCCCACGAACGGAAGGTGATCATGCACATGACCGCCACACAGATGTACACCAGGATCAGAATGGTCAGTTCGGACTTCTTGATCACCTCATTGGTGGCTGCCTCGATCCCGGCGTTACCGGCAGCGAGGATGAACTCCAGGCCTTCCTTGTTGTTTTCCCTGGCGAAGTCCTGCACCGCATGCACCGCGCGATCCAGGGTCTCGGCCTTGTGATCGTTGAGGAACACCAGCACCGGCGCCAGGGAACAGCTGTTGTTGTACAGGCCGTCAGCACGGGCGATGGAGTTGTTCAGCACATCAGGGTTACGCGACAGGGTTTCCCATTTCAGGTTGCCTTCGTTCATGCCCTTGATCATTTGCTTGGATACCGTCACCAGGGAAATCGCCGACTGCACGCCCTCGGTGTTCTGCATCTTCCACATCAGCTCGTCGATCGGTGCCATGGCTTCGTAGCGCGAACACCCCTCGGCCTTGGTCTTGACCATCACCACCAGCACATCGGAACTGGTCGAATAGTTGTTGATGATGAAGTTGTTGTCCTTGTTGTAGCGCGAGTCCGGACGCAACTCCGGGGCCCCCTGGTCGAGGTCGCCGATTTTCAGGTTCTGGCTGTACCACAGGCCGCCGCCAAAGGCGATCAGCGCCAGCAGAACCGACACCGGTGCGACTTTGGCGCTTGCAAAGTTCGACAGCAGGCGCCAGAACGGATGTTCGCGCACCGCGTCTTTCTTGCTGCGCTCGACGGCACGCTTGCTGATACCGACATAGGAAATCGCCACCGGCAGCAGGATCAGGTTGGTGAACACGATCACTGCCACGCCAATGGATGCGCCGATGGCCAGTTCACGGATCACGCCGATATCGATGATCAGCAGCGTGATGAAACCCACGGCATCGGCGAGGATCGCGATCATCCCCGGCAGGAACAATTGACGGAAAGTACGACGCGCCGCCGTCAGGGCGTTGTCCGCTTCACTCGATTGCAGGGCGATCCCGTTGATCTTCTGCACGCCGTGGGAAATACCGATGGCGAAGATCAGGAACGGTACCAGCATCGAGTAAGGATCGAGCCCGAAGCCGAAGAAGTGCATCAACCCCAGCTGCCAGACCACTGCCACCAATGTCGTGCTCAACACGGCGACGGTACTGCGCAGGCAATTGGTGAACCACAGCAGGAGGATCAGGGTGATGACAAAGGCGATGCCGAAGAACATCACCACCATCACCAGGCCATCGATCAGGTCACCGACTTTCTTGGCGAAACCGACGATGTGGATCTTCACGTTCGGGTTCTGCGCTTCGAACTTGGTGCGGATCTTGTCTTCAAGCTCGTGGGAGAACTGGCGATAGTCCAGCGCCAGCAGCTTGCCCTGGTCCTGTGGGTCCGGGTAGGACTCCAGCAACGGAATGTCGACGATGCTCGACTTGAAGTCGTTGGACACCAGGCGCCCGACCTGGCCGGACTTGAGCACGTTGTTGCGCAGCAAATCGAGGCTGGCCTGGGAGCCGTTGTAGCTCTGCGGGATCACCTCACCGCCGGCGAAGCCCTCTTCGGTCACTTCCGTCCAGCGCACGCTCGGGCTCCACAACGACTTGAGGCCGGAACGGTCGACACCGGAGATGTAGAACACTTCATCGTTGATCTGACGCAGGGTCTCCATGTACTCCTTGGAGAAGATGTCGCCATTGGTGGCTTCCACCGAGATCCGTACGGTGTTGCCCAGGTTCGCCAGATCGTTGCGGTGCTCCATCATCTTCTGGATGAAGGGATGCTCCAGCGGGATCATTTTTTCGAAACTGGTGGACGGACGGATCAGCGTCGCCTGCCAGAACAGGAAAATGCTGACCAGCAGGCAGATCGTGATCACTGCCGGGCGGTTGTTGAAGATCAGGCGCTCGAGGAACGTCGCCTTGTCCTGGTGATGAGTACTCAAGGAAGTCATAGCTCCGCCTTCTTATTATTGACCTGGCTCATTTGCCCGCTTTTATTTGCCAAGCTCAGTGCCGTTTGGCGAGGTGACGCGAACGCCGCCCTGCCCGGCCAGAACCAGATTGCCATTGCCTGCCGCAGTCACTGCCGAGACGGAAATACGGTCCGCACGATTGACCACCTTGAAGGTTTCGCCATCGTCGCTGCTGCGAATCACCGAGCCGCCGTTGCCGACGATCACGATCGAGCCATCGTCGAGCAGCGTGCCGCCGGACAGCCCGAACTCCAGGTCGCCACGTTCTGCCTTGAGCTCGACCTGCTCCCAGGTGCTGCCGAAGTCCGTGGAGCGGTAAAGGTTGCCGCGCAAACCGTAGGCCAGCAACGTATCAGGCTGCGCCGTACCAATCACGCCAAACAGCGAGCCTTCGTACGGACCTTCGATTTTTTCCCAGGTCTGGCCCCAGTCCGCGGAGCGGAACATGCTGCCCTGCTCGCCAACGATGAACAGCCCGGCGTCCTTGACCGCGGCAATCGCGTTCAGGTGGTACTGGTCTTCATTGTCGAGGCGGTCGCTGGCGTCTTCCCAATGTTTGCCACCGTCGGTGGTTTCCATCAGCGAGCCGTAGGCGCCCACGGCAAAGCCGCTGTCGACGTCCTTGAACCAGACATCGAGCAGCGGCGATTCGCGCGTCAGGTCTTCGAATTGCCTGGTCCAGGTCGCGCCGCCGTCCTCGCTGGCGAGGATCTGTGCGTCATGGCCGACGGCCCAGCCGTGCTTGTCATCGACAAAGAACACTGACGTCAGCAGGGCCCGGGTCGGAACCTTGGCCTGGGTCCAGGTTGCGCCCTGGTCATCGGAATACAGGATGTGCCCACGATCCCCGACCGCCACCAGGCGCTTGCCGGCGTGGACGACATCGAGCATCAGGCTTTTGGCAGCCTTGGCAGATTCAATGGAATAAACAACATCGGATGCTGACGCCGCTGCGGCCAGCGCAGGCGCCGACAACATGGCAGAGCCCAACAGCGAGAGCGCTGTAGCCAGCAACGCGAATTTGCGCAGTGCCGGCGGGCGGCAGATACCCACACCCATGACAGGCTCACTCATAGACCTTCTCCCATTATTATTGTTAGGTCGTTCAACCTTTCTGGGCGCCGCAAGGGTGCGTGTCTGGACCGACTGCTTCAGAGCATAGTCCTGAAACCCGCAATCCAGAGCCCCTTCGGAAGCTGGCTTATCCTATCGGTGTTTTTTCATGTCTGACAATCGACGCCACGTTATGTTTTGTTAACCGGGGGGGGATGGGGGTTGTTCTGAATGGTTGGGTATCAGGTGGGGTGATTGGGGTTTTGGTGATTGGGGTTTTGGTGATTGGTGTTTGGTGTTTGGTGTACATATCCATTGCTGCGGTCACGACCACCTGTGGGAGCGAGCTTGCTCGCGATGGCTTTGTGTCAGGCGATGATTGTTTTGCGGGTGTACATATCCGTTGCTGCGGTCACGGCCTCTGGCGGTTCCGCTCTTACAGCGGGTCACTTTGAAAAGCCTGCGCGGCCCGGCGCAAAGTAACCAAACGCTCTTGCCCCTGACATTCGGTGCCTCGCCTAGGCTCGGCATGCCCTCGCTCCGGTCCTGCTCCGTGGGCCCGCCGCGATCGGCCATCCATGGCCGTACGCGGCTAACCCGGCATCCATGCCGGGTTGCCCACTGCGCAGAACCTCCACTCGGCCTCACGAAGGGGCGTGCACCGCAACAGCACCCGAGGCGGCCTACCGGCCGGCCTGGTTCGTCATGCGTGCGCATTGCCCGGTAGGCGCTGTCGAGTGCAACGAGGCTGCGATCCTTTGGCGTTATTCCTGACCAACAAGAGCAAAAGATCGCAGCCTTCGGTAGCTCCTACGGCGTAATACATCCGCGAAATCAGGTCGGCTGGCCGGCCTCGCTCTTCATGCGTGCGCACTTCCCTGTAGGAGCTGTCGAGTGCAACGAGGCTGCGATCCTTTGGCGTTATTCCTGACAAACAAGAGCAAAAGATCGCAGCCTTCGGTAGCTCCTACAGTTGGGCTGGGTACATTCGAAAGAAATTGGTCGGCTATCAGGCCGCCTTCGCTGGCAAGTCGGATCGCCGCACCGCTGCTCCTACAGAAAAGCAAAGGCAGATCGGCGTACACCCACGTTCTTCACCACTCAACAGGCCGAGCGTTAGCTCGCCTGCAGCTCTTGATCTTGATCCACCCGCCCCCTCGGCAGGCTGAGCGGAGGTGTTCATCCGGGGATTGGCGCGCAGCGCCGTTCGACGCAGTCGAACCCATTGCATGTAGGTCGAAGCGAAGCCGACCGGAGGGCAATGCCCCCGGATGAATACCGCAGCGAAGGAACCCCGAGCCTCAGCGAGGGGCCGTACGTAAGGGGCGAGACTTTTTGGTTCCTTTTGTGTCGTTTGACAAAAGGGACTCGCCGTAAGGGCGAAACCATAAGTCGCCGTTACCTAAATAACGGATATGTACTCAATCAACCAACAACCTGGTCGGCCCGAAGGCCGCCAAGTTCAAAAGCCAAGATCAAGCCAAACTCTTGCTGACCACCTCAAACACATCACTGGACAACTGCCCCGAAGCCCGAATCCGCTCCAGTTCCCCCTTCATCAAAGCCTGACGAGCACTGTCGTACTTGCGCCAGCGCGTCAAAGGCGCCAACTGCCGAGAAGCAATCTGCGGATTGAAGCCATTCAACTCGATCACCAGATCCGCCAGGAAGCGATACCCGGAACCGTCGGCCGCGTGGAAGTTGATCAGGTTCTGCCCGGCAAACGCACCAACCAATGCCCGCACCTTGTTCGGGTTCTTGATGTTGAACGCCGGGTGCTGCATCAACGCCTTGACTCTCTCCAGACCACCGGGCAACACACTGCCGGCCTGGACGCTGAACCACTGATCCATGACCAGCGGATTGTCCTTGAAGTGCTCGGCGAAGCTGGACAGCGCCTTGGCCTTCTCGGCCTCGAACGGCGAATTGACCAGCACGGCGAGTGCGGTCAGGCGCTCGGTCATGTTGTCGCACGCGTCGAACTGCTCCAGGGTCGCCGCCAGAACTTCCGGCTTACCGCTGAGCATCAGGTAGGACATCGCGATGTTCTGCAAGGCACGACGGGCAAAGTGTTCAGCCTCGGCTACATACGGCGTCTGCTTCGACAAATCGCGGTTGGCCTGATAACGCAGCCACAGGCCTTCGAACAACGCGTCAGCCAGTTGCTTGCGGGCAAACTCACGCGCCGTGTGAATCGCTTCGACATCTGCCACTTCGCTGATCTCGGTCAGGTACGCCTCGCTTGGCAGCGAGAGCATTTCCGCGACCATCGCCTGATCCAGCGATTCGTCCGACAGCACGGTACGCAACGCGGTGACCAGACGTTGATCCAACAGCAGCGCTTCACCCTTCTGCTGCTGCTCGATCAATTCCTGCAGCACCTGCACCGACAGCTGCTGGCCGGCATCCCAGCGATTGAAGCCGTCGCTGTCGTGCTGCATCAGGAACATCAACTGATCACCGTTGTACGGGAAGGTCAGCTTCACCGGCGCCGAGAAGCCGCGCAGCAACGATGGCAGCGGTTGTTCGGCAATATCGACGAAGGTGAAGGTCTGCTCGGCCTCGGTTACCGAGATCACGCGGGTCGTGCCTTGGGCGGCGGCTTCACCGGCAAGACGCAAGACAATCTCGCCACCCTTGCTGTCCAGCAGGCCCAGCTCGACCGGGATCACGAACGGCAGTTTTTCAACCTTGTCCGGGGTTTCCGGGCAGCTCTGGCGGAAGGTCAGGCTGTAGGTTTTCGCCGTCGCATCAAAGGACTCGCTCACCGCCAGGCGCGGTGTACCGGCCTGGCTGTACCAGCGCTTGAACTGGGTCAGGTCGACGCCATTGGCATCTTCCATGGCCTTGATGAAATCATCGCAGGTCACGGCCTGGCCGTCGTGGCGTTCGAAGTACAGGTCGCTGCCTTTGCGGAAACCTTCGGCACCGAGCAAGGTGTGGATCATGCCGACCACTTCCGAGCCCTTCTCGTACACAGTCAGGGTGTAGAAGTTGGAAATCTCGATGAAGCTGTCCGGGCGCACGGCGTGGGCCATGGGGCCGGCGTCTTCGGCGAACTGGTGGGTGCGCAGGTAGGCAACGTCCTGGATGCGCTTGACCGTGGCCGAGTTCATGTCCGAGGAGAAACCGGCATCGCGGAATACCGTGAAGCCTTCTTTCAGCGACAGCTGGAACCAGTCGCGGCAGGTCACGCGGTTGCCCGACCAGTTGTGGAAATATTCGTGAGCGACGATGGCCTCGACCCGCTGGTGCGCAGCATCGGTGGCGGTTTCGGCCTTGGCCAGCACGGCGCTGGAGTTGAAGATGTTGAGGCCCTTGTTTTCCATGGCGCCCATGTTGAAGTCATTCACGGCGACGATCATGAAGATGTCCAGATCGTACTCGCGACCGTAGACCTCTTCATCCCAGCGCATGGATTTCTTCAGGCTGTTCATGGCGTGCTGGCACTTGTCGATGTTTTCCGGCTCGACGTAAATGCGCAGCGCCACGTTGCGCTTGCTCATGGTGGTGAAGCTGTCTTCGACGCACCACAGGTCGCCGGCCACCAGCGCAAACAGGTACGCCGGTTTCTTGAACGGGTCTTCCCAGGTCGCCCAGTGCCGGCCCTCTTCGCCAGGACCGGAGGCAATCGGGTTGCCGTTGGACAGCAGCACCGGATAGCTGTGCTGTTCGGCCACCACCGTGGTGGTGAAAGTGCTCATCACGTCCGGGCGGTCGAGGTAATAGGTGATCTTGCGAAAGCCTTCGGCCTCGCACTGGGTGCAGAACATCGTGCCGGACTTGTACAGGCCTTCCAGCGCGGTGTTGGTTTCCGGGTGGATACGGACGCTGGTATCGACCGTGAAGGTGGTGCTGGTCGGGTGCAGGGTCAGGTGATTCTCGGTTAGCTGGTACTGCGCATCAGAAAGCGCCTGGTCGGCCAAAGTGACCGACAGCAGTTCCAGCTGCTGGCCATCGAGCACCAGCGGCGGCAGGCCCGGGCCACGCTCGGGGTTGCGGCGCATCACCAGTTGCGCATGGACCAGGCTGTGGTCCTCGTACAACTCGAAGGTCAGGTGCGTTTCGTCGATCAGGTACTCGGGCGCCTGATAGTCCTTGAGGTAGATCATCTTCGGTTGTTCGGTGCGCATGCTGGAGTCCTTACTGATGCACGGCGAGCTGGTAAGCCGTGTATTTACGAATGTTGATCACGCCGGTGTCGAAGATCAGGTATTGACCCTTGACCCCCATCAGCGTGCCTTCGGCAATCGGGTTCTTGTCCAGGTTGAAGCTGACGATCTTCGCCGGGTATTGCTCGACCGGGTAGCGGATTTCCAGCGGTTCGACATCGGTCACCGGCTGGATCGCCTGCAAGCCAAATCGCTGCTGCAACCCCAGCAGACCTTCAGCGCAGCTGTCGAACAATTGATCGCGGACCTCGGCCAGGTTCACGGCCACCGCATCGCCCTTGAGTAAAGCACGCCAGTTGGTCTTGTCGGCCACCTGGCTGCGGAACAGATCCTCGACGAAACCGGATTGTTGCCGGGTCGATACGCGCATGATCGGCAACGCCTGGCTCGCACCCTGGTCGAGCCAGCGGGTCGGCAACTGGGTGGCGCGGGTAATTCCGACTTTCACCCCTGACGAGTTGGCCAGGTACACCACGTGATCGGTCATGCAGAACTTCTCGCCCCATTCCGGCTCGCGGCAGGTGCCGGCGTCGTAGTGGCAACGCTCCGGGCTCATGATGCAGACGTCGCACTGGGCCAGTTTGGTCATGCACGGGTAGCAGTAGCCCTGGCTGAAACTGGTCTTGGTCTTGCGTCCGCAATGGATGCAGTGGATCGCACCCAGGTATTCCAGACGCACCGTGGTGCCGATCAACGGATTGACCGGGACCTCGGTTTCGCCCAGACGCAAAGCGTATTGCACGTTCGGCCCGTCCAGGCGCGCCGACATTTTGCTGATTGCACCGCGGCCAATCTCGATCAATGGATGGCATCCGACTTGAACAGGATGTTCGGTACTTCGATCGACTTCGAAGCGCATTCCTGCGGCCCCATGTAGCCGGTACGCTGGTCCTCGGGCAGGTTCTGGACTTCCCAGGCGATCATCGCCTGCAGCGACAGCTCGCGTTGCTCGGCGGTGAGTTTGCCACCGTCGGACCATTTGCCGATTTCCACGGCCAGTTTCAGGCTCTCGTAGATATCGGCGGTGATGTTGTTGATCATTTCGTTAAAAGAGGACATTGAGTCTCCGTCTCTTCATTGCAGATTTTGAATTAGGCGGCCAGTTTACGGCGGTTATACAACCCGCCCAACAAACCGGTGAAGCATCCGATGAGTAACCCGCTGACATGGGCCGCGTTGGCGATTTCGCCGAAGCCGATCATCGAGACCAGTCCGGACAGGCACAGCAGCAACCACACCAGCATCATCACCAGCACGCCTCGCGGCAGGCGATAAGCCGGGTTCGGCGCCAGCAGCTGGAAGATCCAGCAATGCCCGAGCAGGCCGTACAGTACACCGGACAAACCACCGAACAAGGTCGGGCCGCTGAAGTAATACTGGGCGTAGTTGGACACCAGGCTGAACAGCAGGGTCAGGCCGATCAGGTTGATACTGCCCTGACGCGACTCGATGCGACGCCCCAGTTCCCAGTACCACATGCCGTTCATCGCCAGGTGCAGGATGCCGAAGTGAATCAGCATCGGCGTGAACAGGCGCCACCACTGCCCCGCCGCCAGGCTGTCGGCCAGTGGCGTGAAGTGGAGGTACTCGCCGACCACGCGGAATTCGAGGAAAGTCAGCCAGCGCATTGTTTCAAGGTTGTCGCCGAGCAGGGTCACTGCACCGACGATCACGCTCAGCAACAGCACCAGCGCGGTGGCCCTGGCGTATTTCAACTGTTCGACGAACCCCGGACGCTTGATGGTCTGCGCCAGCGGAATGTCCAGTTGCTGATCGGGGTCGCCCGCCGGAAAGCGTTCGTACAGCGCGCGCACGTCTTCGCTGATGTTCTGCGGCACCCACAGCACCTGTTCGCCAGCTTCTTCGCTGACCCGATGGGGCACTTGCATGCGCTTGAGCAAGATGACGAACCCGCTCAAGTCCACCGCCAGGGGCAGACGCAATACCGCTACAGCACTCATTGCAGCACCTCCGGCCGCTCGACATCGACCCAGACGAATTTATGCGGATCCAGGCGGGTTTCCTGATCCAGTCGGTAGGCAACCAGTTTGCCGTACAGCACCGCGCTGTAATCCAGACAGGCCAGGTTCGGCCGAATCGGTGCCGGCTTGCCGCTGCGCCAGTAATGACCGACGAACAACAACGGCTCATCGATGCCATAGCGCAGCAAACTGTTCTTTTCGGTGGACGTCAGCGGCGTCCGGGCCACGGGTTCCGGCAGTGCATCGGGCTGGAACACGATGTCGCCGTAGGTTTTCGGATCGTCTTCCCAGAACTTGGTGCGGAAGAACGAACGCACCAGCCCATCGCCGCTGGTCATGGTCAGGCCATGGGGCAAGCGCATGTCCGTGCCACGCAACAGGCGATCGAATACGGTGCAGGCAAAAGATCCCGATTCCGCCGAAGCCTGGAGAAAAGGCTCGTCGACGCAACCGTTAGGGAACAACGCCCGCAGCGGCTCGATCAGCCCGGCATCCCAGCAGGCGTGGACCACGCGAAAACGCCCGGCATCGACGAACAATGGCAGCTTATAGAACCAGTGCTGGAAGTCGTGCCAGTCACCCGGATGGTGTTCGAACTGGGTCAGGGTTTCATGCAACAGGCGGGCATGACGCGGCGTGTGCTCGCGCACGAACTGCTTGCCGCTGCCGGGCAGCGCCGGCGTGCTCCAGCCCAGCGCATTGAACTCGTGGTTGCCCATGATGCACAGCGCCTGACCGGCCTCGACCATGTCGTGGACGATATGCAGCGCCTCGCGAATCCGCGGGCCGCGATCGATGATATCGCCGACGAACACCGCCATGCGCGAGGCGTGTCGCCAGACGCCGCCCTGTTTGTGATAACCGAGTCGGTCGAGCAAGTGCTCCAGGGTCAGAGCGCAACCGTGCACGTCACCGATCAGGTCGTAGCTACGCGCGGGATCGAGCATCAGTCGCCTCCACCCCCCAACTTGCTGCCCCAGCCGAGCTTGGTTCGGCAGACTTCATAGTAGTTGTGGTCGAGCGGGTGAATCAGCCGCAGTTTCTGGGCTTTCTTGCTCACGGTAATGGTGTCGCCGGGCGCGCAGGTAAAGTGGTTCTGCCCGTCACACGAGACTTGCGGGTAAATCTGCATATCCTTGGACACGACGATTTTCAGCTCACTGTTGCCATCGACCACAATCGGTCTACCTGACAAGGTATGGGGGTACATCGGCACAATCACAATAGCGTCGAGCTTGGGATGCATGATCGGCCCGCCGGCAGACAGTGCATACGCGGTGGAACCGGTCGGCGTCGCAACGATCAGGCCGTCGGCCTTCTGGCTGCAGACGAACTGGCCGTCGATGTACAGCTCGAACTCGATCATTCGCGTGGACTTGCCGGGGTGCAGTACCACATCGTTCAGTGCATCGCCCTGGCCGATGGCCTCGCCGTGGCGGCGGACTTCGGCCTGCAACAGGAAGCGGTTTTCCACCAGAAAGTGGCCATCCAGCACTTCGGCGACCTTGGTTTCCAGCTCATCGGGGCGAATGTCGGTCAGGAAACCCAGGCTGCCCCGGTTGATGCCGAGCACCGGAATATTGTGTTTGGCCAGTGCCCGGGCCGCACCGAGCAGACTGCCGTCACCACCGACCACAATGACCATGTCGCAGACTTCGCCGAGCATCTTGCGCGACGAGGTTTGCAGGCCGTGCCCTGGCAGCACTTCGGCGATGGTGTCTTCGAGGATCACGTGCAGGTGACGATCGAGCAGAAACCGTTTCAGTCGGCGGACGGTATCCAGCACCTGGGAACTGCCCAGGCGACCGATGATGCCGATATTGCGAAATTGCTCCATGGGGCTCCTGCGGGGATCTGTGTCGCGGCGAAAACCACGATTATGGGCGAAAGCCGCCCGTAGACAAAATCCTTTCAGCTTCAAGGGTGTGCCCGGGTTTCGGGCTATGCTCGCAAGATGATGCTATTTCCGGATTTGCTCCACCTGCCCCATCAATTACGCCATCCCGAAGTGCGTGACCTGGCGTGGGTCATCCTCGCGCCGCCCATGATGGACGGCACCCCGTGGCCACAGCGTCACCCGCTGGCCGGTAGTGACTGGGTGCAGGCACCGGAACGGCTGGAGCACTGGCTGCGGCAGCTGGACCGGGACAGTTATGGCCTGCTGCACTGGCTGGCCCAGGCGCGGACCCGGCGTCTGGGCCTGTATTACGAACGCCTCTGGCAATTCGCCGTCCAGCATGCGCCCGGCATTGAACTGATTGGCGCCAATATGCCGATTCGCCGCGAGGGGCACACCCTGGGTGAACTGGACATGCTGCTGCGCGACCGCGACGGCGTGCATCACCTGGAACTGGCGATCAAGCTTTACCTCGGCCCGCAGTCCGGCGACGGACATGACACTGCCCAGTGGCTGGGTCCGGGCTGCCACGACCGGCTCGACCGCAAACTGGCGCACCTGAGCCAGCATCAATTGCCGATTTCCGCTCGCCCCGAGAGCCGTGAAGTGCTGGCCGCGCTGGATATCCAGGCGTTCAGCGCCCATTTGTGGCTGGGGGGGTATTTGCTGTACCCGTGGCCTGGGCAGGCTGCCTCGCCGGCGGGTGCCCATCCGCAGCATTTGCGCGGTCGCTGGTTGCATCAAAAGGATTGGCCGGCGTTAGTAGCCCAGAGCGCACCCGGGCGCTGGCAACCCCTGCCCCGCCACGCCTGGCTGGCGCCGGCGCATTACTCGGCGGAACACACCTGGACCCCTGAACAGATGCAGGCATGGCTCAATGACCTGGACCCGTTGGCGCCGGCACAACTGCTGGTACGACTGACGGAAAATGCCAGCGGCGACTGGGAAGAGGCCGAACGATTGTTTCTGGTGTCGGACCTTTGGCCGAATGTGCCGGGACAGGGTTGAGTCTTGTATTGCCTGAGCCGGCCCCTTCGCGAGCAGGCTCGCTCCCACATTTTGGCCTCAGCCGAACACAAGTCTTGTATCCACTGAAGATCCCTGTGGGAGCGAGCCTGCTCGCGAAGGGGCCAATCCGGCCTGAAGAGATAACCGCCCAGCGCTTCGCAGGACAAAGCGCTGGCCAATGACCATCAAACCTTCTTGTGCTGCTCGACCCATTGCCCATAGGCATTGATGAAACTTTGCAGGAACGGCCTGACCGACTCGGACGGCTTGCCCGCCTCGTCGAATGCCGAACCGGCGTTCCCCAGATAGGCCTCCGGCTGCTGCATCATCGGCACATTTAAAAACACCATGGATTGACGCAGGTTGTGATTGGCGCCAAACCCGCCGACGGCCCCCGGCGAAACACTGATAACGGCGCCGGGCTTGCCACTCCACGAACTCTTGCCATAAGGGCGAGAACCGACGTCAATCGCATTCTTCAACGGCGCCGGCACCGAACGGTTGTATTCCGGGGTCACGAACAGCACCGCGTCGGATGAGCTCACCTGTTGTCGGAAAGTGCTGTAGGCTGCCGGCGGTGAAGCGCCATCGATGTCTTCGTTATAGAGCGGCAGGTCGCCAATTTCGACGATGTTGAGCTTGAGACTGGCCGGCGCCAGCTCTATCAGGGCCCGTGCGACCTTGCGGTTGATCGATTCCTTTCTCAAGCTGCCGACCAGGACGGCGATCGTATAGACGTTGCTCATAAGCGTTTCTCTCGACTGTCCGATAGGAAGAACCTGTAGTTATAGATGACGATTCAAGCAGCGGGCGACTGAAAACGCCGTCCCTGACTATTTTTTTCCTGTAGGAAAACTTACCTCGCCCAAGCGCGGTCTACAGAGCCGCAAATTGAGTGATTTATCTCCAGAGGTTCCAAGCAGATGGCAGCAGTACTCGTCGGTCAGTTCCATGCAAGAGATGCGCAAGGCCGTATTTATTCGGTGCACGAGTTCCAGGACTCCACCCCGGCGGTAGACGGCTCAGGCCCTGTCACCACCTACAAGCTGGCCATTGGCGACCGTGTCAACAAGGTCGACGACAATCAATTCATGCTGGTGCAAACCGGCGTGACCATTACCCGCGAACCGCAAACCGCCAGCGTTTCATAACCCGTCGTTATGAGCAGAAGTCATATGCGCGGACTTGGGGTAGGATTCAGCCACTGACTCCTCCTCCTGCTGAACATGGACTTCACGCATGCGCTTACGCCATATCGAAGTGATCCAGGCGCTCTTGCAGACCGGTCACCTGGGCACCGCCGCCGAATGGCTGCAGTTGCCGGTGACCGAAGTCGAGCGCTTGCTGCGCGACGCCGAGGATCAGTTGGGGTTCATGCTGTTCGCCAGCGTTCGCGGGCGTTTGCAGGCCACTCGCGAGGCTCGGGAACTGCAAGTGGAAATTGCCCGGGTCTACGACGCGCTTGAACCCGTGCAGCGTCTGGCCAACAGCCTCAGGCAATACCTGGCGCCGCCGCTGCGCATCATCTGTACCCCGCCCCTGGCCAACCAATTGTTGCCACACAGCATCGCAGCCCTGCGCCGACGCCTGCCCGACGCGCCTTGCACACTGCTGAGCCAGCCCACCCGCGACATCGTCAGAAGCCTGCTGCTGCGTGAAAGCGATCTGGGGCTGAGCCTGCACGACCCTGATCACGCCGACCTCGATTGCCAGGCGATTGCCCAGGGCAAACTTCAGTTGCTCGCCCCCCATGGCTGGCTGCAACCGAAACAGAAATACATTTCCCTGCAGGATCTGGCCGGCCAATCGATGATCGGCCTGGAGGGGCAAGACCCGCTGAGCCCGGCACTGGAAAACAAACTGCACGGCTTGCGCCCTGCTCCGGTGATTCAAACCCGGGTCCAGACGCATCAGATGATGCGCAGCATGGTCGAAGCCGGCGAAGGCCTGGCCATCGTCGACCCCTTCACCGCCCTCGGCGCCAAGGCCTCGGGCCTGGACGTCTGCCCACTGGCACCAGCGGTGCCGATCAGTCTCTACGCCTTGACCCTGAAAAACGCCGAACCCTCTCAGGCGGTTCAGGCACTGTTGGCCATCGTCACGGAACAAGCCGCGGCGATGCTGACGAACTGAACGGGTTTTCCAGTGGATTTTCGAACATTCGATACCAGAACAGCGCCACTTCGGCCGTGTTCGGGTCAATGCCGCGATAGCGCAGCTGGTCGATCCCGCCCATCACATAACCGCAGCGCTCATAGAGCCGGCAGGCCCCCAGGTTGTTGTTCTGGGTTTCGAGCATGATGCCCGGGAGTTTTTTCTTGCGGCTCCAGAATTGCGCCACATCCAGCAGGGCCTTGGCCACTCCATGCCGTCGGGCCGGTGCATGCACCGCCAGTTCGTCGATATGGGCAAAGCCGTTCCAGTTGGTACTGACCACCAGGTGCCCCACGGGCTGGTCATCCAGATACGCCATGAAAATCGCGCTGTCGGCGGCATCGCGAAAGCTGCTGAACTCCTCGGGGTCGATGCCGTAACACTTGCGATAAGGCGTGATCGGGGTGACCGGCCACTGGGCCACTGGCGCTCCTATTTCTGCCGCACCGTAGGCCGCGACTTCAAAACTGAAATCACTGCCCCAGATATAGGCGGCAAAACCCTCGTCGGCAACCCGTACCGACAACCCTGGGAAATTCGGATTTATAACCGGCTGCATACTGGGAAAGGTCCTCATTCCTTGATGCAATCGACGGTATAGCACCGCCCATTGCCCTGATCTTCGTGTTGCAATCCGTGCACATCAGCGACGAACCCCGGAAAACTGCTATCGAACGTGCGGGCAAACGCCAGGTAATCGATGATCGAGCGGGTCGACTCGGTAAAGCGCTCGCCCGGCATGATCAGCGGAATGCCGGGCGGGTACGGCACCAGCATGACGGCGGCAATCCGCCCGTCCAGCGCATCGATCGACACCGCTTCGACTTCACCCCGCACCAATTGATCATAGGCGTCCGCCGGCTTCATCGCGACCTCCGGCAGTACGGTGTACATCCGTTTGAGGTGCCTGGCGGTGGCGTTGCTGCGATAACAGGCATGTAACTGATCGCACAGATCACGCAAGCCCATGCCCTGATAGCGCGCGACATTCTCTTGCGCCACGCAGGGCAGGCAACTGGCCAGACTGACGTTGGCGTCGTAGCTGCGCTTGAACTCCAGCAGTTCGGTGAGCAGCGTGCTCCACTTGCCCTTGGTGATGCCCATGGAGAACAACACCAGGAACGAATACAGCCCGGTCTTCTCGACCACCAGACCGCGCTCCCAAAGAAACTTGCTGACCACCGCCGCCGGAATCCCGCGTTCGCTGAGGGCACCACCGGCCGTCAGCCCCGGCATCACCAGCGTGACCTTGATCGGGTCGAGCAGCACATAATCGTCGGTCACGCCGCCAAAGCCATGCCAGTCGGCATCGGGCTGCAACAACCAGTCTTCGGTGACGACCCGCTCGATGCCTTGCGCCGACGGCGGTTGCCAGATCGAAAACCACCAGTCATCCGCGGCAATGTGCTGGCGCAAGTTAGCCAGCGCCCGGCGAAAACTCAGGGCTTCGTCGAACATTTCCTGCAACAGCGAACGCCCGGCCGGCCCTTCCATCATCGCCGAAGCCACATCCAGAGAAGCGATGATGCCGTACTGCGGCGAAGTCGAGATGTGCATCATGAATGCTTCGTTGAAGCGATCCCGGTCCAGTTGCCGCGCGCCGCCATCGCGCACGTGAATCATCGACGCCTGACTGAAAGCCGCCAGCAACTTGTGGGTCGAATGGGTGGTAAACACCAACGGGCTGTCTTCATCACGGGACGTGCCCATGCCATAGCGCCCGGCAAAAAACTCGTGAAACGCCGCATAGGCGTACCAGGCCTCGTCGAAGTGCAGCACCTCAACACTGTTGCCCAGTTGCTGCCTGATCAGCTCTGCGTTGTAACAGAGGCCGTCATAGGTCGAATTGGTCACCACCGCGAGCTTGACCTTCGGTGAACGCCCCTTGGTCAGCGGACTGGCGTCGATCTTGGCCTGGATCGATTCGCGGCTGAACTCACTCAAGGGAATCGGGCCTATGATCCCCAGTTCATTACGCTCCGGACACAAGTACAGCGGGATCGCGCCGGTCATGATGATCGAGTGCAGCACCGACTTGTGGCAATTGCGATCCACCAGCACCAGGTCATCGCGGGCGACCACCGAGTGCCAGACAATCTTGTTGGCCGTGGACGTGCCATTGATCACGAAAAAGGTGTGATCGGCGCCGAAATTGCGTGCCGCGCGGGCCTCCGCTTCAGCCAGGGGACCGGTGTGATCGAGTAAAGAGCCGAGCTCCGGCACCGACACCGAAAGGTCCGAGCGCAGGGTGTTTTCCCCGAAAAACTGGTGAAACGCCTGCCCGACCGGGCTCTTGTGATACGCCACGCCACCGCCGTGACCGGGGGTGTGCCACGAATAGTTGGAATCCGCCGTGTGTTGCACCAATGCCTTGAAAAACGGCGGCAACAGGCCATCGAGGTATTTGCGCGCGGCGCGGGCCACCTGTCGGGCGAGAAAGGGCACCGTGTCTTCAAACAGGTAAAGAATGCCGCGTAACTGATTGAGCTCGGCCATGGCGTCGGCAGGCGCGTTTTCCAGGGTCACTGTTTCGCCCAGGGCGAAGATCGGCAGATCCGGTGCGCGCACTCGCGCCAGACCAATCAATTCGGCCATGTTTTGCAACAAATGGGAATGGGTGCTGGCGTCCTCAGAGGCAATCAACATGCAGGACAGACCATGGTAAGTCGACGCCACCAATCGTCCTTCGGTGTAGTCCACCGCCGAAACGACGCTGAACCCTTCCTGCTCCAGTTCCCGGGCAATTCCCCGCACACGGTCGCCGGCAACGCTGTCGGACTTGATGTCGCGATGGACAATCAGGACCGGGAATTTCAAATCTTTATACATGAGGCTCAGTGTCCTGAGGCGGCAGACCAGAGCCTGCCAATCACCTCAGGGTAGAGTGTTGCAGAGGATGTGGCGAGCGGGATGCACCAACTTGTGGCGACGACGGAATTTCCCTGTGGCGAGGGGCTTGTGTGGCGAGGGGGCTTGCCCCCGTTGGAGCGCGAAGCGGTCCCGTGTTTATTCAGGCAAATCACGCTAGCAACAATGACGACTGCTTCGCAGCCGAACGGGGCGGTGCGGCGCTCCGACAAGCCCCCTCGCCACAAAAGCCATTCACCAAAAGACTGAGGTCAAGCCTGCGCTTCAGCCTCGGCCAATTGCACCCACAACGCCGGCGCACCCGCGGATTTGCCGATGATTTCCAGACGCGCCGCGTGGCGGGCCAGGTCGTCTTCGCTGGCGCGGATGATGCGCGTCGGCTGGCGATCGGCTGGTAAACGGCGAATTTCGGTGGCCGAATTGTCCGCCCCTTCACCGGAGCCATTGCCATCGGAGGCGTTACCGGCCAGGGACAGGCTGGTCTGCCCCCCGGTCATGGTCAGGTAGACGTCGGCGAGAATCTCGGAGTCGAGCAAGGCGCCGTGCAGTTCACGGCCGGAGTTGTCGACGCCATAGCGCTTGCACAAGGCGTCGAGGCTGTTGCGCTGCCCCGGGTGACGTTCCCGGGCCATCATCAGGGTATCGAGGATCGAGCAGTGCTGCGTGATGTCAGCGCGGTCCTGCTGCCCCATCAGGGCGAATTCGTTGTTGATGAAGCCAACGTCGAACGCCGCGTTATGGATGATCAGCTGCGCGCCCTTGATGAACTCGAAGAACTCTTCGGCCACCTCGGCAAAACGCGGCTTGCCCACGAGGAACTCGTTGGTGATGCCGTGGACGCCAATGGCGCCCTCGTCACTTTCGCGATCGGGTTGCAAGTACACATGAAAGTGCCGGCCCGTCAGGCGTCGGCCGATCAACTCGACACAACCGATTTCGATAATCCGGTGGCCGTCGGTCACCGGCATGCCGGTGGTTTCGGTGTCGAGTACTACGGATCTGGTGGCCATCAGCGCTCAGCTCTCAATCGGTCAATCGTGTAAAAGGGGCGATGTTAACACGCTCGCCGGGGTCTTTCAGATACACCGTGTTGCCCCCATCGCGAGCAAGCTCGCTCCCACATTTTGATCGGCGTCGAGCACAAACTTTGTGTGCGCTGGCGATCCACTGTGGGAGCGAGCTTGCTCCGGGCGGCGCTCCGACGATGGCCACAACTCGGTGTATCGGTTGAACTCAATTCAGTTTTGCTTGTACCCGCGCACTTCATCCACGCCACGGTTGGCCAACTGGTCGGCCCGTTCGTTGCCGTGATGGCCAATGTGTCCGCGCACCCATTTCCAGGTGACCTTGTGGCGGTTGACCTGCTCGTCGAGCAACTTCCACAGGTCAGCATTCTTCACCGGCTCCTTCGCCGCGGTTTTCCAGCCGCGCTTCTTCCAGTTGTCCATCCACTCGTTGATGCCTTTCATCACGTATTGGGAGTCGGTCACCAGCAGCACCTCGCAAGGACGCTTGAGTTCTTCCAGGCCGCGGATCGCGCCCATCAGTTCCATGCGGTTGTTGGTGGTATTGGCTTCGCCGCCCCAGAGTTCCTTTTCGACGCCCTTGCACACCAGCAGCGCGCCCCAGCCGCCAGGGCCAGGGTTGCCCTTGCAGGCGCCGTCGGTGAACAGTTCTACGCTATCGCTCATGCCAACCTATCCAGAAAATGCGCTGGCCCGCCGATCGCTGATCGACAACGGCCAAAGCCGGGACAGGCCCGGCCGCAAATAAAAAGTATGTATTACGGTTCGATGTTGCGCCGGTTGACCTTGGCCATCGGCAAAGGAATCAGCTTGCCCATCGGCTCGCGCCGCTCCTGACGGACCGGTCGCAGGCCCACCACGATCTTGCGCGCCACCAACAGATAGAAGCCGCCGCCCGACAGTTGCCAGTCACCGGCCTTGCGCTCCCAACCGGCCAGGCGGGTCTGCCACGCCGGTGACGCAAGGGGCGGACGATAGCACCCGAAGCGGCGTTTCTCCAGCGCGAAGCCCAGCAGGTTCAGCCAGTCCGCGACCCGCGACGGCGAAATGCAGCGCGCCTTGCGCAGCGCATCCTGGGCAAACACATGCCGCAGCCCCCAAGTGCTCCAGGGATTGATGCCGACGATCAGCAAATGCCCCCCAGGCCGCACGCTGCTTGCCGCCTCGCGAAGCAGACCGTGGGGCGACAGGCAAAAATCCAGGCCATGCTGCAGCACTACCACATCGGCAGCATGTTCGCTCAACGGCCAGGCCTGTTCCTCACAGACGATCTCGACCCCCGGCAACGGCGCGCCAAGGCGCACATTACGCTGCACCTGCGGGGCTGACGGCGGGGTCTGGGCCGAGGGACCGTAATGCACCAGATAACCACCAAAGAACCGCCCGAGCTCGTCTTCGAGCATGCGCCGCTCTTCGTCCAGCAGAAATTGCCCGATGGGACCGGCCAGCCACTCGCGGGCGGCGCCGATCAACGCCAGCCAGTCAGGATCGGCTTGTGCGAACGCTTTATCAGTCATTGCATTCTCCAACGCGCCAGGAAGTTCTAAGATGCGCCAATGTTTTCCGCTTGGCGAATCCGACGATGATACAGATCACTGCCCTGCCCGCCTTCACCGACAACTACATCTGGTTGTTACAAGACCATGCCAGCAAGCGCTGCGCGGTCGTCGATCCGGGTGATGCCGCCCCCGTGCAGGCCTGGCTCGGTGCCAATCCGGGCTGGGTACTGAGTGATATTTTGATCACTCATCACCATCATGACCACGTCGGCGGCGTCGAGTTGCTGAAAAAAGCGACGGACGCGAAAGTCTATGGTCCGGCCAGCGAAACGATCCCGGCGCGGGACGTTGCGCTCAAGGACAACGACAAGGTCAGTGTGCTCGGCCTGGACTTCAATATCTTCACGGTCCCTGGCCACACCCTGGGGCATATCGCCTATTACCATCACGGCTTGCTGTTCTGCGGCGACACCTTGTTTGCCGCCGGCTGCGGGCGGTTGTTCGAAGGCACGCCACAGCAAATGTACAGTTCGCTGACACGCCTCGCTGCGTTGCCGGAAGACACACTGGTCTACTGCACCCACGAATACACCCTCGGCAATCTGAAGTTTGCGGCGGCCGTCGAACCGAACAATCAGGACACCGCCGAGCGCCTGGCCAAAGTTACCCGCCAACGGGAATCCGGGATCATGACGCTGCCGTCGACACTGGCACTGGAAAAGCTCACAAACCCGTTTTTGCGCTCCGGTGAAACATCCGTTAAAGAAAAAGCGGACGAACGGACCGGCACCGATAACTCGGCGCCCGATATGGTTTTTGCTGCTATTCGAGCGTGGAAAGACACGTTCTAAAGGGATCTCGCAAGGTTGCAACAATTCTGAAAGGTTGACCGCGCAGGGTGCCCTTTCTAGAATCGCCCGACATTTTTGCCCGGAACTTACTTCCAGCCAATGTCGTCACCTATCCGCAAAGCCATCAGTTCAGACGCATTGACCCGCTTGGCTCAAGCCATTGCGGTGGCTGTGTCCGCCACCCTGGCGGGCTGTTCCAGCCATGCGCCGCAGACCGATGCGGCGCATACGACGAACATCGCCGCGCGCGCCAAGCAGAAGCCGATCTGGCTCAGCGAAAAACCCAGCCCGCAAATTCCGCAGGACGTCTGGGAGCGTATGCGCCAGGGCTTCCAGTTGCAGGACGGGCTGGGCGTCAACCCGCGCATCGAGCAACAGCGCCTTTGGTTCGCCAGCAATCCATCTTTCCTCGAAAACGCCGGCGAACGTGGCAGCCTCTACATTCATTACATCGTCGAACGCCTTGAAGAGCGCAACATGCCGCTGGAACTGGCACTGCTGCCAGTGATTGAAAGTGCCTATAACCCGATGGCCTATTCCCGGGCCGACGCGGTGGGTCTTTGGCAATTCATCCCCTCCACCGGGCGTTACTTCAACCTGCGTCAAACCCGTTTCTATGATGGCCGTCGCGACATCACCGCCTCGACCACCGCCGCGATGGATTACCTGAGCCGCCTGCACGACATGTTCAATGGCGACTGGTTGCTGGCCCTGGCGGCCTACAACGCCGGCGAAGGCACCGTCAGCCGGGCGATCGAGCGCAACGAGCGTCTCGGCCTGCCGACCGACTACTGGAACCTGCCGCTGCCCGCCGAAACCCAGGCCTACGTGCCAAAGCTGCTGGCACTCTCGCAAGTGGTGATGGCGCCGGAAGCCTACGGCGTGAACCTCAACCCGATCGCCAACGAACCCTACTTCCAGGTCGTCGAAATCAACCAGCGCATGGACCTGTCCAAAGTTGCTGAAGTCGCCAACATCGATGAAGACGAACTGTTCCAGCTCAACCCGGCCTTCAAGCAGCGCACCACCATCGACGGCCCGCAGCACCTGCTGGTGCCGACGTCCAAGGCGCAACTGCTGACCAGCAGCCTGCAGACCATGCGTCCTGAAGAGTTGATCAGCAAGAAATCGCTCAAGCCGGTCTTCGAAGGTGCCGACGACACTCAGGTCGCCAGCGTCAAGCGCTCCTACCGGGTCAAGCGGGGTGACAACCTCGGCTCCATTGCCAAGGCCAACGACGTTGACGTGAAGGACCTGCAACGCTGGAACAAACTGACTGGCAAGAACCTCAAGCCCGGTCAGACCCTGGTCATGCAGGACAACAGCAAACGCAGCTCCGGGCGCGTCAACACCGTGGTTGCAGCCAATACCAAAAAACAGCAGACCACGTACAAGGTCCAGCAAGGCGACTCGCTGTACATCGTGGCCAAGCGCTTCAACGTGGAGATGCAGCACCTCAAGCGCTGGAACCCGCGTGTCGGCCAGGCGCTGAAGCCTGGCCAGATGTTGACGGTGGCCAATCCGCACTAAAAAACAGCCCCTGAATCCAGGGGCTTTTTTGTGTCTGCGCAGTTTCTGTGGCGAGCACAAAAACCTGTGGGAGCGAGCTTGCTCGCGATGAGGGCGTATCAGTTTGCATTGATGGTGACTGACACGCCCTCATCGCGAGCAAGCTCGCTCCCACAAGGATATGGGCCCGGCCGATATTACGCATTCACTCCCGTCTTTTTCCTGTCCATACAAGCTGTTACTGTACGATCCACAAAGCCCAAGCCGCCTGGATCGGATCTCCTATTTGAAGCGTCCCCTGCCCCTGCTCCTGATCAGCCTGGCGTTGAGTTCTACCGCAAGCGCGACGATCAGCGAAAGCCATGGTTATGCGCAGTTCGGCACGCTCAAGTACCCGGCCCGATTTACCCACTTCGACTGGGTCAACCCGCAAGCGCCCAAGGGCGGTACGTTGCGGGTCATGGCGTTTGGCACCTTCGATACGCTCAACCCCTACACCTTCAAGGGCACCAGCCCGGTCACCACAGCGAATTTCCTGCAATACGGCATCAACGAGCTCAACGAGCCGCTGATGGTCGGCACCGGACAGTACGCGCCGTCAGGTGATGAGCCCGCGTCCAGCTATGGCCTGATTGCCCAGTCCGTGGAGTACAGCGAGGACCGCAGCTGGGTGGTGTTCAACCTGCGCCCCGAAGCACGCTTCCATGACGGTACGCCGATCACTGCCTACGACGTCGCGTTCTCCTATCGTGTGCTGCTCAAGGAAGGCCATCCGCTGTACCGCACCAGCCTTCAGGAAGTGCTGCGGGTCGACATCCTCAACCCGCAACGGATCCGTTTCGTATTCAAGCGTGCCGGCAATCCGCTGCTGATCCTGCGCCTGGGTGAAATGCCAGTGCTGGCGCAGCACTACTGGGAAGGTCGCGACTTCAAGGCCACTACGTTCGAGCCGCCGCTGGGCAGCGGGCCATATCGCATCACGTCGGTCACGCCAGGACGACAGATCGTCTTCGAACGGGTCAAGGATTACTGGGGCAAGGACCTGCCGGTCAATCGCGGCAAGTACAACTTCGACCGCATGGAAGTCGAGTTCTACCGCGACAGCGACGTAGCGTTCGAGGCGTTCAAGGCCGGTGAATTCGACATCTACATCGAGCATCAGGCGAAGAACTGGGACACCGGCTACAACTTCCCGGCCATACGCCGCGGTGAGGTGATCAAGGCGCAGATCCCCCACCAGATCCCGACCCAGACCCAGGGCCTGTTCATGAACAGCCGTCGCCCGGCATTCTCGGACGCCAAGGTCCGTGAAGCGCTGGGGCTGATGTTCAACTTTGAATGGACCAACCGCACGCTGTTCAGCGGCGCCTACCATCGCGCCATGAGCTACTACCCCAACAGCGAATTCTCGGCCAGCGGTTTGCCGGTCGGGCACGAATGGCTGTTGCTCAAGTCCTATCGTGAACAGCTGCCGGCCAGGCTCTTTACCGAGCCGTTCAGCCTGCCGCAGACCGACGGACACGGCATCCCCCGGGAGACCTTGCGCAAAGCCCTTGGCCTGCTCGCCGAAGCCGGCTGGAAGCTCAATGGCCAGCGTATGCAAAACGCCACCGGGCAACCCTTGCGGCTGGAGTTGCTGCTGGTCAACCCGAATCTGGAACGCATCCTCCAGCCTTACGTCGAGAACCTGGCCAGCATCGGCATCGATGCGCAGTTGCGCACGGTCGATCGCGCGCAATACAAGCAACGCCTGGACCAATTCGATTTCGACATGATTCTGATGACCCTCAACCAGACGCTCAGCCCGGGCCTGGAACAATGGCAGTATTTTCACTCCAGCCAGGCCCGGGTCAAGGGCAGCAAAAACTACGCAGGCATTGCCAGCCCGGTGGTCGACCATCTGCTCGATCAGTTGCTGGCCGCCCGGACCCGCGATGAACAGGTCGCCGCCGGCAAGGCCCTCGACCGCGTGCTGTTGTGGCAGCACTACATCGTTCCCAACTGGTACCTCAATTATCACCGCCTGGCGTACCGCAACCGGCTCGCCTTCGTCACCACGCCGCCCTACACCCTGGGCCTGAACGCGTGGTGGCTGAAATCTTCGGAGAAAGATCAATGAAACCCATCCGCACCCTGCTCTTGCAGGCCAGCGGCCTGTTGTTCGCCGGGCTGGCCTGCGCCGCCCCGCAACATGCCGTGACCCTGTACAACGAGCCGCCGAAATACCCGGCCGACTTCAAACACTTCGATTACGTCAATCCCGACGCGCCCAAGGGCGGGATTTTCCGTCAGGCCGGTTTCGGCGGTTTCGACAGTCTCAACCCGTTCATCAGCAAAGGCGTGCCGGCGGAAGATATCGGCATGATCTACGACACCCTGGCCAAGCAAGGGCTGGACGAGCCGTTCACCGAGTACGGCCTGATCGCCCGCCTGATCGAGAAAGCTCCGGACAACGCTTGGGTGCGCTTTTACCTGCGCCCCGAAGCACGCTTCCATGACGGCCATCCGGTACGCGCCGAGGACGTGGTGTTCAGCTTCCAGATGCTGACCAAGGACGGCGCGCCGATGTACCGCGGTTACTACAACGACGTGGCCGAAGTGGTCGCCGAAGACCCGCTCACCGTATTGTTCAAGTTCAAGCACAACAACAACCGCGAGCTGCCGCTGATCCTTGGCCAGTTGCCGGTGCTGCCCAAGCATTGGTGGGCCGACCGCGACTTCAACAAAGGCAACCTGGAAATTCCGCTGGGCAGCGGCCCGTACAAGGTCGCCGAAGTCAAGGCCGGACGCTCGGTGCGCTATGAGCGCGTCAAGGATTACTGGGGCAAGGACCTGCCGGTCAATCGGGGTTTCTATAACTTCGACGTGATGACCACCGACTATTACCGCGACAACACCGTGGCCCTGGAAGCGCTCAAGGCCGGGCAGTTCGATTACTGGCTGGAAATGACCGCGAAAAACTGGGCCAACGCCTACAACACCCCAGCGGTCACCGAAGGTCGACTGGTCAAGGAACAGATTCCCAACGGCAATCCGACCGGCATGCAAGGTTTCGTCTTCAACCTGCGCCGCCCGGTGTTCCAGGATGTGCGCGTGCGTCAGGCCTTGTCGCTGTTGCTGGACTTCGAATGGACCAACAAGCAACTGTTCAACGGTGCCTATGTGCGTACCCGCAGTTACTTCGAGAACTCGGAAATGGCCGCCACCGGCCTGCCTGATGCCGAACAGGTGGCGATCCTCGAGCCGTTGCGCAGCAAGCTGGCGCCGCAAGTGTTCAGCGAAGCGTTCCAGAACCCGATCACCGACGGCAGCGGCATGATCCGCGCCCAGCAACGGCAAGCCTATCAACTGCTGCAAGAGGCCGGCTGGCGCATCGTCGATGACAAAATGGTCGATGCCACCGGCAAACCGGTGGTCATCGAATTCCTGTTGGCCCAGACCGAATTCGAACGGGTGCTGCTGCCGTTCAAGCGCAACCTGAGTGACCTGGGCATCGATCTGGTGATCCGCCGGGTCGACGTCTCGCAATACATCAACCGCGTGCGTTCCCGGGACTTCGACATGATCGTCGGCAGCTTCCCGCAATCCAACTCGCCGGGTAACGAACAACGGGAATTCTGGATGTCGGCCGCTGCCGACAAACCCGGCAGCCGCAATTCCATGGGCCTGAAAGATCCGGTGGTCGACCAACTGGTCGAGCAACTGATCAACGCCGATTCGCGTAACAGCCTGGTGGCCCACGCCCGCGCACTGGACCGCGTTCTGCAATGGGGCTATTACGTAATACCCAACTGGCACATCAAGACCTGGCGCGTGGCGTACTGGAACCACATCGGCCATCCAAAGGTCTCGCCTAAATACGACATCGGCACCGCCACCTGGTGGGTCAAGCCCGACATCAAGCCGGCAATAGAAGTCGAAACCACACTGCAGGCCGATCCTGCAGGCACGGAGTAATCAGATGCTGGCGTATATTTTTCGGCGACTGCTGCTGATCATTCCGACCCTGTTCGGCATTCTGCTGATCAACTTCGTGATCATCCAGGCCGCCCCGGGCGGGCCTGTGGAGCAGATGATCGCCAAGCTCGAAGGCTTCGAAGGCGCCACCAGCCGCATCGCCGGCGGCGGTGCGGAAGTCTCGGTGGCAGGCTCGGCCTATCGCGGCGCCCAAGGCCTGGACCCGGCGCTGATCAAGGAAATCGAGCACATGTACGGCTTCGACAAATCGGCGCCGGAACGCTTGTGGATCATGGTCAAGAACTATGCGTCCCTGGATTTCGGCGACAGCTTCTTCCGCGACGCCAAGGTCATCGACCTGATCAAGGAAAAGATGCCGGTCTCGATCTCCCTGGGGCTGTGGAGCACGCTGATCATGTACCTGGTGTCGATCCCGCTGGGGATCGCCAAGGCCAAGCGGCACGGCAGCCACTTCGACGTCTGGACCAGTTCGGCGATCATCGTCGGCTACGCGATCCCGGCGTTCCTGTTCGCCATCCTGTTGATCGTGGTGTTCGCCGGCGGCAGTTACCTGGACTGGTTCCCGTTGCGCGGGCTGACCTCGAACAACTTCGATGAACTGAGCATGGGCGGCAAGATCCTCGACTACTTCTGGCACCTGGCGCTGCCGGTGACTGCGCTGGTGATCGGCAACTTCGCAACCATGACCCTGCTGACCAAGAACAGCTTCCTCGACGAAATCAACAAGCAGTACGTGATCACCGCCAGGGCCAAGGGCCTGACCAACCACCGCGTGCTTTATGGCCACGTGTTCCGCAACGCCATGCTGCTGGTGATCGCCGGTTTCCCCTCGGCCCTGATCGGCATCTTCTTCACCGGCTCGTTGCTGGTGGAGGTGATCTTCTCCCTCGACGGCCTCGGCCTGATGAGTTTCGAAGCGGCGATCAACCGTGATTACCCGGTGGTGTTCGGCACGCTGTTCATCTTCACTTTGCTGGGGCTGGTGGTGAAACTGATCGGCGACCTCACCTACACCCTTGTCGATCCGCGCATCGACTTCGAAAGCCGGGAGCATTGAGATGAACCTGTCCCCTCTCAATCGCCGACGCTTCGAACTGTTCAAGGCCAACAAGCGTGGCTGGTGGTCGCTGTGGCTGTTCCTGATCCTGTTTGGCGCCAGCCTGGGCGCCGAGCTGATCGCCAACGACAAGCCGCTGGCGGTGCATTACGACAACAACTGGTACTTCCCGGCGCTCAAGCGCTACCCGGAAACCACCTTCGGCGGAGAATTCCCGCTGGAAGCCAATTACAAGAGCCCGTACATCCGCGAACTGCTCAAGGCCAAGGACGCCTGGGTGCTGTGGGCGCCGATTCCCTACAGCTACCAGAGCATCAACTACGACCTGAAATTCCCGGCCCCGGCCCCGCCCTCGACGGACAACCTGCTGGGCACCGACGATCAGGGCCGCGATGTGCTGGCCCGGGTGATCTACGGTTTCCGCATTTCGGTGCTGTTCGCCCTGACCCTGACCGTGCTCAGTTCGATCATCGGCGTGTTCGCCGGGGCCTTGCAGGGTTTCTACGGTGGCTGGGTGGATCTGGCCGGGCAGCGCTTCCTGGAGATCTGGTCCGGGCTGCCGGTGTTGTACCTGCTGATCATCCTCGCCAGCTTCGTGCAACCCAATTTCTGGTGGCTGCTGGGGATCATGCTGCTGTTCTCGTGGATGAGCCTGGTGGACGTGGTACGCGCCGAATTCCTGCGCGGGCGTAACCTGGAATACGTACGCGCCGCCCGCGCCCTGGGCATGCAGAACGGTGCGATCATGTTCCGCCACATTTTGCCCAACGCGATGGTCTCGACCATGACCTTCATGCCGTTCATCCTCACCGGCGCCATCGGCACATTGACCGCCCTGGACTTCCTCGGTTTCGGCCTGCCGGCGGGCAGCCCGTCCCTGGGTGAACTGGTGGCCCAGGGTAAATCCAACCTGCAAGCGCCGTGGCTGGGCATCAGCGCCTTTGCGGTACTGGCCTTGATGTTGAGTTTGCTGGTGTTCATCGGCGAGTCAGCTCGCGATGCCTTCGACCCGAGGAAGTGAAATGAATCAGCACAATCTGATCGAAGTGCGCGACCTGGCCGTAGACTTTGTCGTCGGCAATCGCTGCCAGCGGGCGGTCGAAGGCGTCAGCTTCGACATCAAGCGCGGTGAAACCCTGGCCTTGGTCGGCGAGAGCGGCTCCGGTAAATCGGTCACCGCACATTCGATCCTGCGCCTGCTGCCCTACCCGCTCGCCCGGCACCCGTCCGGCACCATCGAATATTCCGGGCAGAACCTGCTGGACCTGAAAGAAAAAACCATCCGTCACATTCGCGGCAACCGCATTGCGATGATCTTCCAGGAGCCGATGACCTCGCTCAATCCCCTGCACTCGATCGAAAAGCAGATCAACGAGGTGCTGGGCATCCACAAGGGCCTGACCGGCAAGGTCGCGACCAAGCGCACCCTGGAGCTGCTGGAGATGGTCGGCATTCCCGAGCCGCACATGCGCCTCAAGGCCCTGCCCCACGAGCTGTCCGGCGGCCAGCGTCAGCGGGTGATGATCGCCATGGCCCTGGCCAACGAGCCGGAACTGCTGATCGCCGATGAGCCGACCACCGCGCTGGACGTGACCGTACAGCTGAAAATCCTCGAATTGCTCAAGGAACTGCAGGCCCGATCAGGCATGGCGCTGCTGCTGATCAGCCACGATTTGAACCTTGTGCGAAGAATTGCGCATCGCGTATGTGTCATGCAGCAAGGTTGCATCGTCGAACAGGCATCGTGCGAAGAGCTGTTCCGCGCGCCGCAGCATCCGTACACTCGGGAACTGCTGGCAGCGGAGCCCGGCGGCAAGCCTGCTAGCAACGTGATCGGCCCGCCCTTGCTGGCGGTCGAGGACTTGAAAGTCTGGTTTCCGATCAAGAAAGGCCTGCTCAAACGCACGGTGGATTACGTCAAGGCGGTCGACGGCATCAATTTCAACCTGCTCCAGGGCCAGACCCTGGGGATCGTGGGCGAAAGCGGTTCCGGCAAATCGACCCTGGGCCTGGCGATTTTGCGCTTGATCGCCAGTAAGGGCACGATTCGTTTTGAAGGCCAGCCGCTGGACTGCCTGACGCAGCAACAGGTCCGGCCGCTGCGGCGGGAGATGCAAGTGGTGTTTCAGGATCCGTTCGGCAGCCTGAGCCCGCGGATGTGCGTGAATGACATCGTTGGCGAAGGCCTGCGGATCCACAAGATGGGCACCGGGGCGGAACAGGAACAAGCGATCATTGCAGCACTCAAGGAGGTAGGCCTGGATCCGGAAACCCGGCACCGCTACCCCCACGAATTTTCCGGCGGGCAACGGCAGAGAATCGCCATTGCCCGGGCATTGGTGTTAAAACCGGCGTTGATTTTGCTGGACGAGCCGACTTCGGCCCTCGACCGCACGGTACAACGCCAGGTAGTGGAGCTTTTGCGTTCGCTGCAAACCAAGTACAACCTGACGTATCTGTTTATCAGCCATGACCTGGCTGTGGTGAAAGCGCTGAGCCACCAGTTGATGGTGGTCAAGCATGGCCAAGTGGTCGAACAGGGAGACGCGCAAAGCATTTTTGCCGCCCCCCGACATCCGTATACACAGCAGTTGCTGGAAGCCGCTTTTCTGGCTCCGGCCACTGCGCAATAACCTGAAAAGAGGAGCAACACATGGGTTTTCTCGCCGGTAAGCGCGTCCTGATCGTCGGTGTCGCCAGCAAGCTGTCCATCGCATCCGGCATCGCTGCCGCCATGCATCGCGAGGGCGCTGAGCTTGCCTTCACTTATCAGAACGACAAACTCAAGGGTCGTGTCGAAGAGTTCGCACAAGGCTGGGGGTCGAGCCCTGAGCTGTGCTTCCCGTGCGACGTGGCCAGCGATGAAGAAATTGCCAAGGTCTTCGAAGCACTGAGCAAGAAGTGGGACGGCCTGGACTGCATCGTGCACTCCGTAGGCTTCGCACCGGGCGACCAACTGGACGGCGACTTCACCGAAGCCACCACCCGTGAAGGTTTCCGCATCGCTCACGACATCAGCGCCTACAGCTTCGTGGCCCTGGCCAAGGCTGGCCGCGAAATGATGAAAGGCCGCAACGGCAGCCTGCTGACCCTGTCGTACCTGGGTGCCGAGCGCACCATGCCGAACTACAACGTCATGGGCATGGCCAAGGCTTCCCTGGAAGCCGGCGTACGTTACCTGGCCGGCTCCCTGGGCCCGGACGGTACTCGCGTCAACTGTGTATCGGCAGGCCCGATCCGCACCCTCGCCGCTTCCGGCATCAAGAATTTCCGCAAGATGCTGGCCGCCAACGAAGCGCAAACCCCGCTGCGTCGCAACGTCACCATCGAAGAAGTCGGCAACGCCGGCGCCTTCCTGTGCTCGGACCTGGCGTCCGGCATCAGCGGTGAAATCATGTACGTGGACGGTGGCTTCAACACCACGGCCATGGGCAGCCTCGAAGAGTAATCTTCGGTCAGCCAAAAAACCCGCCTCTTTTGGCGGGTTTTTTATGCCTGCGATGTCTTGAAGTCAGCGCAAGACCCTGTGGGAGCGAGCTTGCTCGCTATAGCGATCTGTCAGTCGACATCAATGGTGAATGTCAGTCCGCTATCGCGAGCAAGCTCGCTCCCACAGGGTCAGTGTTGAGTCAGACAGCTGGCAAACAACCGCTGAATTGGCTGATTTCGCTGGCTGTAACGCTGCAACAAGACAATCTCTCGATAGAAGGTCAGCTCGCCTAAGCGGATTACCCTGACCTTCGCCCCATGCTCCAGCCAAAGCCCCGCCTCGGGCAGCAGCGAAACCCCCAAGCCACACTCGACCATTTTCACAATCGCCTCCAGTTCATCCAGCTCCAGAGCCACCTGCACCTCGATCTTTTGTTCGCGCAGAAACCGCGTCACCAGCCGCCCGCCGAAGGAATTGCGGTCATAGCGCACATGCGGGTGCCGGGCGAGCAGTTGCAACGGATCATCACCGTCCAGGTCCGCCGGTACGATAAGCACGAACGGTTCCCGGCGAATCACCTGCGCGGACAACTCCTTGGGCAACTCGAACGGCGGCTTGATCAGGATCGCCAGGTCCACTTCTCCGGTGTCCACCTGACTCAGCAGGTTCAGTGACACACCAGGCACCAGCTTGGCTTCCAGCACGGGCGCCTGTTGGCGCAAGCGTACCAGCGCCTGGGGCAGCAGCCCGGTCTGCGCCGTCGCCACCGCGCCGATTTTCAGTTCGCCACGGTACTCACTGACATCGTCACTGACGGCCATGCGGCTGAAGGTCTCGAGCATTTCCCTGGCCATCGGCAACGCACGCTGCCCCGCCGCGTTGAGCAGCGCCTGACGCCCGGTGCGGTCGAACAGACGGATGCCAAGGGCCTGTTCCAGGTTGCGAATCTGCGCGCTGACCGCCGATTGCGTCAGGCCGATGTGCATGCCCGCGGCGGCAAACGTGCCGTAACGGGCCACCGCGATAAAGGTTTTCAGTTCTCGCAGCATGGCGGTCTCGATTGATCGAAATTATTTGATCTCGACGCTAAAATTATCGTCTTTCAATCAAAAATCACAGAGCTAGACTCGACACATTCCCACCCACACCGAGGTTCGCCTGATGCAACTGTCCCCTTTTCACTTGGCCATCCCGGTCTACGACTTGCCGGCCGCTCGACATTTCTACGGTTCAGTGTTTGGCCTGGAAGAAGGTCGCTCCAGCGACCATTGGGTGGACTTCAATTTCTTCGGCCATCAACTGGTGATTCACCTGGCACCGAAAAACCCTTCGCAGGAAGCCGCGCACACCAATGCCGTCGATGGTCACGATGTGCCGGTGCCGCATTTTGGCGTGGTGCTCGGGATGGCGGAATGGGAGGCGCTGGCGGAACGTTTGAAGTCGCTGGGGACTCGCTTCGTGATCGAGCCAGGGATTCGTTTTCAGGGGCTGGTGGGTGAACAGGCGACGATGTTTCTGTTTGATCCTTGCGGTAATGCGCTGGAGTTCAAGGCGTTCAAGGATATTGGGCAGTTGTTTGCCAAATAGGTGGTGCCTGTCAGGACGCCATCGCGAGCAAGCTCGCTCCCACAGAGTTTTGTGAACGCCACAAATCCACTGTGGGAGCGAGCTTGCTCGCGATGAGGCCCGCCGACACAACTCCGACCTAACGGCTCATCACCCGCTCGGCCTCACCCAGCAGTTCCTCGATTGAGTCATGAACAACGGGGTCATATTCGACCTGGGTAACACTGAACCGAATGTCATAACTGCGATGCGCCGTGGCGTTGCGCTCATCGAGAATCTCATTGAGCCGGGCCTTGATCGCCTCAATCTCCACGACGCTGGAACCGGTCAGCAACGCCACGAACCTATCGCCTTCGAGTCGGCCAACCACATCGCTTTCACGAAAACCGATACGCAGGACATCAGCGAATGTCTTGAGCGCATCGTCACCTTTGGCCCGGCCATACAGATAGCAGATGTGTTTGAATTCATCGAGGGTGAAGAACAGCAGCGTCGCCGGCGTTTCCAGTTCCCGGCAGGCGTCCAGCCCAAGTTGGGCCAGTGCGGTGAAGCCATGGCGATTGGAGAGCAGCGTCAGCTCGTCCATGCTCACCATTTGCACGCCCGCCAGCTCTTGCTCGGCCTGACGCGCCAGATCCCGCAGCCGTTCACGTTCTTGCTGTGGCGTGAGCAACGGGTTTGCGGATCGACCCGATTTGCCCGCTTTACCTGAAATCAACATCGTTCACTCCTTGGCGGGTATGCACATTAGAGTCGCCCATACCCGCATTGACTCCCTGTTAGCGTGCCGCTGGTCAGCTACCCGCCGCAGGGCACGGCCCTCCTGCATCGGCCCAGCGCTTGAACCGGGTGACGAAGATATCGTGTGGTACCGACACCGGCGCGCGATTGCCGCCCGGATTCCAGCCCCACAGCACCAGTTTGTCGTCGCTGACGTGTTTGATCAGCGCGGCGAAGTCCCGATCGCCGTTGCTGGAGCGATCCTTGATCATCGCGCACAGCCGGTCGGCCGGCAGGCCAATCCAGGCCATTCGCTGTGCTGCCGGCGGCAGGCTCCAGTGTGGCGCCCCGGGCGGCGCGTGCGGACCGTAACTGCCCGGCGGATTGCTTTGGGCATGGCACGTTGCACAGGGCAACCCGGCCGAGCCCTTGCCGTCCATGCCGCGCACGACATTCATCGCATGGGGCACGCCGGCATCGAATTGCAGCGGCGAATCACCGGGAATGTGGCAGTTCTGACAACGCGGGCTCTGGAAGACTTTCTGCACGGTGTCGAACGCCTGCAAGGCCTCGCGGTCTTCGGCGAACACGTGCGATGCGTAGGCGATGAGACAGATCAGGATCACCGTCCCAAGCAACCAATGATGTCGTTTCATCTCACACCCCCGACAGCTGCAACGGCAGCTCCCGCAGGCGCTGCCCGGTCAGGGCAAACACCGCGTTGGCCACCGCCGGTGCCGTGGGTGGCACACCGGCTTCGCCGATACCGCCGGGTTTGTCGCTGCTGGGTACGATATGCACTTCGACCACCGGCATTTCGTTGAGCCGCAGCACCTGATAGTCGTGATAGTTGGACTGCACCACCTGCCCGTCCTTGAGCGTCAGCTTGCTGTGCAAGGCGAAGCCGAGGCCAAAGGTGATACACGACTCCATCTGCGCGGCGATGCTCTGCGGGTTGACCGCAATGCCGCAGTCCACCGCACACACCACCCGGTGCACGCGGATGGCGAGGTTGTCCTGGGACACCTCGGCCACCTGGGCCACGTAACTGCCGAACGATTCATGCACCGCCAAGCCCAGTGCATGGCCGTCCGGCAGTGGCGCCGTCCAGTTGGCCTTCTCCACCGCGAGGTTCAGCACACCGAGGTGACGCGGATGGTCCTTGAGCAATGTGCGTCGATATTCGACCGGGTCCTTGCCGGCCGCCGTGGCCAGCTCATCGATCAGCGATTCCATGACAAACGCAGTGTGAGTGTGCCCCACCGAACGCAGCCACAACACGCTGATCCCGGTTTTCGGTGAGTGCAGTTCGATCTGGTGATTGGCCAGTCCTTCAAAGTAAGGGCTGTCGGCCACGCCTTCGACGGAGGTCTTGTCGATCCCATCCTTGACCATGCTCGCTTCAAGCGAGGTCCCGGCCATGATCGACTGCCCGACCAGCACATGTTTCCAGGCCAGCGGCAGGCCGTCGGCACCCAGCCCGATGCGCGCATGGTGCAGGAACGCCGAGCGGTAATAGCCACCGCGGATGTCATCCTCCCGCGCCCACACGGTTTTCACCGGTGCACCGGCGGCCTTGGCGACGTACACCGCTTCGCTGACGAAGTCCGAGGTTGGATTGGCCCGACGCCCGAAGCCGCCACCGAGAAACTCGGTATGGATTTCGACCTGCTCGGGTTTGAGCCCGGTGATTTTCCCGGCGACCATTTGGTCCAGGGTCTGGAACTGGGTGCCGGTCCAGATTTCGCACTTGTCCTTGGTGATGCTCACCGTGCAGTTCAGTGGCTCCATCGGCGCGTGCGCCAGATAAGGCACGCTGTATTCAGCGTCGATGGTCTTGGTCGCTTTCGCCAGCGCAGCCTGGGTATCGCCGGCCTGACCGGCATTCAGGCCGGAGGTGGCAGCAAGTTTGCGAAAGCTTTCAAGCAGCGCCTGGCTATTGAGCCCGGCATTCGGCCCCGGGTTCCACTCGATTTTCAGCGCATCGCGCCCCAGCTTCGCCGCCCAGAAATGATCGGCGATCACCGCGATGCCCGTCGGTACTTGCACCACTTTGTGCACCCCCGGAATCGCCAGCGCTTCAGCGCCTTCGAAGGATTTGACGCTACCGCCGAAGGTGGGTGAACGGGCGACCATGGCGGTCATCAGCCCGTCGAACTGCACGTCCATGCCGAATTTCGCCCGGCCAGTGATTTTCTCCGGCGTGTCCAGACGCTGGGTGGGTTTGCCGATCAGCCGCCAGTCTTTGGCGTCCTTGAGTTTGATCGAGGCCGGGTCCGGCCGTGGCAATTGCCCGGCGTCATCGGCCAACTCGCCATAAGTTGCACGATGCTCACCGGCAACGACTACGCCCGATTCGGTATGAATCTCGGATGGAGCGACGTTGAAACGCTTGGCCGCCGCGTCGATCAGCATCAAACGCGCCGCCGCGCCGGCCTGGCGATAACGGTCGAACTCCATCCAGGTCGAGGTCGAACCACCGGTGATCTGCATCCCGCCAAACCCGGGCATGCCGTATTCGGCGGCCGATGCCGGGGAATGCTCGACGCGGATTTTCGACCAGTCGGCGTCGAGTTCTTCGGCGACCAGCATGGTCAGGCCGGTCCAGATGCCCTGGCCCATTTCCGAATGGCCGAGCAACACGGTGACGCTGTTGTCATTGCCAATGCGCAGGAAGGCATTGGGCGCAAACACATTGCCCTGGTTCTCTGCGCCCATGGCGAACCGATGAGCACCAGGAATGACAAAGGCGACCACCAGTCCACTGCCCAGCAACGCACTGCCCTTGAGAAAACCACGGCGCGATAACGTTTTGATGCTGTTCATGGCCACCTCAACCCAGCTCGGCGGCGCGCTTGACCGCCGCGCGAATCCGCGGGTAAGTGCCGCAGCGGCAGATGTTGCCGGACAGTGCCTGATCGATGTCGCTGTCGGTCGGTTGCGGAATTTTCGCCAACAACGCCGCCGCCGACATGATCTGCCCGGACTGGCAGTAACCACACTGGACCACGTCCAGTTCTGCCCAGGCCTGTTGCACCGGGTGCGAACCGTCCGCGGACAGGCCTTCGATGGTGAGAATCTTCTGTCCATGGGCCACGGCGGTGGCCGGTGTGATGCAGGAGCGTAGCGGCGCGCCATCGACGTGCACGGTGCAGGCTCCGCATTGGGCTATGCCACAGCCGAATTTAGTGCCGGTGAGGTGGGCGACATCGCGCAAGACCCAGAGCAGCGGCATGTCGGCGGGGACATCCAGCTCCTGATCCTGGCCATTGATGTTCAGGGTCAGCATGGCGCAATTCCTCAGACTCACGGTGATCTGAAGGGGCGTCACTGCAGCCTTGTACAACCTGCGCGCGCCTCGGGTTATCCCTTCAGCTAAGCGCAGATTTGCCGGCAGACCGTCGCGCATCGACCACCGGTCATCAAAAGGCCGCCTCGATGGGCGGCCAGGGAAGCGTTCGCTAGAGCCTTGGCCCCATTAAAATGCCGGTGTAGCGCCAGACAAAAACCGCAAAAGCGCTACACCACAACAGTGCCGACAGCGCCAATCCGAAACCGGAAAAAGGCACCAGCCATACCCGACACGCACTCGCCAGCAACAACAGGACAAACCCCGCAACGATCGCCCTGGACGGCTGCAACATTCGCCCGGTATGCCCCAGGCTGACCCGCGCGATCATCGCCAGAATCAACCCGCCGATACCGCCGACGGCCAGCGAATGGGTGGCCAGGCTTTGCTGCGGCATCCAGCCCAGGTGCCACAGCGCCATCGCCAGCGTCGCCACCGCGAGCCAGGCGTAAGCCAGGTACAGCGACCACAGCAGCGGCACGCGCCACAGGCCACAATCATGCCAGCGCCACAATCGCAGCAGATGCAAACCGCTGATCAATGCAAACAACAGCGCCAGCCACACACGGGGGACGTCGTTCAATCCCGCGGCAAAGGACACCGCCGCCAACATGGCGCTGACCAGCAACACCTTGCCCGGCAACGGATGAGCCGCCGGCGTTGCCGAACGGCTCAAGCCGCGCTGAATGAAGAACGGGATCACCCGCCCGCCAATCACGCTCATCAGCGCGCCCACCAGCCACAAGGCGGCCAGCACGCCACGGCGTTGCAGATTGGCGTCATCAACGGCGAACCCCGACAACGTCAACGCCTGACATCCGGCCAGCAACGACACCATCAACAGAATCGGATAATTCTCGCGCTTGCCCGCGGCCAGCAGATCGCGCCCCAACACCCACCCCAACAGCGGCAGAAACGGAACTTGCAAGGCCAGCAGCAAGGCCGCCGGCATCGGCAACCACCAGGCCAGCCGCGCCAGCAGCCACACCAGCACCAGGCCGATCAGCGGCCAGCCCTTGAGCCCCGGCCGGCCGGTCCAGTTGGGCACCGCGGTCAGGAGGAACCCGGCAATGATGGCCGAGGCAAACCCGAAAGGCATCTCATGTCGATGCCAGGCGAGCATGCCGCCCAACGGTTGCGCACCGGGCAAGCGGCCGTACAACCACAAGGCCCAGATCGCCACGGCGATGCCGGCGAAACCGGCCCCGACCAGAAAGAACGGTCGAAAGCCCAGACTGAAAACCGGTGCAACGGCAAACCGGCGCATCAAGCCACCACTCGGGCCGGGACTCGGCTCGACAGATGAAGAACGTTCTGAGGGTTGCTGAAGAAGTTGAACATTTTGCGTACTCCTGTAGGCGTTCAGTTGTGCGTTTATCTGTTCAAGTCCCGTGCCAGCTCTTTACCCCTTCAGATCCAGGCATTTGCGCTCATACGAGTCATAAAGACTCGACACGCAAATAGTCTGTTTGACTCAGCACAAAGTCATTTCGACTACACCTTCGCGACCCTGCGGCAATTTTCTCGATCTACGGTACGGCCGAGCGACCAGAGGCTGACTACGCTGAAAGTCCGGGACATGCGCAACCTGCAGAGGAGTTGGCACCATGCAACGCGTACAAAAACTCACACCCTGCCTGTGGTTCGACGATCAGGCCGAAGAGGCCGCGAAATTCTATTGTTCGATCTTCGACCATTCGAAAATCACTGCCGTCACCTACTACGGCCACGCCGGTTTCGAGCTCCATGGCCGGCCGGAAGGTTCGGTCATGACCGTCAGCTTCGAACTCGACGGGCAGAGTTTCACCGGTCTCAACGGCGGGCCGTTATTCAAGTTCAGTGAGGCGGTGTCGTTTCAGGTCAATTGCCTGACCCAGGAAGAAGTCGACCATTACTGGGGCAACCTGTCGGCCGGTGGCGCGCCCGAGGCCCAGCAATGCGGTTGGCTCAAGGACAAGTTCGGGTTGTCGTGGCAGATCGTGCCCGTGGCGATGATGGACATGATCAAAGACCCCGACACGAAAAAATCCCAACGGGCCATGCAGGCGATGATGCAGATGAAAAAACTCGATATTGCGGCATTGCAGCGCGCCTTTGACGGCGAGAGCTAATACACTCGGGCGCTGACCTGCCGAGGAATGAGCATGAAGCACGCCGTTGCCAAGAACGCCGACCAGGCCCCGCGCTTCTGGCGCGATGACGCCCTGCCCTTCATCGAAGCCCGCTCCATCGCCGACGGGCGCGAAGTCTGCTACACCCGGCACGCCCATGAGCACTTTTCCATCGGGGCGATCACCGCCGGGCGCAGCACCTATCTCCATGAGCAGTCGGCCTTCGAGATCAGCGTCGGCACGGTCGTGCTGATGAACCCCGGCGACGTCCACGCCTGCAACCCGATCGAAGACCAACCCTGGTCATACCTGATGCTGTACGTCGACACGCCCTGGCTGACCGATTTGCAGCATCAGCTCGGGTTCGGCGATGACGCAGCGTTTCGTCGGTTCTCAGTGACCCACACGCGGGAAGCCGCTCTGTTTCAAGGCCTCGCGAGCTTGTATGAGGTGCTGGTCGATCCACAGCAAGACGTGCTGCGCAAACACAGCGTGGCCGTGGAGTTCTTTACCGATGTGCAGCTACGACTCAACCCGGCCGACCCGCCGCTGCGAGAACCCAATTTCAAGCTGGAGCGTGCTGCCGATTACCTCCGCGACCACTGCACACAAACCCTCAAGCTCGAAGACATCTGCGAGGCGGCGCAACTGTCACCGTCCTACCTGATCCGCGCCTTCAAACAGCACTACGGCATGACGCCCCACGCGTTCCTGGTAAACCGGCGCATCCAGTTCGCCCAGGATCAATTGCGCAGCGGCAAGCTGATCGCGGACGTGGCACTGGAAGCGGGGTTCGCCGATCAGGCGCACTTTCAACGGGCGTTTAAACAGCATCTGGCGGCGACACCGGGGCAGTATCGGGGCTGAATCCGAGGCTTTGGTTGGCTCCGCGGCTTTGGCCGGACCTGTGGCTTGGTTGAGTCTGTGGCTTGGTTGAATCTGTGGCTTGGTTGAATCTGTGGCGAGGGAGCTTGCTCCCGCTCGGCGGCGAAGCCGTCGCAAAACCTGCATGCAAGATTTATCTGAAGGAAAGCGGGGGCCGCTTCGCAGCCCAGCGGGAGCAAGCTCCCTCGCCACAAAAGCTGTAACTTCGCCACAGAATTTGTAGTGACCGCCGTTACGGCAGCAACAGATACACCGCACTCACCACCAGCAACAACGCCATCAGCCGATTGAACAGACGCATCCCCGCCGCATTATTCAGAAACCCACGCAAAAACGTCCCGGCATACGCCCAGCAACCGACCGACACATAGCAGATCACCAGATAAATCGCCGCGAACTGCCACACCAGCCGCGCCTCGCCATCGGCGACAAACGCGCCCATGCCGGCCACGCAGGCCAGCCAGGCCTTCGGGTTGAGCCATTGCATGATGGCGCCATACAGCATCGACGGGGCCTGCGCCGCCTCCCTGGCTTGCACCTGCCCGTTGTCAGCCGCCAGCCTGAAGGCCATGTACAGCAGAAAGGCCACGCCCGCCCATTGCACCCCCTGCGTCAGCGCCGGCCAGCGTTGCAACAACTCATGCAGGCCCAACCCCATCAGCACCAACAGCAAGACAAACCCCAGCGTGGCCCCGGCCACATGGCGCTGGCTGGCCCGAAAGCCAAAGCGCGCGCCGGAGCTCAACGCCACAATATTGACCGGCCCCGGCGTGATCGAGGCGACCAGCGCAAACGCCGCCATGGACATCATCAGACTCATTGCACACCTTCTTCCATCGAGTTGAACAAGGTCCTCAAGGTAAAGAGCCGAGCGGCTCGCGTATTGAAGAAAACTGCCCTGTATCGTTATGACCCTGTATCTCTATGAGAAGTAACCCACGACGCTTTTCACTTTGGTCAATGCAATACGCAGCGAGTCCATGTCCACGGAGCCCAATGCCAGGCGTATCGCGTGGGGCACATGAGCTGATATCGCAAAGGGTTCGGCCGGCGACACCGACACCTGCTCGCGCATCAGCGCCATGGCGATCTGGTCGGCCCGGGCGTCATCAGCCAACGGCAGCCAGATGAAGTAGGAATTCGGGTGACCGATGGTCCTGAGCCCCGCCAACACCTCGCGGGCCAGGGCTTGCCTGGCCTGGGCATCCGCCCGTTTTTGTGATTCCAGTTGGCTGACAGTGCCATCGTCGAGCCAGGCCGTGGCGATGGCGGTCATCACGCCGGGAGTGTTCCAGGTGGTCGCCATGACGGTGCGCTCGAAGGCGGCGATCCATTGCGCGGGTGCGGCAATGAACCCGACGCGCAGCCCGGTGGCGACGTTTTTCGACAGTCCCGACACGTACACCGTCCGCTCAGGCGCCAGCTCGGCCAGCGGTGGCGGTACGTTTTCGGCCAGAAACGCGTAGGCGGCATCCTCGATGATCGTCAGGTCATGCCGGCGCGCGATCGCCACCAACTGCTCGCGCTGATCGAGGTCCATCACCCAGCCCAAAGGGTTATGCATGGTCGGCATCGAGTAGACGGCTCGCACCGATCGGCTGCGGCAGAGTTTTTCCAGGCCGGGAAGATCAGGCCCGGTATCGGTGACCGGAATCGGCAAGATTTCCAGATGCAGTGTTTCGGCCAGCGTCTTGAAACCGGGATAGGTCAGCGCATCGGCGGCGATCACATCGCCGGGCTTGAGCAGCGTCATCATCGCCACCGCCAGGCCATGCTGGGCGCCGCTGACGATCAACACCTGCTCGGCCGGCACGCTCAGCCCGCGGCCAAGCAGATGACGCGCAACCGAAACCCGCTCATGCAGGCGCCCCGCGTGGGGCTGATAGCGCAAGAGGGATTCCAGGTCACCGGACAACGCCAACTGACGCAAGGCATTGCGCAACAGGTCGGCCTGACCGGGCAAGGACGGGTAGTTGAAATTCAGGTCGATCATCCCCGCCGCCACCACGTGCTGCGAGATGCCCTGCCCCGGCGGCAACGAGGTTTCCCTGACAAAGGTCCCGCGTCCGGTTTCACCGCTGACCAGGCCCATGCCCTCCAGCTCGGCATACACCCGGCTGGCGGTGACCAGCGCCAAACCGTGCTCGGTGGCCAGTTGCCGGTGAGTCGGCAGGCGCGTGCCGGGCGGCAGACGCCCGGAACGGATGTCGGCGGCAAAGGCATCCACCAGGGTTTTGTAGCGGGATCGAGGCATGCCGAGATGTATCCATGACAATTTTTTGATTGTATCGATAGTCGCTCATACGATGAGTTTCGTGCAATCAGACAATGAGCGTGAGCCAAATGGAACGGACCTCGAACCTGCAACACCAGACGCTGGAAAACAGCACCGGCGGCTGGATCAACGGCCTGATCGGCGTGGTGATTTTCAGCGGCTCGCTGCCGGCGACACGGGTGGCGGTGCTGGAGTTCGATCCGCTGTTCCTGACGGTCGCGCGCGCGACCATCGCCGCGGTCCTGGCGCTGTGCCTGCTGGGGTTATTCAAGGAAAAACGGCCGGCGCGCCAGCAACTCATACCGCTGTTCATCGTTGCCATGGGCGTGGTCATCGGTTTCCCACTGCTGACAGCGCTGGCACTGCAATACGTGACGTCCGCACACTCCATCGTCTTCGTCGGCCTGCTGCCCCTGGCGACGGCGGTGTTCGGCGTCCTGCGCGGCGGCGAGCGGCCACGGGCGGCGTTCTGGATTTTCTCGGTGCTGGGCAGTTTGCTGGTGGTCGGGTTTGCCCTGTCGCAAGGGCTGACCGCTTCCCCGCAAGGCGACATTCTGATGCTGCTGGCCATCCTCGCCTGCGGCCTGGGTTATGCCGAAGGCGCGAAGCTGTCGCGCACGCTGGGTGGCTGGCAGGTGATTTCCTGGGCGCTGGTGCTGTCGCTGCCGGTCGTGGCGGCACTGAGCTGGATGCGCATGCCGGCTTCGTTCACCGGCATCAGCACGCCGGCCTGGTTCAGCCTGGCTTACGTCTCGCTGTTCAGCATGCTGATCGGTTTCGTGTTCTGGTATCGCGGCCTGGCCCAGGGGGGCATCGCCGCCGTTGGGCAATTGCAGCTGCTTCAGCCGTTTTTCGGGCTTTCCCTGGCCGCCACCCTGCTGCATGAGCATGTCAGCCTCGGCATGCTGGGTGTCACCGTTGCCGTGATCCTTTGCGTCGTCGGGGCGAAAAAATTCGCCAAATAGCCCGGGGTACGGTGGTTTACGCCGATGACTGTGCGGGACTGACCACCGCTGAACCGTGACAACAACGGCATGGATTGCTGGCCTGACGCCTGTGCATGATGCCCTGCTACCAGGCATCACTCCCTGTTCAGCGCATCGATGATAGGGCAGGCGGCTCCACCGCCTGCATCGCATTGGCGCACCAGTTCGCCCAGCACCTGCTGCATGGCTGCAAGGTTGGCCATCTTTTTCTCGATCATGGCCAGCTTTCGCACGGCCAGCGCCCGAGTCTCGCTACAAGCGCAGGCCGCATCCAGTGTCAGCAGTGCACCCACCTCATCCAGTGTGAATCCCAGCGCCTGTGCCCGCTTGATAAAGCGCAACCGTTTGACCTGCTCCGGTAGATAGTACCGATAACCCGCGAGCGGCTTTGGCGGCTCATCCAGCAAGCCGCGTCGCTGGTAATAGCGAATAGTCTCGATGTTCACTCCGGCAGCTTCCGCCAATTTGCCGATACTCATACCCATCGCTATCACACGCCCCTTGATTCTGTACCCAGGTACGGAGTGTAAAGTGACTTTAGATTAGACCGATTCAATGGAGATGACGACGGTTCAACAAATCGGCAAGGGGACGAATGCTGGCGATCCCTCCACCGCGCACAAATGAGGCCGCCATGAGAGCCATCATCCTCGAATCCGTGTTGACCTGCCCGCATTGCAATTTCGCCAAACAGGAAGCCATGCCCACAGATGCCTGTCAGTTTTTCTATGAATGTGGCAATTGCAGGACTCTGCTACGCCCAAATCCCGGTGACTGCTGTGTGTTCTGCTCGTTTGGCTCGATGAAGTGCCCGCCGATCCAGGAGCGGCGCGGATGTTGTGACATCGGGACGAATGCTCCCCCACATCTGGGAAAGCCCATTTTGGGGGGAGATTCAGGGTCAGCTTTCGTCTGGAGGAAGTAGCGTGGAACGCAGCGCCAAAGGCCCAGGGCTTGCGGCCAGCGTCTTTCACTCAAATGGCGTGATTATTGCTCTATTGCTCATACGAGCTCCCAATTTACCCGGCACCCATGTAAACACAGCGGTTATGGGAGGTGTGTCATGTGGAATCAACCTCTGATGCTTATGGCGATCTACCTTACGATCACCCTCAGCATCGGCTGGTTGTGGTCCATTGCTATCCTGTATTGGCTTTGATCCAGGGGAAAAGTGAATCACTACCTGATTTTATAAACACAAATGACTGGCAGCTTCACGTGCTGAGGACGTCAGTCAACCAAAATCGAGGTACTTGAGGAGCGATGAACCACGCTTGCTCAAGGCATTCAAATAGGTGGTTTCATCGCAGAGCGTCCTGGTCTGCCGCCCATCCAAGGGATGATGGGTGTAGACATAAACAGCAAGATTTTTACTGTATGGATAAACAGATTGCATGACCTAATAGTTTGATGTAAGTAAAAAGTGCCTTGGCGGGACTTGCAGGGAGCATCTGCAGGGACCGCGACCGGGCTGGATGATGATGCATCAGCCCGGTCGCTCTTTTCACTTCGGTGCCGAGACTGCTTTGGCGCAGGCTCCACAGGCCGCCAGAACATTCAGTCCTTGGTCGGCGCCATTGGCGACGATGCGAAACCTGGGGGGCATGGAATTTTCCCCAAAAAAAACCCGCACAAGGCGGGTATGAAAGTAAGGAGCTTGAGTTATCAAGCGGCACGAGTGTAGACCATCAATCCCATAGCGTGACCTGTTCTTGTGCAGCAGCGGCTTCGGTGCTGCCGATGGCTCGTCGTGCCTGAGGGATTGTTTTTTTTGTGGTCGATTGCTTTGCGGTCTGAAATTCGCTGTCGATTTTCCGGTGGAGGCCACCCGTGACGCGATCTATGCTGCGCCCATGAACCTACAAAAAACGCTGCTTCCACCCCGTGCCGAGATGGTTCGCGCCATGCTCGAGCGTGACACCTCCTACGAGGGCGTGTTCTTCACGGCGGTCAAGACCACAGGCATCTTCTGCCGCCCCGGTTGCACCGCCCGCAGCCCGAAACCTGCGAACGTCGAGTTCTTTGCCAGCGCCGAACAGTGCCTGACGGCGGGTTACCGCGCCTGCCTGCGCTGCAAGCCGCTGGACACCGCCGCCAGCGCGCCGGACTGGGTGCAGAAACTGTTCAAATCGGTAGACACCGACCCGGAGCAGCGCTGGACCGACGCCCATCTGCGGGCCGAAGGCATCGAACCGCTGAAACTGCGCCGCTGGTTCAAGCAGCATTTCGGCATGACCTTCCACGCCTGGCTGCGCGCCCGGCGCCTGGGCATGGCGTTGGGCGGGATCAAACAGGGCGACTCCATCGACGACGTGGCTTTCGATTCCGGCTACGAGTCCCTGAGCGGTTTTCGCGATGCCTTCCAGAAGTCCTTTCACATCACCCCGGGCCGCGCTGCCAACAGCGAGCCGCTGCTGTTCACGCGCCTGACCACACCGCTGGGGCCGATGATCGCCATGGCCGAACGGCGCGGACTGGTGCTGTTGGAGTTCCTCGATCAGGCATCGCTGAACCCTTCGGTCGAAGCGCTGCAAAACCGTTTCGGCTATGCCGTGGCGCCGGGACACAACATGCATTTGCAGCAGATCGAAGCGCAATTGTCCGCATATTTCGCCGGCACACTCACTGAGTTCAGCGTTGCTCTGCACATGCCCGGCAGCGAATTCTCCCGCCGGGTCTGGGCCGAGCTGGCGAAGATCCCTTACGGCCGGACCACCACCTACGGCGCCATTGCGGCGAGCCTCGGCAAGCCCGGGGCCAGCCGCGCAGTGGGCCTGGCCAACGGGCATAACCGCTTATCGATTGTCGTGCCGTGCCACCGTGTGATCGGCGCCGACGGCTCGTTGACCGGCTACGCTGGAGGCCAGCCGCGCAAGGCGTTTTTGCTCAGGCTGGAGAACGCGGCGGTGCAGCTCACGGAGCAACTGGCGTTCTGATCCCCCACGTCTTTTTCATAAGGAAGGAAGCTCGATGGACAAGCTCGACAATCAACTGCACCAACTGCATCACGAGGGTTTGCTGATCCTCACCAACGTCGCCGATGCCGCCGGAGCACGGCTGGTGGAGCAACTGGGCAACAAGGCCGTGGCCACCAGCAGCGCGGCGGTGGCCTGGGCGCATGGCTATCCGGACGGCAACACCCTGCCCCTTGAGCGCCTGGTTTCGACCGTCGAGTCGATTGCCCGGGTCATTTCGGTGCCACTGACCGTGGACATCGAAGCCGGCTATTCCGATGACCTGGAACGGGTGGCGCAGGTGGTTGACGCAATGATCGCCGCCGGTGCGGTCGGGATCAACATCGAGGACGGTTCCTCGCCGCCGGAGTTGCTGGTACGCAAGATTGAAATCGCCCGCCAGGTGGCCGATCGCCGTAACGTGAACCTGTTTATCAATGCGCGCACCGATGTTTACCTTCGAGGCCTGGTGCCTGCCGAAGATCGCGTCGCCGAAACCCTCAGGCGCGCTACGCTGTATCAGGCGGCCGGGGCCAATGGCCTGTTTGCCGCCGGCGTTACCTCCGAGTACGAGATCAAGGCCCTGTGCCAAGGCACCTCGCTGCCACTGAATGTGTTGGGGTTCCCGGGCCTGCCGTCCCCCGAAGTGCTCGAGGCACTGGGCGTACGCCGTCTGACCGCCGGCTCAGGCATCGCCGAATTCCTCTACGGAGCCATGGCCGGCATCGCCAAAAGCTTTATGCAAACCGGCAAGTTCGATAGCCACGACCTGAAGGCTTTGACCTATGGCGAAGTGAACGCCCTGTTGAAACCGTCCGGGAAAGCCTGAGCCCATGGCCGACGGCTATCAGGCGGCCAGTGCGTTCCTGGCGGCCATCGATGACGACTGGCGCCGCCACATCGACGCCATCGGTCCGTGCCTGCACCAACCGCATGCGGCGCGTGATCCGTATGAGTCGCTGGTGCGGGCGATTGCCTATCAGCAACTGCATGCCAAGGCCGGTGATGCGATTGTCGGCCGACTGCTGGCGTTGTTCGGTGCGGATTCGTTTCCCAGGCCTGAACAGATCGCCGCGACCGATTTCGAGCAACTGCGCAGTTGCGGCTTTTCCGCGAGCAAGATCGCGACCATTCGGGGCATCGCCCAGGCGTCGCTGGACGGCGTGGTACCGGATTACGCCACGGCGCTGGCCATGGACGATGAAGCGCTGATCGAACGCCTGATCACTCTGCGCGGCGTGGGCCGCTGGACCGTGGAGATGCTGCTGATCTACAGCCTGGAGCGGCCGGATATCCTGCCGGCCGATGACTTTGGCGTGCGTGAGGGTTATCGCCGGCTCAAGGGCCTGGAGGTGCAGCCGACGCGCAAGCAGATGATCGAGATCGGCTCGGCGTGGAGCCCCTACCGGACGGTGGCCTCCTGGTATTTGTGGCGGGTGCCTGCCCGTTAGACCGCGTTATCGTTCTTCGCGAGCAGGCTCGCTCCCACAAGGGATTTTTGATCGCCAAAGATCCAGTGTGGGAGCGAGCCTGCTCGCGAAGGCGTCGGCACTGTTGACGCAAATGTTCCAGGCTGAACGGGATCACTTCAGCCCAAGGAGACCAGCATGCAACTCGAAGGTTCCTGCCATTGCGGCGCGGTGTCGTTCAGTTTGACCAGCGCCCACCCCTACCCCTACCAGCGCTGCTACTGCTCGATCTGCCGCAAGTCCCAGGGCGGTGGCGGTTATGCGATCAACCTCGGGGGCGATGCCGCCAGCCTCAAGGTTCGCGGGCGCAAGCACATAGCGATCTACCATGCTCGGCTCAAGGAAGAAGGCGACAAACGCGCCCACAGCAGCACCGCCGAGCGGCATTTCTGCTCAGTCTGCGGCTCTGGCTTGTGGCTGTTCAGCCCGGAGTGGCCGCAATTGATCCATCCGTTCGCCTCGGCCATCGACACCCCGCTGCCGGTGCCGCCGGAGCACACGCATCTGATGCTGGGTTCAAAGGCACCTTGGGTTGAGGTCCAGGTGCAACCTGGCGACAAACAGTTCGACGTCTACCCCGAGGAATCCATCGCCCAGTGGCATGAACGCCTCGGAGTGGTCCGCTGAGTGGGTGAATTGCGGCCCTAATCTGACGCGAAACAGGTCGAGAAACGTTCTGGTTTGCGCCCATATGCCAGGTACTCGCCGACATTGCGATTCACGCATGCATTGTTGGCTGCGAAAGAAACGCCGTGCAGGTAGGCATCCCTGACCAGTGTCATATGGGTGTTGGGCAAGCTGGCGAAAGCATTGAGGGCACCCGCTCTCGGTGTTTGATCGTCGTACTGCGCCTGCACCATCACGATGCTGTGGACCTGCGCCAGCTTTGCCAGGGGCACGCCGGCATATTGTTTCCCGCTCCAGCCAGCGCAGTGCCTCGCAGGAAAGAAGCTACCGCCGACCGGATACTGGCTGGCGTACCGGTTTTCCTTTTCAGTCCAGAATGTGTCGCCCGAGGATGCCGTGTCGTTGCACAAGACGGTGCTGCGCACAGAGTCGTCCGGGGTCATTTTCAATGGACCGGGCACCAGGCCATTCCATGGGGCAGGCTGACGGACGACGGCCAACAGGCTCGCAAACGCTTGCCTCGCGCCTTGATCGACCTCTGTGTCAGGGCTGAACCGATGGGTTTGCGCTCTCGCCAGCAGCACAGTGTCATCCAGGTCGGGCGAGTCATGTAGCCAGTCGCTGAGCGCCCGTGCCGCCATCAAGTGATGGGCAGAGCTGTAAAAATCGTTGTCAGAGCGCAGGGCCACTCGAACAGGGGGCAACAGCCGCAGAAAAATCTCACGTATGGCCATCGGATCATTACCCATCTGGTAAGCCTGCGGGTTGCTGGCGGCCAACTGTGCAACGAAGTCGGCAAAGATTCGCTCCTTCTCCGGCGCCACACTCAAACTGGCGTTCTGGAATGTTGATGTCCAGTCCACGTTCGAGTCCAGAACCATGCGGCCGACGTGCTTCGGATAAAGGCCCGCGTACCAGGCGCCCAACCATGTGCCGTAAGAGTTGCCAAAATAGTTGAGTTTGTTTTCGTTGAGTAGAACGCGGACGAGCTCCATGTCTCGCGCCGTTTGATCGGTATTGATGAAAGGCGCCAACCGTTGGTTGGCACAACCCCGGGCCAGTACGCCAGCGTTATGCTCGATAGCCATGAGATTGGCAGGGCTACGGTCTTCAGTAATGTCGTTTTGCGCGACAATCAATTCATCGGATTGGCATACCAGTTGTGAGTCGGCCGTACTGCCTCCTCCTCGTGGCGTGATGCCGATCACGTCATAAGCATCGGTCAGATGCCGATAAGGATCACCTTCAAGCCCATCACTGTAACCCTTCCATATTGAAGCCAGTAATACCGTGAACGTGCTGTTACCGCTCGAACCCGGCCCCCCGGGATTGGTAAATATAGCGCCCTCTCGCAGGTGTGGCTGCCTGGCTGCAACGCGAGTGATATCCAGGCTGAGGGTGCCAACCCTCGGATTCAAGTGGTCCAGTGGCACGGTGACGATGCCACACTCAGTCCTGGCGAATACTTCGGGATCCAGCACATCACCTGGAATGTCCTCACACGCCGGCAACCACTCGATGCCCGATTCAGGATGCGGCTTCGTCGCACATCCGCCGATTGCCAATAAGCTGGCCACACAAACGCTGCGCCACATGGCCCGTTGCGTTTTCAGTTTGCAGATCACCATTTTCGACTTCCAGAGACTGTCCTTTGAGGCTCCGGATTGTTGCAACAGCGCGTGGGCCGGGATGTAGGAAGCGTACGGTTTTTCACTCGACATTTCCGACGCTAAAGCGAGTCGACGAGGCAGGTCTTCGAGCCAGACAGCAAAAACCGGCCACTTGGGCCGGTTTTCGGTGCTGTTTCATCCGCCTGAAACGTGACAAAGCCGACCAGTTGCCAGCGGCGGCAGCGCTTGCGAGGATCACGCGGCCGTCGGGATACCACTATGAAAGCGGAACTCCACGTCCGGCGATTCGATCAGTTCCTGCTCGGTGGCGCGGACCTTGTCGATCACCTGGGCGATGTCCTTGGCGTCGCCGTACTGACAGGCCAGTTTCAGGTAACCCTGGAAATGCCGGGCCTCGCTCTTGAGCAGGCCGAAATAGAACTTGCCCAGCTCTTCGTCCAGATGCGGCACCAGCGCTTCGAAACGTTCGCAACTGCGGGCCTCGATGAACGCCCCCACCACCAATGTGTCCACCAGTTTCACCGGCTCGTGACTGCGTACCACCTTGCGCAGCCCCGACGCATAGCGCCCGGCGGACAGCTGGCGCAGTTCGATCTTGCGGCGTTTCATCAGGCGCATGACCTGTTCGTGGTGCACCAGCTCTTCCCGGGCCAGGCGCGACATCATGTTGATCAGGTCGACATGGGAGTGATACTTGGCGATCAGGCTCAACGCGGTGCTGGCGGCCTTGAATTCGCAGTTCTTGTGGTCGATCAGCAGGGTTTCCTGATCGGCCAGCGCGGCCTGGATCCAGCCGTCGGGGGTGCGGCAGCCAAGGAACTCGTGAATTTCGGGAAGGATCATGGGGCTCACGGACAAATAGGTTCAAACGAAGGGCGCCGATTATACCGGCCTGCCCGCAGACCACCAGTCTGCCAACCGTTGATATGCATCAAGTCCCCGAATCGCAGACAGCAACTATAGTTGTGCAACGCCGTGCTTTTTTTATTTTCAGGAGATCGCGCTCATGCAAGCCGTACGCAGCATTCTGGTGGTCATCGCCCCCGAACACTCCGAAAGCCTGGCGCTCAAACGGGCGAAGCTGATCGCCGGTGTGACCCAGGCGCAGTTGCATCTGCTGGTGTGCGACCCCAAGCATGATCACAGCGGCATGCTTGGCGTGCTCAAGGCCGCGTTAGTGGAGGACGGTTACAACGTCACCACCGAGCAGGCCTGGAACAAGAGCCTGCACGAAACCATCATCGATGTGCAGCAGGCGGAAGGTTGCGGCCTGGTGATCAAGCAACACTTTCCCGACAGCGCACTGAAAAAGGCCCTGCTGACACCCGAGGACTGGAAATTGCTGCGCCAATGCCCTTCCCCGGTACTGCTGGTAAAAACCGCTGGCTCATGGAAAGACAAAGTGATCCTGGCAGCCGTCGACGTCGGCAACACCGACCTCGAACACCGCCACCTGCACGACACCATCATCGATCATGGCTTTGACATCGCAACCCTGGCCAAGGCCCACTTGCACGTGGTCAGCGCCCACCCGTCGCCGATGCTGTCGTCGGCCGACCCGACGTTTCAACTCAGCGAAACCATCCAGGCGCGCTACCGCGAGCAATGCAAGTCGTTCCAGGCTGAATTCGACATTGACGATGAACACCTGCACATCGAGGAAGGCCCGCCGGATGTGCTGATTCCGTTCATGGCGCACAAGCTGCAGGCGGCAGTGACGGTGATCGGTACCGTGGCGCGTAGCGGGTTGTCAGGGGTGTTGATCGGTAATACGGCGGAAGTGGTGCTCGATGCGGTCGAGAGCGATGTGCTGGTGCTCAAGCCACAGGAGATCGAGGATCATCTGGAAGAGATTGCCGACAAGCATTGAAGCCGAACATGTTTTTGTGGCGAGGTCAGCCGCCAAAAACATCCTTGAGGAACCCCGGCGCAATGTAGCGCTGGTAATGGGCCTCGGAGAGCAGGAAAAATTCCCGATCGATGGCATCGCGCAATTCCGGCAGGTTCCACTCGCGAAATTCCGGCAGCAATACCATCCCGTAGGCTTCCAGGTTGTTGATCACCCGCGCGCCCCGGGCGATCAACTGGTAGGCCCAGCAATATTCCGACTGATGGGGCACGAAGCGGATCTTGCGCTGCTCCAGCTGCATTCGGAGCAGTGCCGGATCGAAAATTTCCACCTTGGCGGCCATCACCTGGGACAGCAACTGCTCAAGGCGCAGCCATACCGCGCGCTTTTCCTCCTCGTTGTAACCGTTCCAGTGGATCACTTCGTGGTGGAAACGCTTGCAGCCACGGCACACCAGGTCACCGTAAACAGTGGAGCAGAGGCCGACGCAGGGTGTCTTGATGGTCTGATTGGGCATAGATAGGCAAAACGCGAAAAAGCAGAACAGGCCGGCATGTTAGCCCTTTGTCGGCCATTGATCACCCCTCAACGTTCAGGGCCTTGGGTGAATAGGGGTTTGCCGGCTGCCTCCACCAAAGTCCAATAAAACCTGACTTACCTTTAATTTTTTTTTGCCGTAGAATCAGCCTGCCTTTTTAGGCGCCAATGTCCGTTAGAAGCTGTTTTCAAAGCGTCACGAGCACAGTCGTTCCTTCAGAGCGGTGTTGGCGAGGGGTTTTTCCAGCGGGGAAAAGCCCAACGCCAACCCTCATCAGCTCCCGTTCTGCAGGCGTAAAACTTTGAAAGCAGCTTCTGTAAGGAATTGTCGGTAATTCTGGCTAAGTGGCTCACAACGCCATGCAGCGCATGAGTGCGACAATTTCGGGATGAGCGTCCCGGACACCCATTTGGGACCACTGATGAGGGTAATAACTGTGCTTGAAGCCTACCGCAAACATATCGAAGAGCGCGCAGCACTGGGTATCGTTCCCCAGCCGCTAAACGCCGAACAAACTGCAGGCCTGGTCGAGCTGCTGAAAAATCCCCCGGCTGGCGAAGAAGCATTCCTCGTTGACCTGATCACCAATCGCGTTCCACCAGGCGTGGACGAAGCTGCCTATGTCAAGGCCGGCTTCCTGTCCGCCATCGCCAAAGGCGAAGCCAAATCCCCCCTGATCGACAAGAAGCGCGCTGTTGAACTGCTCGGCACCATGCAGGGCGGCTACAACATCGTGACTCTGGTAAACCTGCTGGACGACGCCGAACTGGCGCCAGTAGCTGCCAAAGAACTCAAGCACACCCTGCTGATGTTCGACGCCTTCCACGACGTCGCTGAAAAAGCCAGGAACGGTAACGTTCACGCCCAAGGCGTGCTGCAATCCTGGGCTGACGGCGAGTGGTTCGTGAAGCGCCCGACCCTGGCCGACAAGATCAGCCTGCGCGTGTTCAAGGTGACTGGCGAGACCAACACCGACGACCTGTCCCCTGCACCTGATGCCTGGTCCCGTCCAGACATCCCGCTGCACGCCCTGGCCATGCTGAAAATGGCTCGCGACGGCATCGTGCCTGACGCACAAGGCGTCACCGGTCCGATGAAGCAGATCGAAGAAATGCGCGGTCAAGGTTTCCCTATCGCCTACGTCGGCGACGTGGTCGGTACCGGTTCTTCGCGTAAATCGGCGACCAACTCCGTACTGTGGTTCTTCGGCGACGACGTTCCTTACGTGCCGAACAAGCGTGCCGGCGGTTTCTGCTTCGGCAGCAAGATCGCTCCGATCTTCTACAACACCATGGAAGATGCCGGCGCACTGCCAATCGAATTCGACGTATCCAACATGCACATGGGCGACGTGATCGACCTGTACCCGCATGCTGGCAAAGTCTGCAAGCACGGCACCGACGAAGTCCTGACCACCTTCGAAATGAAGACCCCGGTCCTGTTGGACGAAGTGCGTGCCGGCGGCCGTATTCCGCTGATCATCGGCCGCGGCCTGACCGAGAAGGCTCGCACCGAGCTGGGTCTGCCACCTTCGACCCTGTTCAAGAAGCCTGAAGCACCGGCTCAAAGCACCAAGGGTTTCACCCTGGCGCAGAAAATGGTCGGCAAGGCTTGCGGCGTGACCGGCGTTCGTCCGGGCACCTACTGCGAACCGAAGATGACCACCGTGGGTTCCCAGGACACCACAGGTCCCATGACCCGTGACGAACTGAAAGACCTGGCGTGCCTGGGCTTCTCGACCGACCTGGTGATGCAGTCCTTCTGCCACACCGCGGCCTATCCAAAGCCGATCGACGTGACCACCCACCACACCCTGCCTGACTTCATCATGACCCGCGGCGGCGTTTCCCTGCGTCCGGGCGACGGCATCATCCACTCGTGGCTGAACCGCATGCTGCTGCCAGACACCGTCGGTACCGGTGGTGACTCCCACACCCGTTTCCCGATCGGCATTTCGTTCCCGGCCGGTTCCGGTCTGGTCGCGTTCGCCGCAGCCACCGGCGTCATGCCGCTGGACATGCCTGAGTCGATCCTGGTTCGCTTCAAAGGTGAACTGCAGCCAGGCGTCACCCTGCGTGACCTGGTTCACGCCATTCCTTACTACGCGATCCAGGCTGGCCTGCTGACCGTAGAGAAGAAAGGCAAGAAGAACGCCTTCTCCGGTCGCATCCTGGAGATCGAAGGTCTGCCTAAACTGACCGTCGAGCAAGCGTTCGAACTGTCTGACGCCTCGGCTGAACGTTCGGCCGCCGGTTGCACCATCCAGCTGTCCAAAGAGTCGATTGCCGAATACCTGCAGTCCAACATCACCCTGCTGCGCTGGATGATCGGCGAAGGCTACGGCGATGCACGTACTCTGGAACGTCGCGCTCAAGCGATGGAAGCCTGGCTGGCCAACCCTGAGCTGCTGCAAGCGGACAAGGACGCCGAATACGCTGAAATCATCGAGATCGACCTGGCCGACATCAAGGAGCCTGTGCTCTGCGCGCCGAACGACCCGGACGACGCCCGCCTGCTCTCCAGCGTTGCCGGCGAGAAGATCGACGAAGTGTTCATCGGTTCGTGCATGACCAACATCGGTCACTTCCGCGCTGCCGGTAAACTGCTGGAACAGGTCAAGGGTCAGCTGCCAACCCGTCTGTGGCTGTCGCCGCCGACCAAGATGGACGCACACCAGCTGACCGAAGAAGGCTACTACGGCATCTACGGCAAGGCCGGCGCGCGCATGGAAATGCCAGGCTGCTCGCTGTGCATGGGTAACCAGGCACGTGTAGAGCCGAACTCGACTGTCGTGTCGACTTCGACCCGTAACTTCCCGAACCGTCTGGGTGACGGCGCGAACGTCTACCTGGCTTCGGCTGAGCTTGCGTCCGTGGCTTCCATCCTGGGTCGCCTGCCGACCGTCGAGGAGTACATGGAATACGCTGGCAAGATCGACAGCATGGCGGCCGATGTCTACCGCTACCTGTCCTTCGACCAGATCGCCGAGTTCCGTGAAGCTGCTGCGAACGCCAACATCCCGGTCGTTCAAGCCTAACGTTGCAACGCAATGAAAAACGCCGCCCATCGTGAGATGAGCGGCGTTTTTTTATGCCTTCTGCCACAGCCCCTACCCTGTGGGAGCGAGCTTGCTCGCGATAGCGGCGGGTCAGTCGACATGGATTTAACAGACGGACCGCCATCGCGAGCAAGCTCGCTCCCACAGGTTATGCGCCAGCCTTCAGGGCCTGCTGCACCGCCCCATCTACACTCAAACCACTCAGAATCACACCGCTGGATTGCGCCTGCGGCAACACCGCCAACGCCGTTTGTGCGTCGTCCTTCAGACGCGCCAGAATCAGCCGTATGCCCTCCTGATGCACCCGCACGAAAAACGCCTGCAACGCCTCGATGCTGGTGCCATCCAGATCTGGCGATTCTTCAAGGCTTAGAATCACCGTATGAATCGGCGTTTGCGAATGCCGGATCAGACGCAAGGCCCCAGCCAGAATCCGCTCGACGTTGGCAAAGAACAACGCTTCACCCGGTCGCACAATCAATACGCCAGGCACTGTTTGCGCCGTTGGATGACGTTGCAGGTCGACAAAGTCGTGACCGCCATCGATGCGCCCCAGGATCTGGATATCCGCCGCCGACATCTGCTTGAGCATCAGCAACACACTGATCGCCACCGACACCAGCAAGCCATCCAGCACCCCCAGCACCAACACCGCACCCACGGCGCAGATCACCAGCAAGCGGTCCCGGCGCCAGATGAAATAGCGTCCCAGCGGCTGCAGGCTCAAGCCTCGCCCCAGGGCATGGATGACGATGGCGGCGAGGATCGGTTCCGGGGTCAGGGCGATGTAAGGCAGTACCATCAGCACGATGACCAGCACCACCAGCGCCGCCACGATACCGGCCAGTCGCGAAGTGGCACCCGCCGCCTCATTGGCCGACGTTGCCGAATACCCCGCTCCCGCTGGCATGCCGTGGAACAGACCGGACAACAGGTTGGTAGCCCCCAGCGCCAGCAGGTCGCGGTTCGATGTAACCCGGTCACCATGCTTGAGTGCATAGGCACTGATCGAGCCGTAGGACTCCGCATACAGAATCATCACCATGGCGAACGCCAATTCACCCAGACGCAGCCAGTCGGCAAACGGCAGTACCGGCAGCTCAGGCACCTCCAGGCTCAGGTCGATCACGCCGATCAGCTTCACGCCATAGGCCGGCAGGTCCAGCCACTGCCCCGCCGCAATGCCGATCACCACCACCAACAAACCTCCCGGCAAGCGCCGAAACCGCGCAAATAGCCATAACAAGGCCAATGCCACGGCGCCGACGCCAGCCGCCACCCAGTTCCATTGCGGCAGTTGCTCCAGCAATTGCGGCAGGAAGCGCACCAGGTTGGCATCGGTCAAATGCACACCGACCACACTGGCAACCTGTTTGAGGATGATGGTCAGCGCCAGGCCAAAGGCAAAGCCGCGCAACACCGGCTTGGCGATGAAGGAGGTCACGCTGCCGAGCTTGAACAGCCCCGCCAGCAAGAAAAACGCTCCGGTCACCAGCACCAGGCCAATGGCCAGGGTCGAGCGCAGCCCGGGGTCGCCATGGGCCAGGGTGGCGGTCGCGGCGGCCAGCACGGCGGCAGACGATGAAGTGGCCGAGACAATCGCAAAGCGGCTGGTGCCGAACAGGCCATAACACAGCAACCCGGCAAACAAGGCGATCACCCCGGCCTGGGGCGCCAGTGCGGCGATGCTGGAATAGGCGACCGCTTCGGGCAGCAGCAGGCCGGCAATCGACAAACCTGCCAACAAGTCCTGCCAGCGGTTGGGTTGCTCGGTGGGATCAGCGTTTGGAGCGCTCGACAATCCAGTGTCTCCAGGCGAAAAAAAACCGCTGCACGTATCACGTGCAGCGGCTACTGTAGCTGAAAATCAAAAGATCGCAGCCTTCGGCAGCGCCTACGCTGGCCGAGTACATCCGCGGGTGCCCCCGATCCCTGTAGGAGCTGCCGCAGGCTGCGATCTCTTGATCTTTAACCTCAGGCAGTCAGCGAGTAGATCAACGCCGTGATCGCCACCAGGCCCACCGCCGTCACGAAGACGTTGGAGGCCTGACCGCGATAGCGCGCCATCGCCGGCACCTTGCGGATGGCGTACATCGGCATCAGGAACAGGATCGCCGCGATCACCGGGCCACCCAGGGTTTCAATCATGCCGAGAATGCTCGGGTTGAGCGTGGCGACGATCCAGCACACCACCAGCATGAACGCGGCGGTCATGCGATCCAGGGCCTTGGCGGATGGACGCTTGCCGCTCTTGACGATCAGGCCCTTGAGACCTTCGCTGGCGCCGATGTAGTGGCCCAGGAACGACTTGGAAATGGCCACGAAGGCAATCAACGGCGCCGCGAAGGCGATGGTCGGATTGCTGAAGTGATTGGCCAGGTACGACAGGATCGACAGGTTCTGCGCCTTGGCTTCAGCCAGTTGCGCTGGCGACAGGGTCAGCACGCAACTGAAGACGAAGAACAGCACCATCACCACCATCAGCAGGTGGGCGCGGGACAGGATCTGCGAGCTGCGCGCCTCGGCGTGCTCGCCATAACGACGCTTCTGGTCCACGGCGAACGCCGAGATGATCGGCGAGTGGTTGAACGAGAACACCATCACCGGAATCGCCAGCCACATCGTGTGCAGCAACGCCGAAGGCGCCGGCACGCTGCTGGCGGTGGCCAGGATCCCGCCGTTCCAGTGCGGAACCAGGTACACCGCCAGAAACAGCAGGGCGACGATGAACGGGTAGACCATCAGGCTCATGGCCTTGACGATCAATTGCTCACCGCAACGTACCACTGCCAGCAGGCCGAGGATCAGCACCAGCGACAGCACGGCGCGCGGTGGCGGCATGATGTGCAGTTGATGCTCGAGGAAACTGCCCACGGTGTTGGTCAGGGCCACGCTGTAGATCAGCAGGATCGGGAAAATCGCGAAGAAATAAAGCAAGGTGATCAGCGCGCCGGCCTTGATGCCGAAATGCTCTTCCACCACTTCGGTGATGTCGGCGCCTTCGCGACCGGACAGCACGAAGCGGGTCAGCCCGCGGTGTGCGTAGAACGTCATCGGGAACGCCAGCAACGCCAGGATCAGCAGCGGCCAGAAACCACCCAGGCCTGCGTTGATCGGCAAAAACAGGGTTCCCGCACCAATCGCCGTGCCAAACAGGCCCAGCATCCAGGTGGTGTCTTGGCGATTCCAGCTCGACAGTGTCGCTGGTGTCGCGTCTACATAGCGTTCGTTAACGCTATTGGCCTGATCATTCATCCGGTGGGATCTCCACATTCCGGTCACTTGCCACCCGGCCAGGACGCGTCGGAATACCCGACAGGCGGCGCCCTGGCCGGAACAGGGGCGCGATTCTGGAGGATTCGTGAACAGAAGCAAAGACTTAGGTGAGGAACGGTGGTGCCAGATAGACGAAAATCCCCTGTAGGAGATCCCCTGTGGGAGCGAGCTTGCTCGCGATGGCTTTGGCACATCCAACATCTACTTGCCAGACACACCGCCATCGCGAGCAAGCTCGCTCCCACAAGGAATTGCAGTGTTTTTGAGGCTACGTTTCATCGCCAGATGGCATCCGTCACTTGATAAAGGTCTATCGCCATGTATTTTTAATTGACCCGCATTCCCTCCGGAGTCTTCCCATGCCACTGGTTCGCGTCGACATCAAAAAACATCAGGACCCCACCCACGCCAAGCGCATCGGCCAACTGATCTACGCCGCCATGCACAGCACCATCGGCGTGCCGGAGAACGATAATTTTCAGATACTCGCCGAACACGATGCGCAGCATTTCATCTTTGATCCCGGCTATCTGGGCATCAACCGCACTGACCAGTTGGTGGTGATCCAGATCACCATGAGCGAAGGCCGGACCGTCGAGCAGAAAAGACGCCTCTACAAAACCATTGCCGAGAGCCTTCACACAGAGCTGGCCGTGCGTCTGGAGGACGTTTTCATTAATCTGGTGGAAGTGAAAAAAGAGAACTGGTCGTTCGGCAACGGGATTGCCCAGTACGCCCTCTGAAGTTCAACCTGCAGACCCGAGAGAGCCCCATGCCCGTAACCGTTCTGGTACTGGTTGAAACCATCAATGATTACCTGCCTATCCTCGAACATCAGGGCTTCCACCTGATTCTGGCCCCGACGCCCGCCGAGCGCACCGAGGCCATCGCCCGCCACGCCGGGCAGATCGATGCCGTCCTCACTCGCGGCCCATTGGGGCTGTATGCCGATGAAATCGCCGCGCTGCCCCACCTCAAGATCATCTGCGTGATCGGCGCCGGCTATGAACACGTCGACCTGCAGGCCGCCGCCGACCGGGGCATTACCGTCACCAATGGCGCCGGGGTCAACGCCTCGTCCGTCGCCGACCATGCCATGGCGCTGCTGCTGTCGCTGGTGCGCGACATCCCCCGCTGTGATGCGGCCGTACGACGCGGCGAGTGGCCGAAGATCATGCGCCCTTCCCTCGCCGGCAAACGCCTGGGCATCCTTGGCCTCGGCGCGGTCGGCATGGCCATCGCCAAACGCGCCGGCGCCGGTTTCGACATGAGCATTGGTTACCACAATCGCCAGCTGCGCAGCGATGTGCCCTACACCTTCTGCTCGACCCCGACCGAACTTGCGCACACCTCGGACTTCCTGATCGTCGCCACGCCCGGCGGCCCGGCCACCAGGCACCTGGTCAATCGCCAGGTGCTCGACGCGTTGGGCCCCAAGGGGTTTATCGTCAACATCGCCCGGGCCAGCGTGATTGCCACCGCTGACCTGATCAGCGCCCTGGAGCAACGCCGGATCGCCGGTGCCGCGCTGGATGTGTTCGACGCCGAACCGAAGGTGCCGGATGTGCTCAAGACCCTGAGCAACGTGATCCTCACGCCCCATGTCGCCGGGCTCTCCCCGGAAGCCACCCAAGGCACCGTCGAACTGGTGGGCAAGAACCTCGTGGCGTTTTTCTCCAGCCAACCGGTGCTGACGCCGATCGACTTGCCACCCGCCAAGAGCCATGTCGCCCAGTGACGGCGATTCAAACAGCTGTATCAAAAGCAATGATTGGCCGGCAACACGCTCGCCTATAAGAGCCATTCGCGGTTGTGGGTGCGCCGTGCGGGCATTAAATTAGCCAATAGTTTAAGGCCTCCAGAATAAGCAGAAGGGATAAGCATGGCGCTTAATGACCAGTCCACCCGTATCCGCACCGGCGAAGAACTCGATGCCAGCCTGATCGATCCGTACCTCAAGGCCCATATTCCGGGGCTCAGCGGTTTGCCACGGATCAGCCAGTTTCCGGGCGGCGCCTCCAACCTCACCTACCTGCTGGAATACCCCGAACAGGAATTCGTCCTGCGTCGCCCGCCCTTCGGCCACAAGGCCAAGTCGGCCCACGACATGGGCCGTGAATTCCGCATCCTCAATCAACTGCGCGACGGTTTTCCGTACTGCCCGAAAGCCTACGTGCACTGCACCGACGAATCGGTGATCGGTGCCGAGTTCTATGTCATGGAACGGGTCAACGGCGTCATCCTGCGCTCGGACCTGCCGCCGGAACTGGGCCTGGATCCGGCGAAAACCGAAGCCTTGTGCAAGAGCTTCATCGACAAGTTCGTGGAATTGCATCGAGTCGACTACAACGCCTACGGCCTGGGCGACCTGGGCAAACCCGAAGGTTATGTGGCGCGGCAAATCAAAGGCTGGAGCGATCGCTACGAAAAAGCCCTGACCCCCGATGCGCCACAATGGCAAACGGTCAAAGCCTGGCTCAACGACAAGATGCCGGCCGACCATCCGGCCTCCAGCATCGTGCACAACGACTACCGCTTCGACAACGTGATCCTCGACCCGAACAACCCGATGCAGATCATCGGCGTGCTCGACTGGGAATTGACCACCCTGGGCGATCCGCTGATGGACCTGGGCAACACCCTCGCCTACTGGATCGAAGCCGATGATCCGGCGCCGGTGCAGATGATGCGCCGCCAGCCGAGCCACGCGCCGGGCATGTTGACCCGCCGCGAGTTCGTCGACTACTACGCCGAACGCTCGGGCATCCGCATCGACAACTTCGACTTCTACTACACCTATGGCCTGTTCCGCCTGGCCGGTATCGTGCAGCAGATCTACTACCGCTTCTACCACGGCCAGACCCAGGACAAACGCTTCGCGCAGTTCATCCACATGAACAAACTGCTGGAGCAAATGAGCTTGCAGGTCATCAACAAATCCAGCCTCTGAGCCCGATCCTGTTCGATTACACACAACCCCCTGTGGGAGCGAGCCTGCTCGCGAAGGTCTTTAACGATAACGCATGTTCACTGACCAAACGCAGCAAGCCGCCCCTACCAAACAGCATCGGCGACACCCCAGCCGTTGACTCGATAACAAGACTTTTCATAAGGGAATCCCATGTCCAAGACCCAGTTGTTCGACCTCGACGGCAAGATCGCTTTCGTCTCCGGCGCCAGCCGTGGCATCGGTGAAGCCATCGCCAAACTGCTGGCCCAGCAAGGCGCCCACGTGATCGTCTCCAGCCGCAAACTCGAAGGCTGCCAACACGTGGCCGACGCGATCATCGCCGCCGGCGGCAAGGCCACCGCCATCGCCTGCCACATCGGCGAAATGGAACAGATCAGCCAGGTCTTCGCCGGCATCAAGCAACAGTTCGGCCGCCTCGACATCCTGGTCAACAACGCCGCGACCAACCCACAGTTCTGCAACGTACTGGACACCGACCTCAGCGCCTTCCAGAAAACCGTCGACGTGAACATCCGCGGCTACTTCTTCATGTCGGTCGAAGCCGGCAAGCTGATGCGCGAAAACGGTGGCGGCAGCATCATCAACGTCGCCTCGATCAACGGCGTTTCGCCGGGCATCTTCCAGGGCATCTACTCGGTGACCAAGGCCGCGGTGATCAACATGACCAAGGTGTTTGCCAAGGAATGTGCGCAGTTCGGGATTCGGTGCAATGCGTTGTTGCCGGGGTTGACCGATACCAAGTTTGCTTCGGCGCTGGTGAAAAACGAAGCCATTCTGAACACCGCGTTGCAGCAGATTCCGCTGAAACGGGTGGCGGATCCGAGCGAAATGGCGGGGGCGGTGCTTTATCTGGCCAGCGATGCTTCGAGTTATACGACTGGGGTTTCGCTGAATGTGGATGGGGGTTTCCTGTCCTGATACGGTTCACCGGATCAACAAAAAAACGATAGCGTTCGTGGGAACGCTATCGGTGCCAATCAGGGTCCACTGCTCAACCTGCCAGCCGACAGGTCAAGACTGAACGTTAATCAGGTAGGTTGCCCGTGCAACCTCCCCGCTTGGTGACGTCGCTACTGCCTCGAATGTACGCGCGCTAGGAGTGGTGTACTGGAAAGCGGGAAAACCTAACATTATCCCGTCCACATTAGTACGTCCGCTGACAGGCTCTTTTTCCGGCCTGTAAATCGTCGCGGTCGCACCATCTATGGGGGAGCCATCTGCATGCATGAGCTTCAAATCAACTCCATACCAAGCATTGACACGTAGATTAACGACTTCCGGAGGCAGAGGTGCATATTGACCTGCATTTGCGTAGTAAAACCTTAAAGAAGGCCGCTCCGATCGCAACCTGCAATTCGGCGCGTCCAACTCAGAGCTCATGCTCTCGCCCGCCAGGCTCAGTCGAAAGGTGCCGGCCCCGCTTACCCCGGTCACGGTCCAGCGGTGATCCGTCTGAAACCCGTCGAAAGGCGGCTCACTCCTTAAATCTTGAGGCCTGAGGCCCTCGATTATTAATCGTTTCAACGCCACAGGAAGTCCCGCCACAGGGCTGTTGTTTTTGGGGCGGAGTGAAACGATACGAGGTTCCCGATGGTAGAAATCGATACCAGTGGGCGGAACAGGCTTTTCATCAATCAAGAGGTCTGCCTCATCGGCCAGGCTGCTCGAAATCACCAGGCTTCGATGCTCCCACGGCACCGGCACTTCCCTGCTGAAAAACACCAGGGTGATACGACCGCTCTTGCCAGCGTCCGGCGCAATCCTCCACTGGAACTGGCCATCGACGGGAGCCACCCACTCGCCAAAATCCGGCGATGCGACGACGTTTAAATCGCCATTTTCTACCAGCCCCAGATTGATCGCCCTGGCGATCGCGGGTGGAGCCTACACCGTCACTTCGTTCGCCTGCCCACGGAGCAAAACGAGCTCCGCCCCCCATGCCACTTTGTTGCCGTTGATCGACAACGTGGCTTGTTCCCAAGGGCTTGCAGCAGCGGTTGCAGCGTTTAGTTCGGCGGTCATGACGACGATTCCTTTTCAGTGATGGACATGAAAACAGTCCGTTAACTATCAGGAAAAATCGGCACGCTGGTAACTGTCATAACTGACAGGTCAGCTAGAACATGGTGCGATAAGAACCCAAGCTCTCGTATCAAAAGTCATATAGAGAATGCAATCAGTGCTCGACTCGACAGCGGGCTCACTCCCGTTTTCGCTGCCTGCCACATCGGCGAAATGGAACAGATCAGCCAGGTCTTCGCCGGCATCAAGCAACAGTTCGGCCGCCTCGACATTCTCATCAACAACGCTGCGACCAACCCACAGTTCTGCAATGTGCTGGACACCGACCTCAGCGCCTTCCAGAAAACCGTCGACGTGAACATCCGCGGCTACTTCTTCATGTCGGTCGAAGCCGGCAAGTTGATGCGCGAAAACGGTGGCGGCAGCATCATCAACGTCGCCTCGATCAACGGCGTTTCGCCGGGCATCTTCCAGGGCATCTACTCGGTGACCAAGGCCGCGGTGATCAACATGACCAAGGTGTTTGCCAAGGAGTGTGTGCAGTTCGGGATTCGGTGTAATGCCCTGCTGCCGGGCTTGACCGACACCAAATTTGCCTCGGCGCTGGTGAAAAACGAAGCCATTCTGAACACCGCGTTGCAGCGGATCCCGCTCAAGCGCGTGGCGGATCCGAGTGAGATGGCGGGGGGCGGTGCTGTATTTGGCCAGCGATGCGTCGAGTTATACGACTGGGGTTTCGTTGAATGTGGATGGGGGGTTCCTGTCCTGATGCGGTTCACCGGACTAACAAAAAACGATAGCGTTCGTGGGAACGCTATCGGTGCCAATCGGGTTCCACTGGTCCAATTGTCAACCAACAGGTCAAGGCTTAACGTCAATCAGGTAGGTTGCCCGTAGCTCCCCGCTTGGCAACGTCGCTACAGCCTCGAACATACGCGCGCCAGGAGTGGTGTACTGGTAAGCGGGAAAACCTAACATTATCCCGTTCGGGTCACTGGCTTGTCCGCCCGACAATAGAAATGTCAGGGGTACACCGTTGGCATCGCACAGCATGTGAATCTTGGTGGTCAGGCCGCCCCGGCTGCGGCCGAGCGCATGATCTGCGGTTCTTCAGGCCCCCTTTTTTCCCAGCACCAGAAGAGGCCCGGGTTGCGCGTACTGCCGTGGAGTCAATCATCCAAGTCTCCAGATCAATTTACCCTTGCTCGCTCAGCTTGATGTGAAGCCGTCTGAGCATCTGGTCAAACGTCCCGCGATTGCGCCAGTCACGAAAACGTTGATAAACCGTTGACCAAGGGCCGAAACGCTCAGAACCGAATTTGCTGGACGGAGTGACGCTCCCCTTGAACATAGACCCAGGCACTAAATAGACCTGTCTGGGCATGGACTATCTCCGTCGTACATACACCATCCAACCCTGAAAAGGAATGCCAGATTTTTCCATTAAACTCCCAAGAAACCCTGACATTTCTGGGTAGTAGATAACCTCCAAGTACCGTTACCTTAATAATCCTCGTGCTGCCACCAGTAGTACTTGTAATACGCGTTAAACTAATATCTGAACTGTGATAGCCCGGATACATGTCCAATGCAATGGATTGCATTCCATCAAATTCAAGAATGAAGGGCCTGTCATGACCAGAAAAATTCACCCTCCAGGTATGTCCATCAACACCTACCGGCACAGACAACCCAAAAGCTGGGGTCGATTCGGCTATCCCTGAATAAGAAGGTCGCTTCAGTGAAAATACAGGATCATTCTTTGAACCGGACTCTGGCATCAATGTAATCAACATGTTCTTATCCCGGACCGGATAAACCACATCCACCCCAGGCTTGTGCTCCTGACCGTCGATCAGAACTTTATACGTTAAACGGTCAACCAGCCTGCAGGACTCAAGCGAAAGTGGCACAGGCAAATCCTTGGCGACAAACGCCATATTGAAGGTACCCGTATTAGTTGGCCGCCCTGTAATGGTCCATTTGTATTCTGTCTGTGGCTCCTCCAGTTCAGGGCTTACGTCAAGATCATCACGTGCGACCCCCATACCGCTAACCCAATTCAACGAAATGGGCAGGATCGCGACAGGACTATCAGGATCGACCTCCAAGGTCAGTTCGCGGGGTCTTCCCCAAAAAAAATCTGCCCCGTTCTCGGGAACTGGACGACCATCAATCAACACAGTTGCTTCATCCGCCAGGTTGCTCGAAATCACCAGACTTCGATGCTCCCACGGCACCTCCACTTCCCGGCTGAAAAACACCAGGGTGACACGACCGCTCTTGCCAGCGTCCGGCGTAATCTTCCAATTGAACTTACCACCTACGGGAGCCACCCAATCGCCAAAATCCGGCGATGCGCCGATGGTCAAACCGCCACCCTCCGCCAGCCCCAGATTGATCGCCCTGGCAATTCCCGGTGGAGCCTCCACCGTCACATCGTTCTCCTGCCCTCGGAGTAAAACGAGCTCCGCCCCCCATTCCACTTTGTTGTCGTTGATCGACAATGTGGCTTGTTCCCAAGGGCTTGCTGCAGCGGTTGCAGCGTTTAGTTTGGCGGTCATGACGACAATTCCTTTTCAGTGATGGACATGAAAACAGTCCGTTAACTATCAGGAAAAATCGGCACGCTGGTAACTGTCATAACTGGCAGGTCAGCTAGAACATGGTGCGATAAAAACCAAAACTTTCGTATCAAAAGTCATATAGAGAATGCATTCAATGTTCCACTCAACAGCGGGCTCACTCTCGTATTCGGTGCCTGGCATGGCGTCGACCCGCCGTTCTGCAACGTGCAGGACACCGACCTCAGCGCCTTCCAGAAAACCGTCGACGTGAACATCCGCGGCTACTTCTTCATGTCGGTCGAAGCCGGCAAACTGATGCGCGAAAACGGCGGCGGTAGCATCATCAACGTCGCCTCGATCAACGGTGTTTCGCCGGGCATCTTCCAGGGCATCTACTCGGTGACCAAGGCCGCGGTGATCAACATGACCAAGGTGTTTGCCAAGGAGTGTGCGCGGTTCGGGATTCGTTGCAATGCCTTGCTGCCGGGGCTGACGGACACCAAGTTTGCTTCGGCGCTGGTGAAGAACGAAGCCATTCTGAACACTGCGTTGCAGCAGATTCCGCTGAAGCGGGTGGCGGATCCGAGTGAGATGGCGGGGGCGGTGTTGTATCTGGCGAGTGATGCTTCGAGTTATACGACTGGGGTTTCGTTGAATGTGGATGGGGGTTTCCTGTCCTGATACGGTTCACCGGATCAACAAAAAACGATAGCGTTCGTAGGAACGCTATCGGTGCCGATCGGGTTTCACTGGTCCACCTGTCAACCAACAGGTCAAGGCTGAACGTCAATCAGGTAGGTTGCCCGTACCTCCCCGCTTGGCAACGTCACTACTGCCTCGAATGTACGCGGGCCAGTAGTGGTGTACTGGTAAGCGGAAAAGTCTATCAATTCCCCCTGCGAATTAGTTTTCCCGTAGAGAGGCTTATGTTCCGGCCTGTACATCGTTGCGATCACACCAGCTATGGGGGAACCATCTGCATGTATGAGCTTCAAATCAACGCTGCGCCACTGATTGACACGGTGATTAATGACTTCCGGAGGCAGAGGTGCATATTTATTTACACTTTTGTAGTAAAACCTTAAAGACGGCTGCCCCGATCGCACCCTGCAATTCGGCGCGTCCAACTCTTGGCTCATGCCCTCGCCCGCCAGGCTCAGTCGAAAGGTGCCGGCTCCGCTAACCCCGGTCACGGCCCAGCGGTGATCCGTCTGAAACCCGTCGAAAGGCGGCTCACTGTTCAAACTCAAGTCGCCGTCGATGATCGTGTACGTCAGTTTAACCGGATGTCCCGCCAGCGGACTGTTGGCCTTGAGCCCGAGCGTAACGACTTGGGGCGCCTCCAGGGTGAAAATGACACCCTCAGGAGGTACCACCTCACCGCCAATCAAGGCCTGCGCCTCATCCGCCAGGTTGCTCGAAATCACCAGGCTTCGGTGCTCCCACAGCACCTGCACTTCCTGGCTATGAAAACTCAGGGTGATACGACCGCTCTTGCCAGCGTCCGGCGTAATCGCCCAATGGAACTGGCCATCGACGGGCTCCACCCTCTCGCCAAAACTCGGCGATGCGACGATGTTTAAACCGCCATCTTCTACCAGTCCCAGATTGAGCTCCCTGGCGATCGCGGGTGGAGCCTCCACCGTCACCTCGTTCGTCTGCCCACGGAGCAAAACGAGCTCCGCCCCCCATTCCACTTTGTTGCCGTTGATCAACAACGTGGCCTGCTCCCAAGGGCTCTCCGCGTACACATTGATCGTAAATTTTTCCTCTGCCGTTGTGTCGTCATAAAGGCTATGAACCTTTGCAGTAATCGTATGCTCCCCCGCGGTGGTAAAGGCATGTTCGAACTTGCTCCACCCCAGACCGGTAGTCGGCACCTTCTGCACAATCTCCTCGTCGTCGTAGTAGTACCACTCGACCTCAACGCCCTCCAGTTCCTTGCCGGTATAAAATGACCCGATCTGAACCTCCGCGGCCACTTTGTCCCCCACCACTGGAGCGCTGATCGGGTTACGTTTACTGAGAATGGCTCGCCGATAGTCGCCCAATTTCAAGGCAACTTTACAAGGCGCGGCGGTAAATTCACTTTGCAGTTGAAGATCGAAATCGATGTCCGTTCCGTTCGCCGGGCAAGTCAACGTCCACTCAGTGCCCGCCGCCAGAAGCGTCTGATACGTACCCAATTCAGGCTCGGTGGTGATCGGAGAGGATTCCCCCGGAACCTGATTGAAACTCACACCGTGATTCACCCACGGGCTGTCCGCCCCGGCCGCAATCTTGAAGTCATGGTCAGCTCCGTGACAGATGTACACGGGGTCGATTCCTGTGGCTCCGGCTTTAAATTCGATGGTCATGGCGTGCTCTCGATGCTGGTAAGTGAATGATCAGGGAGGGTCATTCAACTATCGGGAAAAATGGGCACGCCAGAAACTGTCAGAGTTGACAGTTTTTCTAGAACCATTGGCGATAAAGAAGTGCTTCAAAAGAACGATGATTTTCGGCGACGGCCAGCCGAACGGCACCGACAGCACTCGCAATGCCCAACACCACGGCACGCACGACCGGCGGCGGTCATCAACATGACCAGGGTGTTTGCCAAGGAGTGTGCGCAGTTCGGGATTCGGTGCAATGCGTTACTGCCGGGTTTAACTGACACCAAATTCGCTTTGGCGCTGGTGAAGAACGAGGCTATTTTGAATACGGCTTTGCAGCAGATCCCGCTCAAGCGCGTGGCAGATCCGAGTGAGATGGCGGGGGCGGTGCTGTATTTGGCGAGTGATACATCCAGTTATACGACGGAGGTTTCGTTGAATGTGGATGATGGGTTCTTGCCCTAATCAATTTTCTGAATAATTAGAAGGCAGCCACCTGACTGCCTTACTTTGTTTCTATTGATCGATTAGCGGATAAATTGTGTGCATCAGTATCATTGAGACACGCGCCCTAATAACAGTATCAATGATGCATTACTCAACCATTTGATTCGCCTTGCAGAGTATTTACGCAGCGTTTTTTTAGCTCCCTCCACCACTAATTCTCACTAACGCCTCTATCGATTTATTCCCGGTTGGAAGCGTCGCTACCGCCACTATTTTACGTACACCTGGGGTGCTGTAGATGAAGAGACCTCTAAACACTTCTCCCCTAGGGTTAGTCTCGCCTATTTGGGGTTCGTAATCTGGAACAGTAAATGTTATTGGCACACCAACCATAGGGGTGCCGTCTGATTTTAGTAACATTACGCCGCAACTAAACAGGATATTAGGAGGACAATTAACCTCTTCCGGGGGTAATGGCATGTCCGCACCGATCAAATAAACGAATTTGAAAGTCTCGCCGCCATGCAACCGATTAGTTGGTGTTAGCAGCACCGTATTTTCACCTTGACTGAATACCTTCAACTTAAAGGTTCCTGACTTCAAATACGCCCCAGTGAGTTCCCATTCATGCTGCGTCGAGAATTGGCGAAAGGGTGGTTGAGCGGTAAGATCACCGGTTACAAGACCTGCATCAGGAATCCAGTCAAGGGCCAAGGGAAGGTCGAATAACAAATCTGCATTTTTGTATTCCAAACTCAGTGTTCTAACTTGCCCACCAATAAAGTCAGCCCCAGTTGGCGCTATCGCAATACCGTCCAATAACCCTGTCGCCTCATCATTAAGATTGTTCGAAATCAACTTGCTGATCGCCAAGGTAATCGGCGTGGTCATGCCCTTGCCCGCCAATGCCAGCTGGAACGTTCCGCTTTTGGTGTTCCCCGTCACCGCCCAGCTATACGCGGTTTGCTCACTGTCGAAGGCTGGCGCACTCACCACGTTGGCGGCATCCAGGCCGCTTTTGATGGTACAGCTCAGCGTGACCGGAAGACCGGCCAGTGGGCTGCCTGATTTGGGGATCAACGTAACCGTTTGCGCCTTACCGCGGTAAAACCAATTACCTCCGGCGGGCACGGCGGCGCCGCCAATTTTCACGTCGGCCTCATCGGCCAGGTTGCTCGATATAAGCTTGCTGATCGCCAAGGTAATCGGCGTGGTCATGCCCTTGGCTGTCAGCGCCAGCTGGAACGTTCCGCTTTTTGTGTTCCCCGTCACCGCCCAGCTATACGTGGTTTGCTCACTGTCGAAGGCTGGCGCACTCACCACGTTGGCGGCATCCAGGCCGCTTTTGATGGTACAGCTCAGCGTGACCGGAAGACCGGCCAGTGGGCTGCCCGATTTGGGGGTCAACGTAACCGTCTGCGCCTTATCCCGGATAAACCAATTCCCCCCGGCGGGTACTTCAACGCCGCCAATTTTCACGTCGGCCTCATCAGCCAGGTTGCTCGAAATCACCAGGCTTCGATGCTCCCACGGCACCAGCACTTCCCTGCTATAAAAAATCAGGGCGATACGACCGCTCTTTCCAGCGCCCGGCGTAATCTTCCAATTGAACCGGCCATCGACGGGCGCCACCCAATCGCCAAAATCCGGCGATGCTATGATGTTCAAACCGCCACCCTCAGTCAGCCCCAGATTGAGCTCCCTGGCAATTTCCGGTGGAACCTCCACCGTCACATCGTTCTCCTGCCCTCGGAGTAAAACGAGCTCCGCCCCCCATTCCACTTTGTTGTCGTTGATCAACAATGTGGCCTGCTCCCAAGGGCTCTCCGCGTACACATTGATCGTAAATTTCTCCTCTGCCGTTGTGTCGTCATAAGGGCTGTGAACCTTTGCAGTCATCGTATGCTCCCCCGCGGTGGTAAAGGTATGTTCGAACTTGCTCCACCCCAGACTGGTAGTCGGTACACTCTGCACAAATCCCTCGTCGTCGCACCACTCGACCTCAACGCCCTCCAGTTTCTTGTCTGTATAAAACGAACCGATTTGAACCTCCGCAGTCACTTTGTCCCCCACCACCGGAGCGCTGATCGGGTCACGTTTACTGAGAATGGCTCGCCGATAGTCGCCCAATTTCAATGCAACTTTACAAGGCACGGCGGTAAATTCACTTTGCAGTTGAAGATTGAAATCGATGTCCGTTCCATTCGCCGGGCAATTCAACTTCCACTCAGTGCCCGCCGCCAGAAACTTCTGATACGTGCCCAATTCAGGCTCGGTAGTGATCGGTGAGGATTCCCCGGGAACCTGATTGAAACTCACACCGTGATTCACCCACGGGCTGTCCGCCCCGGCCGCAATTTTGAAGTCATGGTCAGCTCCGTGACAGATGTACACGGGGTCGATTCCTGTGGCTCCGGCTTTAAATTCGATGGTCATGGCGTGCTCTCGATGCTGGTAAGTGAATGATCAGGGAGGGTCATTCAACTATCGGGAAAAATGAGCACGCCGGAAACTGTCAGAGTTGACAGTTTTTCTAGAACCATTTGCGATAAAGAAGAGCTAAAAAAACCGTTCGCGCGGTACGCGCCTTCGATTTCCTCAACACGGGCCGACTGAGGGCCGCTTTAGGGTTTACTGCGTCACGCAGCGAGTCGTGGTGGTGACTCGGGTGACCTGCCCGCCTTCGGCCCGTACATCACCGAGGACATCGGTTTTATCCATGGTCTGGCAGGTGCGTTCTGGAGGGGGTGGTGTGACTGCTGGAGGCGGTGGCGGACTGGCACAGCCGCCGAGGATCGCCACGCACAATGCCAGCGACAAAGGTGAGATAACGCGTTTCCCAAGAGTTTTCATCGATTGACCCGCGATAAGTGATCGACACATTTTTTGTGACAACAGAACCGGCGTGCAAAATCCATACACCTGTAACAAAAATAGAAACCTGCGAATCACTTATGGCCCGGCCGGTGGAATTTGCGCCTTACCGCCGCTCCTTTGGCCGCCACTCTTTCGAGAACAGTCCCCGCTCCCGCGCCCAGATAACCGCTTCACTGCGGCTGTGCACATTGAGTTTGGAATACGGCGCCAACACATGGTTACGCACTATATTCGGCGCGAGTTTCAGGCGCAGGGCGATTTCGGCTTTGTCCCGTAACTCAATGTCGACAAAGGAAAACAGCATGCAGGCTTCGTCGTTGAGCACCAGCGGCTGGCCGGTGACGATGACCTGCTTGCTGTCGCCATCGGCCAGGCGCAACTGGGCCTGCATCCTCGATCAACGGCGTCTCGTCGGGCATCTTCCAGGGCATCTACTCGGTAGATCATGGCTGCGTTGCAACATAACCAAGGTGTTTGTCAAGGAATGTGTGCCGTTCGGGACCCGTTGCAATGCCCTCTACCCGGGTTGACCTATACCAGGCTTGCCTCGGCGCTGGTGAAGAACGAGACTATTTTGAATACGGCGTTGCAGCAGATTCCGCTCCATCGGCGTTTTTCGCCAGAAAAAAACGAGTATATTCATCCAAACCCGTCTGTTCATTTCCTCCACCAAAAATAAACATAGCCGGGAGAGGGGCCGACTCGGAGTGGATAAATTTAACCTGCCATGTTGCACCATGAACTGGATCGATCACCTGTTGAACCCAGGCGTCTGGAGATGCTGTTGACGGCCCAAAATATAAGACCGTGGCTACACGGGGCTTCAATTTGCCATGTTTAATTGTGACAGTATGCTGACTGTTATCGGGAACCAAGAATATCTCATTGTAACGAACCTGCTTACCACCGACCAGGATGATCAACGGTTCATCTTCATAATCAGAAGTCAACCTGCAATCCGGCATATACAGCACTGAACTCATACCGTCAGCTTCAACTCCCAGTTTAAACATACCGTTCCCGGCCAGCCCCATGACATCCCACTTGTAATCTGTTTGCGCCACACCAAAATCAGGTTCACTTACAAGTTGGAGATCGTCTCCTTCAACAACCCGATAGGTCAGCTTCAACGGAACAGCCGCCAATGGACTGCCGTCCTTGACTCTCAGCGAAACCGGTTTTTTTTCACCCAATCTGAAAACAAAACCTTCAGGAAAGACTTCACCGTCAATCAGGGCATCAGCCTCGTCGACCAGGTTGTTCGAAATCACCAGGCTTTGGTGCTCCCACGGTGCCAGCACTTCCCGGCTGAAAAACACCAGGGTGATACGACCGCTCTTGCCAGCGTCCGGCGTAATCTTCCAATGGAACTGGCCATTGACGGGTACCACCCAATCGCCAAAATTCGGCGATGCTACGATGTTCAAACCGCCACCCTCAACCAGCCCCAGGTTGATCGCCCCGGCAATTTCGGGTGGGGCTGCCACTGTCACAACGTTCTCCTCCCCACGGATAAAAATAGGTCCCACACCCCATTCAACTTTTTTGCCGTTGATGAACAACGTGGCTTGTTCCCAAGAGTTTGATGCAGCGGTTGCAGCGTTTTGTTCGGTGGTCATGACGGCGCTTCCTTATTCAGCAGCAGACAAAAAACAGTCCGTTGACTATCAGGAAAAACCGACACGCCGGAAACTGTCATAACTGACAGTTCAACTAGAACAAATTGCGATAAAAGCCGCTTATGATCCGCCAATCACTCAGTTTTTTAAGTTACCGCTGCCCCTTTGGCCGCTACTTTTTCGAGAACAGTCCCCACTCCCGCGCCCAGACAATCGCTTCATTGCGGCTATGCACATTGAGTTTCAGATACACCGCCGCCACATGGTTGCGCACTGTATTCGGCGCGAGTTTCAGGCGCGCGGCGATTTCCTTGTCGGCCCGGCCTTCGCAGATCAGGCCCAGCACTTCGCGCTCACGGGCAGTCAGGTCGGTGAAGGACACGCTGGGCAACTTCGGTGAATTGACGTTCTTCACCTTGGCCAGTTTTTCGATCAGCGTGCGGCTGAACCATGAGGCGTCCTTCATCGCTTCCTCGATGGCCGACACCAGTTCCAGCTCGGTGCGCTTGCGCTCGGTGACGTCCACCAGCACCAGCAGATAGCACGGGTTGTCTTGAATGTTCACCGTGTCGGCCGACACGGTGCAATCGATCAGCCCGGCGTCTTTTCTGCGCACGCTCACATCGATGCGGTCCAGGCTGCCGGTTTTCTCCAGCGCGGCGAACAGCCAGATGCGCGCGTTTTTGTCATCGATGAAATCGATCTGCGCAATGCTGATCCCAAGGACTTCCTCACTGGAATAACCGAGGGTATCGAGGAACGCTTCGTTGACGTCCAGCACCCGTTGATCGGCCGCGCCACACAGCAGAATCGGCACCGGGGACAGGCGAAACGCTGTGGCGAAGCATTGCTCGGCGCTGATCCGGTCGGTGACGTCGTCCATGATCAACACCAGCAATTGCGGTTTGCCATGGCTGTCGGTCAATACCAGGCCACCCACGCGGTGGACCCAGGTACGCTCTTCGTCCGCCGCCGAAGTCACTTCCACCAGCACATCGCTGAACGTCTCGCCACGGGCCACACGGTTGATCGGATAGCTGTCGGCTGGCACCCCGTGATTGTTGCGATGGCGCAAGGCGAAGCGTTTGGCATAGGCCTCGGCGTTGGCACCCAGATCGCTGACTTGCGAGACACCGTGCATGGCCAGCGCCGCCTCGTTGGCCCACAGGATGCTCTGGTCGGGGTCCAGCAGAATCACCCCGTCGGACAGGCCGGCGATGATTTGCTGCAGCTGACGGCGATGGGTTTCAGTGGTGAGGATGTCCTGGTTCATGGGATCTCCACGCGTGCGGTGGCGCAGTCATGCGCCGGCCTGTGAAGAATATACGACCACGGGCGTTCATGATCGTGCAGATATGCACGCGTATGCCCACGTAAGCATGCGATTTTTTTGGCGCATTTGAAATATTTCGCAAATGCTTTCATCCATGGCGTCCACGCTAATGGCTAACGTTCATTTGCCAATACATTTCAAGGAGGGCAAGGAATGCCTGCCGCTGCAAATGGATGTCGCCTGCGCAACGCTCGTTTTTCGGAATCCGGTCGTATTTATCTGCTGACCGCTGTCGCCCATCAACGAGCGCCTGTGTTCGCAAATTGGCGGATCGGACGGCTTCTGGTCGATCAACTGCGTTGTGCCGATGAAGCATCGCTGGTGACCTCCATGGCCTGGGTTGTCATGCCGGATCATCTGCATTGGTTGATGGAATTGAAGCATGGCACGTTGGCCGAGCTGATGTGCCGAATCAAATCCAGAAGCAGCCATTCGATCAATCTCATGCGCGGCGATCAAGGTCGTCTATGGCAGCGAGGGTATTACGACCGGGCATTACGTCGTGATGAAGACATCAAGGATGCGGCTCGGTACATCGTCATGAATCCTTTGCGGGCGGGATTGGTGAAACGGGTGGGTGATTATCCTTTGTGGGATGCCATTTGGATTTGATAGATCAAGATCAAAAGATCGCAGGCTGCGCCAGCTCCTACGGGGAACGCGTACATCCGCAAGGGTTGTACTCGGTCAATGTAGGAGCTGGCGCAGCCTGCGATCTTTTGACTTTCAGGCTGCCGATTGACTGGCAATCGTCGCCGAAGCCGCCAGCATCGCCCGCAACAGCACCGCACACCCGGCCGCCAGGTCATCCGGCGCGGCATTTTCGATTTCGTTGTGGCTGATGCCGCCTTCGCACGGCACGAAGATCATTCCGGCCGGACCGAGTTCGGCGAGGAAGATCGCGTCGTGCCCTGCGCCGCTGACGATGTCCATGTGCGACAGGCCCAGGCCTTGGGCGGCGCTGCGCACAGCTTCGACACAACCCTTGTCGAAGTACAGCGGCGGGAAGTCGGCCGTTGGCGTGAGCTCGAAGGTCAGGCCGTGTTCGTCGCAGGTGGTTTCGATGACTTCGCGCACTTCGGCGATCATCGAGTCCAGACGCGCCGGTTCCAGATGGCGGAAGTCCAGGGTCATGCGCACTTCGCCGGGGATGACATTGCGCGAGCCGGGATAGGCTTGCAGGCAACCGACGGTGCCGCAGGCATGGGGTTGGTGGCTGAGGGCGGCGCGGTTGAGCGCTCCGACGATCACCGCGGCGCCGACCAGGGCGTCCTTGCGCAGGTGCATCGGGGTCGGGCCGGCATGGGCTTCGACGCCGCGCAGTTTCAGGTCGAACCATTTCTGCCCGAGGGCGCCCATGACCACGCCTATGGTCTTGCGTTCGTCTTCAAGGATCGGGCCTTGCTCGATGTGAGCTTCAAAATAAGCGCCCACGGCATGGCCGGTAACCTGGCGCGGACCGGCGTAACCGATGGCGTTCAACGCTTGCCCCACGGTGACACCGTCGGCATCGACCTTGGCCAGGGTTTCCTCGAGGGTGAATTTTTCCGCGAACACGCCGGAACCCATCATGCACGGCGCGAAGCGCGAGCCCTCTTCGTTGGTCCAGACCACCACTTCCAGCGGTGCTTCGGTTTCGATGTTCAGGTCATTGAGGGTGCGCAGCACTTCGACGCCGGCCAATACACCGAAGCAGCCATCGAACTTGCCGCCGGTGGGCTGGGTGTCGATGTGGCTGCCGGTCATCACCGGCGGCAGGTCGGGATTGCGCCCGGGGCGGCGGGCGAAGATATTGCCGACGGCGTCGATGCTGACAGTGCAGCCGGCCTCCTCACACCATTTGACGAAGATGTCCCGGGCCTGGCGGTCGAGGTCGGTCAGGGCCAGGCGACACACGCCGCCCTTGACCGTGGCGCCGAGCCTGGCCAGTTCCATGAGCGATTGCCACAGGCGGTCGCGGTTGATGTGCTGATGGCTGGACTGCAGAACGTCGACGGCAGCGTTCATGATGATCTCCTCAGGCTGTTCTTATGTATTTTTTCAGGTGTTTCGTCGGTGGATTCAAGGCCCTCATCGCGAGCAAGCTCGCTCCCACAGGTTTTGTGAACACCCGAGAACCCTGTGGGAGCGAGCTTGCTCGCGATTGGGCCAGTGTTCACACCGCAGATTTAGCGACAGACGGACTAGGCCGCATCACACTCAACCCATAATAAATAACCCCACCCAGCGCCGAGCCGGTGAACCAGCCATAGCTGTAGAACCAGCTGAAGGCATCGCTGCCCAGGGACAGCAGCGTCAACACCACCGGCACGCCGAAGGCCAGGAAACCGCACCAGTTCCACGCCGGATACACGTCATCGCGGTACAGGCCGGCAAGGTCGAGTTGCTGTTTCTTGATCAGGAAATAGTCCACCACCATGATCCCGGCGATCGGCCCCAGCAGGCTCGAATAACCCAGCAACCAGTTGGAGTAAACGGTTTCCAGACTGACGTCCGAGACAATCAGGCCGAGTTTTTTCAGCAGCTCATGGGCCATCAATGCCAGGCCGACAAACCCGGTGAGCAACACCGCTTTGGTGCGGTTGATGGCCTTGGGCGCGATGTTCTGGAAGTCATTGGTCGGCGACACGATGTTGGCTGCGGTATTGGTCGACAGCGTGGCGATGATGATCAGCGCCATCGCCAGTGCGACCCAGACCGGGCTCTGGATATGACCGATCAGGGTCACCGGATCGGACACCGTGACGCCCACCAGTTTCACCGAGGCGGCAGTCATCACCACGCCCAGGGAGGCAAACAGGAACATGGTCAGCGGCAAACCGATGATCTGCCCGACGATCTGGTCCTTCTGGCTTTTTGCGTAGCGACTGAAGTCCGGAATGTTCAGTGACAGCGTGGCCCAGAAGCCGACCATCGCCGTCAGCCCGGCGGCGAAGTAGCTGGCCACGCCGGCACCTTCGGGGCGCTTGGCCGGAATCGCCAGCAATTCGCTCATCGACACGTTGGGCATGGCCCAGACCAGCAGGCCGACGCCCACCAGCACCAGCAGCGGTGCCGACAGGGTTTCCAGCCATTTGATCGACTCGGCGCCGCGGATCACCACCCACAGGTTCAGCGCCCAGAACACCATGAAGCCGATGACCTCGCCGGTGCCGCCCAGGGATTTCCAGCCCTCGAACACCGAGCCGAGAAACAGGTGAATCGCCAGCCCGCCGAACATGGTCTGGATGCCGAACCAGCCACATGCCACCAGAGCGCGAATCAGGCACGGAATGTTGGAACCGAGCACGCCGAAGGACGAGCGCAGCAGCACCGGAAAGGGAATGCCGTACTTGGTGCCGGGAAAGGCGTTAAGCGTCAGGGGAATCAATACGATGATATTGGCGAACAGGATCGCCAGCAGCGCTTCGCCAACGGTCAGGCCGAAGTACGCGGTCAGCACCCCGCCGAGGGTGTAGGTCGGCACGCAGATCGCCATGCCCACCCACAGCGCGGTGATGTGCCATTTGTTCCAGGTGCGTTCGCGCACCTTGGTCGGTGCGATGTCGTGGTTATAACGGGGACTGTCGAGGACATCGCTGCCGGCTTCGAGCTCGAACAAGCCGTCGCGCTCGGTCACTTGCGATCTGATCTGTTGCATGGCCGCTCCACTGTTCTTTTGATTATTGTTGCTCATCAGGGGCTGACGGCATCAATAAGCGTGCCGAGTGCCCCGATCAAGCATCGGGCAGTTCCATAAACACATTGCAACCCACTGATGTTTATCAGTTTTATTCACTGTCTCGACTATTTGTCCTGTCACTCAGGCCGAATGCCAGGCAAGTTGTCGAAACCGTCAGGGCTCAATCTGGTGCGTCGATCTTTTTTTCAATGGCTGCGCATCAACCATAGACCATACTCAAACAGCTGATTTCACATAGGAAATCTTGACCATTTTTAGATCCTGTCAAGTGCGTCAAAATGGTGAGCGGCCTCACCATTTTGGTGATGGCCGTATTTTTTCGTTAATTATCAAATAGTTAATATCTGCATAAGCTTATAAAAAATATTCTTGCCGATTCGGATAAGTGCAGCTAGCGTTTAATCCTGACAGCGTTGACAGGATTAATTCTGTACGGGCTGTTTTGAATAAAACATCTAGAACCGGCATAAGCCGGTCATTGCCTGCGAGGAACTCGGAATGTCTCTGTTGATCCGTGGCGCCACCGTTATTACCCATGATGAAAGTTATCGCGCCGATGTGTACTGCGCAGACGGCGTGATCAAGGCCATCGGCGAAAACCTCGATGTTCCTGCCGAAGCCGAAGTGCTCGACGGCAGCGGCCAATACCTGATGCCCGGCGGCATCGACCCGCACACCCACATGCAGCTGCCGTTCATGGGCACCGTGGCCAGCGAAGACTTTTTCAGCGGCACGGCGGCGGGACTGGCCGGCGGCACCACCTCGATCATCGACTTCGTGATTCCCAATCCACAGCAATCCTTGCTCGAAGCCTTCCATCAGTGGCGCGGCTGGGCCGAGAAGTCGGCGTCGGACTACGGCTTTCACGTCGCCATTACCTGGTGGAGCGAGCAGGTCCGCGAGGAAATGGCCGAGCTGGTCAGCCAGCACGGCGTCAACAGCTTCAAGCACTTCATGGCCTACAAGAACGCGATCATGGCCGCCGATGACACCCTGGTGGCGAGTTTCGAACGCTGCCTGGAACTGGGCGCGGTGCCGACCGTTCACGCAGAAAACGGGGAGCTGGTGTATCACCTGCAACGCAAGCTGATGGCCCAGGGCATCACCGGGCCGGAAGCGCATCCGCTGTCGCGACCTTCGCAGGTGGAAGGCGAAGCGGCGAGCCGGGCGATCCGCATCGCCGAAACCCTGGGCACGCCGCTGTACCTGGTCCACGTCTCGACCAAGGAAGCCCTCGACGAAATCACCTACGCCCGGGGCAAGGGCCAGCCGGTGTACGGCGAAGTGCTGGCCGGGCACCTGCTGCTGGACGACAGTGTCTACCGCGATCCGGACTGGCAGACCGCCGCCGGTTATGTGATGAGCCCGCCGTTCCGTCCTCGCGGCCATCAAGAGGCGCTCTGGCATGGCCTGCAATCGGGCAACCTGCACACCACCGCCACCGACCACTGCTGCTTCTGCGCCGAACAAAAAGCCGCGGGCCGCGACGACTTCAGCAAGATCCCCAATGGCACCGCCGGCATCGAAGACCGCATGGCGGTGTTGTGGGATGAAGGCGTGAACAGCGGACGCTTTTCGATGCAGCAATTCGTCGCGCTGACCTCCACCAACACGGCGAAGATCTTCAACCTCTACCCACGCAAAGGCGCGATCCGCGTTGGTGCCGATGCTGACCTGGTGCTGTGGGACCCGCAGGGCACGCGGACCATTTCCGCCAAGACCCACCATCAGCAGGTGGACTTCAACATCTTCGAAGGCAAGACCGTGCGCGGCGTGCCCAGTCACACCATCAGCCAGGGCCGCGTGGTCTGGGCCGACGGCGACCTGCGGGCCGAGCGCGGGGCCGGACGCTACATCGAACGGCCGGCGTATCCGGCGGTGTTTGATTTGCTGAGCAAGCGGGCTGAGTTGCACAAGCCTGTTGCTGTGAAACGCTGAAATCGAGGCCTACGGCCTTCGCGAGCAGGCTCGCTCCCACAGGGATTTGTGAACACTGAAGATCCACTGTGGGAGCGAGCTTGCTCGCGATGAGGCCTGCACAGACAACACAAAAACAATGCCCATTCAGAGGCAAAACCTCAAATAACCGTGAGGCCAATACCGTGATCAAGACCCTGGACCACCTCCCGCATCCCCATGAGAATGCGGCCGCCCTCGCCGGCCATTTCACCGATCTGGCGCCGCCGCTCAACGAGCGTCAGGCGCACCTGGAAGCCTCGCGCTGCCTGTATTGCTACGACGCGCCCTGCGTGAATGCCTGTCCGAGCGAAATCGACATTCCCTCGTTCATCCGCAACATTGCGCAGGACAACGTGCAAGGCGCCGCGCAGAAAATCCTCTCGGCCAACATCCTCGGCGGCAGTTGCGCCCGGGTTTGCCCGACGGAAATTCTTTGCCAGCAAGCCTGCGTGCGCAACAACGCTCACGAATGCGCGCCGGTCATGATCGGCCTGTTGCAACGCTACGCCGTGGACAACGCCCACTTCAGCGCCCACCCGTTCCAGCGTGCTGCCAGCACCGGCAAACGCATTGCCGTGGTCGGTGCCGGTCCGGCCGGGTTGTCCTGCGCCCACCGCAGCGCCATGCACGGGCATGACGTGGTGATCTTCGAGGCGCAGGAAAAGGCTGGCGGCCTCAACGAATACGGGATCGCCAAATACAAACTGGTGGATGACTACGCACAAAAGGAGCTTGAGTTCCTGTTGCAGATTGGCGGGATCGAAATCCGCCACGGGCACAAGCTCGGGGACAACCTGACCCTCAGCGAACTGCATCAACAGTTCGATGCGGTGTTCCTTGGCCTCGGGCTCAACGCCAGCAAACAACTGGGCCTGGCCCACGAAGACGCGCCCGGCCTGCTCGCCGCCACCGACTACATCCGCGAACTGCGCCAGGCCGATGACCTGAGCCAACTGCCCCTGGCCGACCATTGCATCGTCCTCGGCGCAGGCAACACCGCCATCGACATGGCCGTGCAAATGGCCCGCCTCGGCGCCCACGATGTGAATCTGGTGTACCGCCGTGGCATCGAGGACATGGGCGCCACCCATCACGAACAGGAGATTGCCAAGGCCAATCAGGTGCGGCTGATGACCTGGGCACAACCGGAAGCAGTGCTGCTCGATGACCACGGCCGCGTGCGCGGCATGCGTTTCGCCCGCACCCATCTGGTGGAAGGTCGCCTGCAAACCACCGGTGAAACCTTCGAACTGGCCGCCGACGCAATCTTCAAAGCCATCGGCCAGGCCTTCGACGGTAGCGCCCTCGCCGATCCGCTGGCCCGTGAACTCAAGCGCCAGGGCGAACGCATTGAAGTCGATGAAAACCTGCGTACAAGCATCCCCGGCGTGTATGCCGGCGGCGACTGCACCCGCCTCGACCAGGACCTTACCGTGCAAGCGGTGCAACACGGCAAACGCGCCGCCGAGGCGATCAACGCTCAACTGATGCTCAATGTGGAGGCTGCGTAAATGGCCGATCTGTCGATTGTCTTTGCCGGCATCAAAGCACCCAACCCATTCTGGCTGGCCTCCGCGCCGCCGACCGACAAAGCCTACAACGTGGTCCGCGCCTTCGAGGCCGGCTGGGGTGGCGTGGTCTGGAAAACCCTGGGGGAAGACCCGGCGGCGGTGAACGTGTCGTCGCGCTATTCGGCGCACTTCGGGGCTAACCGGGAGGTACTGGGTTTCAACAACATCGAGCTGATCACCGACCGCTCGCTGGAGATCAACCTGCGGGAAATCACCCAGGTCAAAAAGGACTGGCCGGACCGTGCGCTGATCGTGTCGTTGATGGTGCCCTGCGTCGAAGAGTCCTGGAAAAACATCCTGCCGCTGGTGGAGGCCACCGGTGCCGACGGCATCGAACTGAACTTCGGTTGCCCCCATGGCATGCCGGAACGCGGCATGGGCGCAGCGGTCGGCCAGGTGCCGGAATACGTGGAACAGGTCACCCGCTGGTGCAAGACGTATTGCTCGCTGCCGGTGATCGTCAAGCTCACGCCGAACATCACCGACATCCGCGTCGCCGCCCGCGCCGCGCACCGTGGCGGTGCCGATGCGGTGTCGTTGATCAACACCATCAACTCGATCACCAGCGTCAACCTTGAACGCATGGTCGCCAACCCCATGGTCGGCAGCCAAAGCACCCATGGCGGTTATTGTGGTTCGGCCGTCAAGCCGATTGCCTTGAACATGGTCGCCGAAATCGCCCGCGACCCACAGACCCAGGGCCTGCCGATCAGCGGCATTGGCGGCATCGGCAATTGGCGCGACGCCGCGGAATTCATCGCACTGGGCAGTGGCTCGGTGCAGGTATGCACGGCGGCGATGCTGCATGGTTTCCGGATTGTCGAGGACATGAAGGACGGTTTGTCACGCTGGATGGACAGTCAAGGCTACGCCAGCATCGCGGAATTTTCCGGCCGCGCGGTGGGCAACACCACGGACTGGAAGTACCTGGACATCAACTACCAGGTGATCGCGAAAATCGATCAGGAAGCGTGCATTGGCTGTGGTCGTTGCCATATCGCGTGTGAAGACACATCGCACCAGGCCGTGGCCAGCCTCAAGCAAGCGGATGGCACTCACAAATACCAGGTGATCGATGAGGAGTGTGTGGGCTGCAACTTGTGCCAGATCACCTGCCCGGTGCAGGACTGTATCGAGATGGTGCCGGTGGAGAGTGGCAAACCGTTTCTGGACTGGAACCATGATCCGAGGAATCCGTATCATGTCAGCCCTTGAGGTTTTCAGCGTCTGAGATGACGCCATCGCGAGCAAGCTCGCTCCCACAGGGATCATTGGTGTACTCAGGTTTGATGTACGACACTAATCCACTGTGGGAGCGAGCTTGCTCGCGATGAGGCCAGCAGCCACACCACCCAACCTCAAGGCTCCAACCCGATCCCCCGCAATATCACACTGGTCACCGTCTGCACTGCTTTTTCAAATTGCATGTCCGACAGCGGCTGGTGGTCATTGAGAATATTCACCTGGTGGTCGAAGTCGGCATAGTGCTGGGTCGAGGCCCAGATCATGTACAGCAGGCTCGACGGCTCCACCGGCAGGATGCGTTTGTCGTCCACCCACTGGCGGATTTTCGCTTCCTTCATCTTGGCCCAGTCATACAGGCTCGCGTCCAGCGCTACGCCGAGGGTCGGCGCGCCATGGATGATTTCGTTGGCCCAGACTTTCGAACCGTAGGGCCGACTGCGGGAATGGTTCATCTTGGCGCGGATGTAGCTGCTGAGTACCACGCGCGGGTCATCGAACATCTCGAAGCACAGCGCGTCCTGCTTCCAGACTTCCAGCAAGTCGAACAGCACGGCGCTGTACAGTTCGGTCTTGGTGCTGAAGTAGTAGTGCAGGTTGGAACGCGGCAGTTGCACCTCGGCGGCGATGTCGGCCATGGCGGTGCTGCCGAAGCCCTTTTCAGCGAAGACCTTTTCCGCCCCCAGCAGGATTTTTTCGACGTTACTGCGACGAATCTCGATCTTGTGATTGCCCATAAGGGCTCCCTGACAACAGCGTTGAACAAGACTAGCACCCGCTCTAGCTCGCGGCGACAGGGTCAAACCAAACATTTCACTCCCCCGCCTCCCAGACAGGTCATCGTATAACTTCCGATTGACAACCCTGGTAAATCCCGCAAATATCGCCCCCAATGTTGTACGACGACGTATGACAACTATAAAAACAAGAAACAAGGGAGCGTCACAGTGAGCAAGCTCGTCCGCAATTCCTCCGCCCGTTCTTCGTGTCCAGATTTTACCCGCCGTCAAACCCTGAGTCTGATTGGCTGCAGCGGCCTGGCTCTCGTACTGCCCATCACCTGCCAGGCCGCAGATTTCACCGACGACGCCAAGGCCACGCTGAACCTGCGCAACGCCTACATCAATCGCAACTACACCAACCCGGCCTATCCCCAGGGCAAAGCTGAAGAATGGACGCAAAACTTCATTCTCGACGCCCGGTCCGGGTTCACCCAGGGCACCGTGGGTTTCGGTGTCGATGTACTGGGCCTGTACTCGCAGAAGCTCGATGGCGGCAAAGGCACCGGTGGCACGCAGCTGTTGCCGATCCACGACGACGGCCGCCCCGCCGACAATTTCGGTCGGCTCGGCGTGGCGCTCAAAGGCAAGATTTCGAAAACCGAATTGAAAGTCGGCGAATGGATGCCAGTGCTGCCGATCCTGCGTTCCGACGATGGCCGCTCACTGCCGCAGACCTTCCAGGGCGCGCAAGTGACCTCCACCGAAATCAGTGGCCTGACGCTGTATGGCGGTCAATTCCAGCAAAACAGCCCGCGTAACGACGCGAGCATGGAAGACATGTTCATGAACGGCAAAGCGGCGTTTACCTCGGACCGTTTCAATTTCGGCGGCGGTGAATATGCGTTCAATGACAAGCGCACGCAGGTCGGCGTCTGGTACTCGGAACTCAGTGACATCTACCAGCAGCAATATTTCAACCTGACCCACAGCCAACCCCTCGGCGACTGGACCCTGGGCGCCAACCTCGGCTACTTCATCGGCAAGGAAGACGGCAGTGCCAAGGCCGGCGACCTCGACAACAAGACCGCGTTCGCCCTGCTCTCGGCCAAACATGGCGGCAACACCTTCTACGTCGGCCTGCAAAAACTCACCGGCGACGACGTCTGGATGCGGGTCAACGGCACCAGCGGCGGCACCCTGGCCAACGACAGCTACAACTCCAGCTACGACAACGCCAGGGAGAAATCCTGGCAAGTACGCCACGACTACAACTTCGTCGCCCTCGGCATTCCCGGCCTGACCCTGATGAATCGCTACATCAGTGGCGACAATGTGCACACCGGGAAAATTACCGACGGTGAGGAATGGGGGCGCGAATCTGAGTTGGCCTACACCGTGCAGAGCGGTGCGCTGAAAAACCTCAACGTGAAATGGCGTAACGCAACTATTCGCAAAAGCTTCAGCACCAACGAATTCGATGAGAACCGGATTTTCATCAGCTATCCGATCAGCCTGCTGTAAACACAGAACCACTGTGGGAGCGAGCTTGCTCGCGATGAGGCCCTGACATTCAACATCTGCATTGACTGTTACACCGCCATCGCGAGCAAGCTCGCTCCCACAGGGAAGGCATTCCAAATCTGAAGGCTTACTTCAGCAGGCATGAAACGACCCTCCGTCAATTTCCACCAATGTCGCGTTGACAAGCAGCGGAAACCATAACGATACTTCGCCTTAGTCGTACGACAACCTACAACAAATCTATAACAACAACTGCTTGCCCAGGATTCCCATGACGACCACTGCAACCGCCCGCACCCCCTTCAACCGCCTGCTGCTGACCGGCGCCGCCGGTGGCCTCGGGAAAGTCCTGCGCGAAAGCCTGCGCCCCTACGCCAATGTGATTCGTCTGTCGGACATCGCCGACATTGCGCCAGCCATCGATGACCGCGAAGAAGTCGTGCCGTGTGACCTCGCCGACAAGCAGGCGGTGCATCGACTGGTCGAAGGCGTGGACGCGATCCTGCACTTCGGCGGCGTGTCGACCGAGCGCTCGTTCGAAGAGATCCTCGGCGCCAACATCTGCGGCGTGTTCCACATCTACGAAGCTGCGCGCCGCCACGGCGTGAAGCGGGTGATCTTCGCCAGCTCCAACCATGTGATCGGTTTCTACAAGCAGGACGAAGTGATCGACGCCCACTCCCCTCGCCGCCCGGACAGCTACTACGGCCTGTCCAAGTCCTACGGTGAAGACATGGCCACGTTCTACTTCGACCGCTATGGCATCGAGACCGTCAGTGTGCGCATCGGCTCATCGTTCCCGGAGCCGCACAACCGCCGGATGATGAGCACCTGGCTGAGCTTCGGCGACCTGACCCGACTGCTCGAGCGCGCCTTGTACGCCCCGAACGTCGGCCACACCGTGGTCTACGGCATGTCCGACAACAAGGACATCTGGTGGGACAACCGCTATGCCACGGCCCTGGGTTTTGCCCCGCAGGACAGCTCCGAAGTGTTCCGCGAAAAAGTCGAAGCCCAACCGATGCCCGCCGCCGACGACCCGACGCGGCTCTATCAGGGCGGCGCCTTCTGCGCAGCCGGCCCGTTCGGTGACTGAGCCTTCGCGTCCCGCTTGATCCCCACGACAAAAACCAAGGGAATGAGTTGCCATGCAAGCCGAATTGATTGTCGACGCCCGCAACGCGGTCGGTGAAAGCCCGGTCTGGGTGCCTGAGGAAAACGCGCTGTATTGGGTGGATATTCCCGCCGGCGGTTTACAGCGCTGGAGTGCCGATTCCGGCCTGGTGGATGCCTGGAAAACCCCGGAGATGCTCGCTTGCATTGCACGTCATCGCGATGGCGGCTGGGTCGCCGGCATGCAGAGCGGGTTCTTCCGCCTGCATCCGCACAACGACGGCAGCCTCGACAGTGAACAGTTGGCCCATGTCGACCATGCCCGCACCGACATGCGCTTGAACGACGGCCGCTGCGATCGTCAGGGACGTTTCTGGGCCGGCAGCATGGTGCTGGACATGGGCGCCAACGCCGCCGACGGTGCCTTGTATCGCTACAGCACCGGGCAGCGAGGGCCGCTCGAGGCCCGACTGAGCGGGTTCATCGTGCCCAACGGCTTGGGCTTCAGCCCGGACGGGTGCACGATGTACCTGTCCGATTCCCATCCGCAGGTCCAGCAGATCTGGGCTTTCGACTACGACATCGAAACCGGTACGCCTTCGAATCGCCGTGTGTTCGTCGACATGAACCCGCACGAAGGTCGCCCCGATGGCGCCGCGGTCGATGCCGATGGCTGCTACTGGATTTGCGCCAATGACGCAGGCTTGATCCACCGTTTCACCCCCGACGGCCGACTCGACCGCTCCCTCGCCATACCGGTGAAAAAACCCACCATGTGCGCCTTCGGTGGCCCTCGACTGGACACGCTGTTCGTGACCTCGATCCGCCCCGGCGACGACCATGACCCGCAATCACTGGCCGGTGGCGTGTTCGCCCTCGACCCCGGCGTCAAAGGTCTACCCGAACCCCGTTTCAACGACTGAGCAACCTCGACAGAAAAGCGCTCCTGCTGCATCGCTGTGCCTTGAATATAAAAACAACAAAACTGGAGACACCCCCCCATGGACTTCAAACGCACCTTGCTCGCCGCTGCACTTCCATTAGCCTTCTCCCTTAGCAGTGCCGCCCACGCACTGGAAATCAAATTCGCCGACATCCACCCCGCCGGTTACCCGACCGTGGTGGCTGAAGAGCAACTGGGCAAAACCCTGGTGGCCGACAGCAACGGCGCGCTGACCTTCAAGATGTTCGCCGGCGGTGTGCTCGGCTCGGAAAAGGAAGTGGTCGAACAGGCCCAGGTCGGCGCCGTGCAGATGGCCAGGGTCAGCCTCGGTATCGTCGGGCCGGTGGTGCCGGACGTGAACGTGTTCAACATGCCCTTCGTGTTCCGCGACCAGGCGCACATGCGCAAGGTCATCGACGGGGCGGTCGGCGACGAAATTCTCGACAAGATCACCCACTCCGATTTCAACCTGGTCGCCCTGGCCTGGATGGACGGCGGCACGCGCAACCTCTACACCAAGAAACCGGTGCGCAGCATTGAAGACCTCAAGGGCATGAAGATCCGCGTGCAAGGCAACCCGATGTTCATCGAAACCATCAACGCCATGGGCGGCAACGGCATCGCGATGGATACCGGCGAAATCTTCAGCGCCCTGCAGACCGGCGTGATCGACGGCGCGGAAAACAACCCGCCGACCCTGCTCGAACACAACCACTACCAGAACGCCAAATACTACAGCCTGACCGGCCACCTGATCCTGCCCGAACCGATCGTGATGTCGAAAATCACCTGGAACAAACTCACCCCCGAGCAGCAAGCCCTGGTGAAGAAAACCGCCAAGGCGGCCCAGGCCCAGGAACGTACCCTGTGGGATGCGAAATCGGCCAGCAGCGAAGAAAAACTCAAGGCTGCCGGCGTCGAGTTCATCACCGTCGACAAGAAACCTTTCTACGAGGCAACCGCCTCGATCCGCGAGAAATACGGCGCACCCTACGCCGACCTGATCAAGCGTATCGAAGCCGTTCAGTAACCCTCCCTGCATTCAAGAAAGGCCCGGCGCCGCTGACGTTGGTGTACGTCAGTGCGCGCCCGGTTACGGTGGAACCCGATGAAGAATCTGCTGCTGCGTATCAACGACAGGATTTACATGACCTGCATCTGGGTGGCTGGCCTGTCGGTCCTGGCCATTTCCCTGATGATCCCCTGGGGCGTTTTTGCCCGTTACGTGCTCGGCACCGGCTCCAGTTGGCCGGAGCCCACCGCCATTCTGCTGATGATGGTGTTCACCTTCATCGGTGCCGCCGCCAGCTACCGCTCCGGTTCGCACATGGCGGTGGCGATGCTCACCGACCGCCTGCCGCCGCACCTGCGCAAGGCCGCGGCCATTGTGGCGCAACTGCTGATGGCGACCATCTGCCTGTTCATGGCCATCTGGGGCAGCAAGCTGTGCCTGTCGACCTGGAACCAGTTCATGAGCGCCCTGCCGACCTTGCGCGTAGGTATCACCTACATGCCGATTCCGATTGGCGGCGCGCTGACGCTGGTGTTTGTCCTGGAAAAACTCTTGCTCGGTGACCAGAGCAACCGTCGGGTCGTGCGTTTCGACCTCGTTGAAGAAAACGAAGGGGCTGCCTGAATGGACGCTTTTATTCTGTTGGGCAGTTTTATCGCGTTGATCCTGATCGGCATGCCGGTCGCCTACGCCCTGGGGTTTGCCGCACTGATCGGTGCCTGGTGGATCGACATCCCGTTCCAGGCGCTGATGATTCAGGTGGCCGGGGGCGTGAACAAATTCTCGCTGCTGGCGATTCCATTCTTCGTACTGGCCGGCGCGATCATGGCCGAGGGCGGCATGTCCCGGCGCCTGGTGGCGTTCGCCGGGGTGCTGGTGGGCTTCGTGCGCGGCGGGTTGTCGCTGGTCAACATCATGGCCTCGACTTTCTTTGGTGCGATCTCCGGTTCCTCGGTAGCGGACACCGCCTCGGTCGGTTCGGTGCTGATTCCGGAAATGGAACGTCGAGGCTATCCCCGGGAATTCGCCACGGCGGTGACCGTCAGCGGCTCGGTGCAAGCGCTGCTGACACCGCCCAGCCACAACTCGGTGCTCTACTCCCTGGCCGCCGGCGGCACGGTGTCGATCGCCTCGCTGTTCATGGCCGGCGTAGTGCCGGGCCTGTTGATGAGCGCGTGCCTGATGGTGCTGTGCCTGATCTTCGCGAAAAAGCGTGACTACCCGAAAGGCGAAGTCATCCCGATGCGCGAAGCGCTGAAGATCTGCGGCGAAGCGCTGTGGGGCCTGATGGCCATGGTGATCATCCTCGGCGGCATCCTGTCGGGCATTTTCACCGCCACCGAGTCGGCGGCGATTGCGGTGCTGTGGTCGTTCTTCGTGACCATGTTCATCTACCGCGACTACAAGTGGAGCGAGCTGCCGAAACTGATGCACCGCACGGTGCGCACGATCTCGATCGTGATGATCCTGATCGGCTTCGCCGCCAGCTTCGGCTACATCATGACCCTGATGCAGATTCCGGCGAAGATCACCACGCTGTTCCTGACCCTGTCGGACAACCGCTACGTGATCCTGATGTGCATCAACGTCATGCTGCTGTTGCTCGGTACGGTCATGGACATGGCGCCGCTGATCCTGATCCTCACGCCGATCCTGATGCCGGTGATCCTCGGCATAGGCGTGGACCCGGTGCAGTTCGGCATGATCATGCTGGTGAACCTGGGCATTGGTTTGATTACACCGCCGGTGGGTGCGGTACTCTTTGTGGGGTCGGCCGTGGGTAAAGTCAGCATTGAATCCACCGTCAAAGCCCTGCTGCCGTTCTACGGCGTGCTGTTCCTGGTGCTGTTGGCCGTGACCTACATTCCGGCGCTGTCGCTGTGGTTGCCGCATCTGGTGCTGTAACGCTTTTCAGTAGGAGCCGGCTTGCCGGCGAAGGCGTGTTCAAGGCCGCATTCGCTGGCAAGCCAGCTCCTACAAAAGGCAATCCGTATTCATTCATCTCGCAGGTCAATATGACGCCAACACGCCTCGAACTCGAAGACGAATTCACCCGCCTCACCCTCGCCCCGCAACTGGGCGGCAGTATCGTCAACTGGGCCGTGCGCAGCACTGGCCAGCCGTTGTTGCGCCACGCCGATGCCCATGCACTCAACAGCGGTTTGCCGGGCAAGCTCGGTTGCTTCCCTTTGGTGCCCTGGTCCAACCGCATTGCCGAAGGCGGTTTCGACTGCCCCAATGGCTGGCTGGCCCTGCACCCCAATAGCCTCACCGACCCCCTGCCGATTCACGGCAGTGCCTGGCAGCAGCCGTGGCGGGTGGTTTCTTCAACCGCGAATGAAGTGGTCCTGCAACTCGACAGCACAACCCCCTTCGCTTATCGCGCCCGGCAACGTTTCCATTTGAGCGCGGGCAAGCTGAGCATCGAACTGCATGTCACGCACCTGGCTGAACACGCTGCGTGGCATGGTCTGGGACTGCATCCGTACCTGCCGCGCACCGCAAACACCCAACTGCAGGCACCGGCCCGGAACGTGTGGTTGTGCGACGGGGCAAAACTGCCGACAGAATTCAGCGCATTGCCGGTCGAGTGGGATTTTCAGCAACTCAAGGCATTGCCCGAAGCGCTGGTGGACAACGGTTTCTGTGAATGGGACGGTCACTGCCTGATCCGCCAGCCCGACCTCGGTTATGAACTCGACTGCCAGGCCACCGGCAGCGATTACTACCTGCTCTACTGCCCCGTGGGCCTGGGGTTTTTCTGCATCGAGCCGGTGAGCCACCCGGTCAATGCGCATCACCTGCCCGGTCGGCCAGGTTTGGTTTTGCTGGAACAGGGTCAATCCACCGAACTGGGTTTCACGCTGCAGTACCGGCCGTTTCAGGCAGAGCCCCCCAACAGTTGACTCAACACCGCGCGCAACTTGCCGGGCTTCACCGGTTTGTTCAGCAAGGGCGCGTTGAGCCGCTGCAACGCACGCCGACAATGGTCGGTGCGGTCGGCGGTAATGATCACCGCGGGAATGTTCTGGTGAAAATGCTCGCGCAAATGTCGCACCACATCACAGCCGACCACCCCGTGGTCGAGATGATAGTCCGCAAGAATCAGTTCCGGCGCCTGCCCCCGTAGCACCGCCAGCGCAGCCGCTTCATCGGTGGCGACCAGAACGTCGCAGCCCCACTGCCCGAGCAATGCGCCCATGCTGTCGAGAATGCTCACTTCGTTGTCGATCACCAGTAAACGGCGGCCCGGCAGCGGGTTGCCGGTGCCCGGCTGTGGCACCGCCTGGCTCACGGGCAACGGAACCTCGTCGGAGATCGGCACCTCGATGCTGAACATCGAACCGCGCCCCGGCAACGAGTACACGCCGATTTTATAGCCAAGGATCTTGGCGATGCGCTCGACGATCGCCAGCCCCAGGCCCACGCCCTTGCGGTCGGCGGCGCGGCCGACGTCCAGCTGGTTGAACTCGAGGAAGATCGAATCGAGCCGGTCGGCGGCAATGCCACGCCCGGTGTCCCAGACCTCCAGGCGCAACATCTCGCCCCGACGCCTTGCCCCCAGCAGGATGCTGCCTTCGTCGGTGTAGCGGCAGGCATTGCTGAGGAAATTGCGCAGGATCCGCGTCATCAGGCGCAAGTCGGTGCTGATGGCGTAATCGGCCATGCGCACCCGCAGGTTCAAGCCGGCCGCCTGGGCGACGGACTGAAACTCCGACACCAGCGGCCCGAGCAATTCGTCGAGGCGGTACGAGGCGATGTCCGGCTTGACCGCGGCCTGATCGAGCCGGGAAATGTCGAGCAGATCCGTCAACAGGTCTTCAGCCCCTTCCAGGGCCTGGTGAGTGCGTTCCACCAGCACCTGTTCGGCTTGCGGCAATTGGCGTTCGCGCAAGGTCGAAATCAGCAACCGCGCGGCGTTCAGCGGTTGCAGCAGGTCGTGGCTGGCGGCGGCGAGGTATTTGTCCTTGCTGTGATTGGCCGCCTCGGCGGCATCGCGGGCGACGCGCAAGGCCTGGGCGATCTGTTTACGCTGGGTGATCTGCTGCTGAAGATTACGGTTGGCCTCGAGCAATTCATTGGTGCGCGCGACGACGCGCAGCTCCAGTTCGTCATTGAGTTGCTGCAGGCGTTGCTGGGCCAGTTTGCGCTCGGTGATATCGGAAACGAACCCTTCCACCAGCCCTTCCTGGCCGGGCTTGAGCAGCAGGTTCATCAACACATCGAGGTGGCTGCCATCCTTGCGCCGCAAGCGGGTTTCATAGCCGTGCAGGCTGCGCTGGTGCCTGAGGATTTCGCCGATGTTTTCCAGCTCCTGCGCGCCGTCGACGAACAGGGTGCTGGCCAGGTCGGTCAGGGAGAACAGCACCTCCTGCGGGTCCTGGTAGCCGAGCATGCGTGCCAGCGCCGGGTTGGCGGCACGCATGCCATCGTGCAGGCTGACCTGGAAGATCCCGTGCACCGCGTTCTCGAACAGCCACTTGTAGCGGTTACGCTCGGCTTCCAGATCATCCAGGCGCGCGGCCAGTTCCGGGTAATGACTCTTGCGCGCCGAATGGCTGCCCAGCCCCAGCAGCCCGGCCAGGGCCCGTTGTTGTTCGTCAGAGGGCTTCGCCATAGACGACCTCGACATCACGCTGGCTGGACTCGCGCGGGTTGGTCAGGATGCACGGATCGTGCATCGCATGTTGCGACAGGAACGGAATGTCCGAGGTCCGCACGCCATGCAAACCGAGGGTTTCGTGAAAGCCGATGGCGTGCTTGAGGGCGATCAGGTGTTCGACCAGACGCCCGCAGATCTGCCGGTGATTCAGGCCCCGGCAGTCGATGCCGAAGGTCTCGGCGATCACTTTGAAGCGCTCCGGCGCCGAGTTGTAATTGAAGGCCACCACGTGCTCGACCAGCACCGCGTTGCACAGCCCATGGGGCAGATCGAGAAAACCGCCGAGGCTGTGGGACATGGCATGCACGGCACCGAGGATGGCGTTGGAAAACGCCAACCCGGCCTGCATGCTGCCGAGCATGATCTTCTCGCGCAGGGCGATGTCGCTCGGGTTGGCGATCATTTGCACCAGGTTGCCATTGATCAGGCGCATCGCCTCCAGCGCGTGGGGGTCGGTCAGCGGCCCGTGGCCGGTGGACACGAAGGCTTCGATGGCATGCACCAACGCGTCGATGCCGGTACAGGCCGACAGGAACGGGTCCATGCTCAGGGTGGTTTCCGGGTCGATCAGCGAAACGTCCGGCACCACCGCCTTGCTGACGATGGAGAACTTCATGCGTTCCTGCTGGTTGGAAATGATCACGAATTGCGAGACGTCGGCCGAGGTGCCAGCGGTGGTCGGAATCAGGATCAGCGGCGGGCTGGGCACGCGGATGGTGTCCACGCCCTCGAAATCGAGAATGCTGCGGCCATGGGCGACGACGATGCCGATGCCTTTGCCGCAGTCCATCGGGCTGCCGCCACCGACGGCGACGATCACGTCGCAGTGGTTTTCCCGGTACATCTCGGCACCGAGCATCACCTCTTCGACCCGCGGGTTCGGTGAAACGTCGGTGTACAGGCAGTATTCGATGCCCAGCGCCTGCAGGCTGGCTTCGACATCGGCAACCCAACCGGCGGCAATCACGCCGGGATCGCTGACCACCAGGACCTTGCGCGCGCCAAAGGTCTTGGCGTAATTGCCGACACTGTGCCGGCTACCGGCACCGAAGATGATTTCAGGCGAAACGAATTTACGCAGCTGATTGAGACTCTGGCTCATTGGAAAGCCTGTTTTTATTGTTTTGGAAGGTAGAAACCACACTAAACCATCCAGCTGCGAATGCAATCAGACCAATGGGTAGCACGGCTGGGGTGTACTCGCACTCGAATTCACCGTAGCCCCTGTGGGAGCGAGCCTGCTCGCGAAAGCGGTTGAACATTCAACATGTCTGTGACTGACACTCCGTCATCGCGAGCAGGCTCGCTCCCACAGGGGATTTGTGTGGCCCGACTTATCCGCGATAGATCAGCTGAGAGGCTTTCGCATTGCGCAAGGTCAGGTGCTCCATTCCCAACCCCGGCGCCTCCGCTTCCTCGCGAGCCTTGAGGATCACGCCGTGATGGGGCGACTTGCTGCACACCGGGTCGGCATTGGCGGCATCACCCGTCAGCATGAAAGCCTGGCAGCGGCACCCTCCCAGGTCCTTGTGCTTTTCGTCGCAGGAGCGGCACGGCTCCTTCATCCAGTCATCGCCGCGAAAACGATTGAAGCCGAACGAGTCGTTCCAGATGTGCGAGAGGCTGTGCTCGCGCACATTGGGAAACTGCACCGGTAACTGCCGGGCGCTGTGGCAAGGCAGCGCCGTGCCGTCGGGGGTGATGTCGAGAAACAGGTTGGCCCAGCCGTTCATGCAGGTCTTGGGACGCTCTTCGTAGTAGTCCGGGGTGACGAAGATCAGCTTGCACGGGTGACCCTGGGCTTCGAGACGCTGGCGATATTCGTTGGTGATGCGTTCGGCACGCTGCAATTGCTCGCGGGTGGGCAACAGCCCGACGCGGTTGAGTTCGGCCCAGCCATAGAACTGGCAGGTGGCCAATTCGACGAAATCCGCTTCCAGCTCCAGGCACAGCTCGATGATCTGCGCGATCCGGTCGATGTTGTGCCGATGGGTGACGAAGTTCAGCACCATCGGATAGCCCTGGGCTTTCACGGCCCTGGCCATGGCCAGTTTCTGGGCAAAGGCCTTGCGCGACCCCGCGAGCATGTTGTTCACCGCCTCGTCGGCGGCCTGGAAGCTGATCTGGATATGGTCCAGCCCGGCCACCTTGAAATCGCGCACCTTCTGTTCGGTCAGGCCGATGCCGGAGGTAATCAGGTTGGTGTAGTAGCCCATGTCCCGGGCGGCCTTGATCAACTCGGCGAGGTCCTGACGAACCAGTGGCTCGCCACCGGAAAAGCCCAATTGCGCGGCGCCCATGTCCCGCGCTTCGCGGAATACGCGAATCCATTCTTGCGTGCTCAGTTCCTCGCCGTGCCGGGCAAAATCCAGCGGGTTGGAGCAATACGGGCATTGCAGCGGACAGCGGTAGGTCAGCTCGGCGAGCAGCCACAACGGCGGTCCGGGCTGCGTCTCACTCGATCCAGAACTGTGCATGGGCCACCTCCAGAAACGCCAGCACGTCTTCATCGATCCCCGGTACCCCGGGGAAATTCGCACTCAATCGCTCAATGATCGCCGCCACGCTGCGCTGGCCATCCACCAGGTCGAGAATCTGTCCGGCACTGGCGTTGAGCTTGATCATGCCTTCGGGGTACAGCAGCACATGGCAGTCCTGACGGGGTTCCCATTGCAGGCGAAAGCCGCGGCGCAAGGCCGGTGACTGCTGGCGATCGATCAGGCTCACAGGACGATCCCCCGGTGCCAGACGTTGTCGTCGGTGACTGTGTGATACGGCGGGCGCGCAAGCTCGTAGGCCATGCTCATGGCATCGAGCATGCTCCACAGCACGTCGAGCTTGAATTGCAGAATCTGCAGCATGCGTTGTTGCCCCTCGGCCGTCACGTAGTGCGCCAGGGTGATGCGCAAGCCATGCTCGACATCGCGCCGCGCCTGGCTCAGGCGCGTGCGGAAGTAGTCGTAGCCGGCGACGTCGATCCACGGGTAATGAGTGGGCCAGGCATCGAGTCGCGATTGATGGATCTGTGGCGCAAAGAGTTCGGTCAGCGAACTGCTGGCCGCTTCCTGCCAGCAGGCGCGACGGGCGAAATTGACGTAGGCGTCCACCGCGAAACGCACTCCGGGCAACACCAATTCCTGGGAGAGGATCTGCTCGCGATCCAGCCCCACCGCTTCACCCAGGCGCAGCCAGGCTTCGATACCGCCCTCGCTGCCGGGGACGCCGTCGTGGTCGAGAATCCGTTGCAGCCATTCCCGGCGCACGTCGCGGTCCGGGCAGTTGGCAAGAATCGCGGCGTCCTTCAGGGGGATGTTGATCTGATAGTAGAAGCGATTGGCGACCCAGCCCTGAATCTGCTCGCGGCTGGCGCGGCCGGCGTACATGGCTTGGTGGAAAGGATGGTGGATGTGGTAGTAGGCGCCCTTGGCGCGCAGGGCGGCTTCGAATTCTGTGGGGGACATGGGGGTGTCAGTCATTTTGTTCTCCGGGAATTTTTGCGGTGCCTGCGCTGGCCTCATCGCGAGCAAGCTCGCTCCCACAGGTTTTGTGTACACCGCAGAACCCTGTGGGAGCGAGCTTGCTCGCGATGGGGCCAGCGGCTACAACTCAATACTCATGCCGTCATAAGCCACTTCAATACCCCGCCGTTCCAGCAGCGCCCGCTCGGCCGAGTCTTCATCGAGGATCGGATTGGTGTTGTTGATATGGATCAGCACCTTGCGCTGGCGAGGGAAGGCTTCCAGCACTTCAAGCATCCCGCCGGGGCCGCTTTGCGGGAGGTGCCCCATTTCGCTGCCCAGGCTCTGGCCGACTTCGCAGATACGCATCTCGTCGTCGCGCCACAGGGTGCCGTCCAGCAGCAGGCAATCGGCACGCTGCATCCAGCCCAGCACTTCATCGTCGATTCGGCCAAGGCCCGGGGCATAGAACAGCGAGGCGCCGTTGCGCAGGTCTTCAATGAACAGGCCAATGGTGTCGCCCGGTTGCGGGTTGCCGCGATTGGGCGAATACGGCGGCGCGTTGCTCACCAGGGGAATCGCGCGAAATTGCAAATGCTCGCAGGCCGGGATGCTGAACGGCTGGCGATCGAGGCCGACCGGTTGCCAGAGCAACCCGCCGTTCCAGTGTTCAAGCATGTTGAACAACGGGAAACCACTGCTCAGGTCCTGGTGCACGCGCTCGGTGCACCACACCGCATGCGGACAGCCTTCGCGCAGGCTGAGCAAACCGGTGCAATGGTCGATCTGGCTGTCCAGCAGCACGATGCCGGCGATGGCGCTGTCACGCAGGCGCCGCGCCGGTTGCATGGGCGCAAAACTCTCGAGTTGCGCGCGAATGTCCGGTGAAGCATTGCACAGCACCCACTCCACGCCGTCGTCGCTCAGGGCAATCGACGACTGCGTACGGCGCTGTGCCCGCAGGCTGCCATGGCGCACACCGGCGCACTGGCGGCAATTGCAGTTCCACTGCGGGAAACCACCGCCAGCGGCGGAACCGAGAACGCGGATGTGCATGGCAGATGCTCCAGAAGGCAGGCCCGGCCAACACAGCGGCTGGCCGGGTGATCAATCAACGGTTGGCGAAATACATCGTCACTTCGAAGCCAATGCGCAGATCGGTAAACGCGGGTTTAGTCCACATGGGTCATTCCTCTTCTTGTGCCGGGTGATTCCGGTAGAGCCATTAATGCACGGGGCATCGAGTGCCCGAATGCTACTTTCGAAGGAGCTTTGGGGGTGATTTGGTAGGGGGTGTTGCGCAGTTTTCCAGAATCCCACATACCCATGTGGGAGCGAGCTTGCTCGCGATGGCGGTCAGACAGTCAACATTAATGTTGAATGTGCTGGCGTCATCGCGAGCAAGCTCGCTCCCACAGGTTTTTCAGTGTTCTTGCGAAGTTAGAAGAACCCCAGCGGATTGATGTCGTAGCTCACCAGCAGGTTCTTGGTCTGCTGATAGTGATCGAGCATCATCTTGTGGTTTTCCCGGCCGACGCCGGACTTCTTGTAGCCACCGAACGCGGCGTGTGCCGGGTACAGGTGGTAACAGTTGGTCCACACGCGCCCGGCCTTGATCGCCCGGCCCATGCGGTAGGCGCGGTTGATGTCGCGGGTCCAGAGGCCGGCGCCGAGGCCGAACTCGCTGTCGTTGGCGATGGCCAGGGCTTCGGCTTCGTCCTTGAAGGTGGTGACACCCACCACCGGGCCGAAGATTTCTTCCTGGAACACACGCATCTTGTTGTGGCCCTTGAGCAGGGTCGGCTGGATGTAGTAACCGCTGGACAGGTCGCCCTCCAGGCGTTCCGCCGCACCGCCGGTGAGCAGCTCGGCGCCCTCTTCCTGGGCAATGGTCAGGTACGAGAGGATCTTGTCGTATTGCTGCTCGGACGCCTGGGCGCCGACCATGGTCTCGGTGTCCAGCGGGTTGCCGCGCTTGATCTTGACGATCTTCTTCATCACCTCGGCCATGAACGGCTCGTAGATCGACTCCTGCACCAGCGCCCGGGACGGACAGGTGCAGACTTCGCCCTGGTTGAAGAACGCCAGCACCAGGCCTTCGGCGGCTTTTTCGATGAACGCCGGCTCCGCGTTCATGATGTCTTCGAAGAAGATGTTCGGCGACTTGCCGCCCAGTTCGACGGTGCTCGGGATGATGTTCTCGGCGGCGCAATGCATGATGTGCGCGCCCACCGGGGTCGAGCCGGTGAAGGCGATCTTGGCGATGCGCTTGCTGGTGGCCAGGGCCTCGCCGGCTTCGCGACCGAAACCCTGGACGATGTTCAGCACGCCCGCCGGCAGCAGGTCGGCGATCAGCTCGGCGAAGACCATGATCGACAGTGGCGTTTGCTCGGCGGGCTTGAGCACGATGCAGTTGCCGGCAGCCAGGGCCGGGGCGAGTTTCCAGGCGGCCATCAGCAGCGGGAAGTTCCACGGGATGATCTGCCCGACCACGCCCAGGGGCTCATGGAAGTGATAGGCCGTGGTCAGCTCGTTGATCTCGGCAGCCCCGCCTTCCTGGGCGCGGATGCAGCCGGCGAAGTAACGGAAGTGGTCGGCCGCCAGCGGCACGTCGGCGTTCAGGGTTTCGCGCACGGCCTTGCCGTTGTCCCAGGTTTCGGTGACGGCGAGCACCTCAAGGTTCTGCTCGATGCGGTCGGCGATTTTCAGCAGTACCAGGGAGCGGTCCTGGGCCGAGGTCTTGCCCCAGGCATCGGCAGCGGCATGGGCGGCGTCGAGGGCCTTGTCGATGTCGGCGGCGCTGGAGCGCGGGAACTCGGCGATCACTTCACCGTTGACCGGCGAGGTGTTGGTGAAGTACTCGCCATTGATCGGGGCGACGAACTCGCCGCCGATGAAGTTGCCGTAGCGCGGCTTGAAGGTAATGACGGCGCCTGGGGTTCCGGGTTGTGCGTAGATCATGGTGGGCCTCTGTCTGGGTCGATGCCTGTCGTACTGACAGGCGATGAGCCGATACTAGAGAGCCCCGCGTGCCAGACGAATGCATCGTTGGCAGGAGGGGCTCTCGTTATTTGGTCGTAGATTTCACACAGATCACTGTAGGAGCGAGCTTGCTCGCGATGGTCGTCAACGATGACGCTGGGCACCTGACACCCCTCGGTGTTCTCAGGTTCATCGCGAGCAAGCTCGCTCCTACAGGGGTTATGCGGTGGATTTGGGATCAGTGCTTGGCCACGAGATCCTTGGGCAGTTTGAAGGTCCAGAGCATGCCGCCCTGGTTGAAGTCCTTGATCCGCTTGGCCACTTCGCCGCCCCACAGCGGCACCGCACCGCCCCAGCCGGAGAGCACCGAGACGTACTGTTCGCCGTCCATTTCCCAGGTGATGGGCGAGCCGAGCACGCCGGAGCCGGTCTGGAATTCCCAGACCTTCTCGCCGGTCTTCGCGTTGAACGCCTGCAGGAACCCTTCCGGCGTGCCGGTGAACACCAGGTTGCCCTTGGTGGTCAGCACCCCGCCCCACAGCGGCGCGTAGTTCTTGTGGCGCCAGACTTCCTTGCCGGTTTTCGGGTCGATGGCCCGCAGTACGCCGATGTAGTCTTCGTTCAACGGCTTGATGGTGAAACCGGCACCGAGGAACGCTGCGCCTTTCTTGTAGGCGATGCCTTCGTTCCAGATGTCCATGCCCCACTCGTTGGAAGGCACATAGAACAGCCCGGTGTCTTGGTTGTACGCCATCGGCATCCAGTTTTTCGCGCCGAGGAACGCCGGTGCCACGAACACCGAACTGCCCTTGACTTCCGAGCCCGGGGCGCCGGGACGGCTGGCCTCGTTGTAGATCGGCCGGCCGTTCTTATCCAGGCCGGTGGCCCAGGTGATCTTGTCCACGAACGGGAAGCCACGGATGAATTTGCCGTTGGTGCGGTCCAGCACATAGAAGAAACCGTTGCGGTCGGCCGTGGCGGCGGCCTTGATCTCCTTGCCGCCTTCGCTGTAGTTGAACGACACCAGCTCGTTCACGCCGTCGTAGTCCCAACCGTCGTGGGGTGTGCTCTGGAAGTGCCACTTGATGGTGCCGTCGTCCGGGTTGAGCGCCAGACGCGATGAGGAGTAGAGGTTATCGCCGGGGCGCAGGTGCGAGTTCCACGGCGCCGGGTTACCGGTACCGAACAGCAGCAGGTTGGTTTCCGGGTCGTAATAGCCCCCAAGCCAAGGGGCCGCGCCGCCAGTCTTCCACAAATCGCCTGGCCAGGTCTTGCCCGCCTCGCCGCCGGAGATGCCGTTCTCCACCGCTTTGCCGTCCTTGTAGACGTAGCCCATATGGCCTTCGACCGTCGGCCGGGTCCACAACAGGTCACCGTTTTTCGGATCGTAGGCCTCGATCTTGCCCACCACGCCGAACTCGCCACCGGCCACGCCGGTAATCAGCTTGCCGTTGATCACCAGCGGCGCAGCACTGATCGAGTAGCCTTCCTTGTGGTCGGCGACTTTCTTGCTCCACACCACCTTGCCGGTGTCCTTGTTCAGCGCCACGAGCTTGGCGTCGAGGGTGCCGAAGATCACCAGGTCGCCATACAGCGCGACGCCACGGTTGATCACGTCGCAGCAAGGGCGGATGTCATCGGGCAGGCGCGCGTCGTATTGCCAGAGTTTCTTGCCGGTGCGCGCATCCACGGCGAAAACCCGGGAGTAGGAACCGGTCATGTACATCACGCCGTCCTTGACCATCGGCTGCGCTTGCTGGCCACGCTGTTTTTCACCGCCGAAAGAAAACGCCCAGGCCGGTCGCAGCTCCTTGACGTTGTCGACGTTGAGAATATCCAGCGGGCTGTAGCGCTGACCCTGAACGCCGAGGCCGTTGGTCACGACCTGTTCCGGGTTCTTCGGATCCTGGAGAATGTCCTGGTCGGAAACCCCGGCCAATGCCTGGCCGGACAACAGCATGGCACTGAGCAGCAGGCTCAAGACGAAGGGCTGGCGACGTACGGGTTGGGTCATGACGGCTTCCTCTGCGGATTTTTTGTTATGTCCGGAAAATTTTCCCGGTCTGGTGCAGATTCTTGAGCGCCGCCGCCCTGGCAACAATTGCCCGCAATGAGGAGATTGCTAGTTCCTTGGTACAGGGTGGGTGAGAAAACACAGGATTGTGAATCACCCCCAATCCTGTGGGAGCGAGCTTGCTCGCGATGGCGGCAGGTCAGGCAACAATGATGCTGGATGTGCCGGCCTC
>NZ_CATKPZ010000002.1:0-188378 GCF_949767415.1 Pseudomonas sp. IT-196MI5
GAGGCCATGACATTCAAAGGTGATGTCGGCTGACAGATTGCTATCGTCGGAACGCCGCCCGGAGCAAGCTCGCTCCCACAGTTGATCTTCATTTGCCTGTAATCAATCGGTTCTGATCACCATGAATACATCAACTGCCAAAGCTCACATGGACATTGCCCAACCGCAGCGCAAAAGCCGCGTGACCAATCCCGGCTGGTTTCTGGTCAGCCCTTCGGTCGCTCTGTTGCTGCTGTGGATGATCGTGCCGTTGGGCATGACCCTCTACTTCTCGACTATCCGCTACAACTTGCTCAATCCCGGCGAAAACGCGTTCGTCGGGCTGGAGAACTTCACCTACTTCCTCACCGACTCGGGCTTCCTGCCCGGCGCCAGCAACACGCTGTTGCTGGTGGGCAGCGTGCTGCTGATCAGCGTGGTGTTCGGCGTGCTGATCAGTGCGCTGCTGGAGGCCTGTGAGTTTTTCGGTCGCGGCATCGTGCGGGTGCTGCTGATCTCGCCGTTTTTCATCATGCCCACGGTGGGCGCGCTGATCTGGAAGAACCTGATTTTCCACCCGGTGTCGGGGATTCTCGCCTACGTCTGGAAGCTGTTTGGTGCACAACCGGTGGACTGGCTGGCGCACTACCCGCTGCTGTCGATCATCATCATTGTCTCGTGGCAATGGCTGCCCTTCGCGATCCTGATCCTGATGACCGCCATGCAGTCCCTCGACCAGGAACAGAAAGAAGCCGCGCGCCTGGACGGTGCCGGGCCCGTCGCGATTTTCTGGCACCTGACATTGCCACACCTGGCGCGGCCGATTGCGGTGGTGGTGATGATCGAAACCATCTTCCTGCTCTCGGTGTTCGCCGAAATCTTCACCACCACCAACGGCGGCCCCGGCTACGCCTCGACCAACCTCGCGTACCTGATCTACAACCAGGCGCTGGTGCAGTTCGACGTTGGCATGGCCTCGGCGGGCGGCTTGATCGCCGTGGTCATCGCCAACATCGCCGCGATCATTCTGGTGCGAATGATCGGCAAAAACCTGACCGACAAAGCCTGAGGCCCGCCATGACTCTTCAACAATCCCGTCGCCTGCAAAGCCTGCTGCTCGGTACGTTGGCCTGGGCCATCGCGATCCTGATCTTCTTCCCGATCTTCTGGATGGTGCTGACCAGTTTCAAAACCGAAATCGATGCCTTCGCCACGCCGCCGCAGTTCATTTTCATGCCGACGCTGGAAAACTACCTGCACATCAACGAACGCAGCGACTACTTCAGCTTTGCCTGGAACTCGGTGGTGATCTCGTTCAGCGCCACGGCCCTGTGCCTGCTGATCGCGGTGCCGGCGGCCTACTCCATGGCGTTCTACGAAACCCAACGCACCAGGGGCACGTTGCTGTGGATGCTCTCGACCAAGATGCTGCCGCCGGTGGGCGTGCTGATGCCGATCTATCTGCTGGCCAAGAGTTTCGGCCTGCTCGATACGCGCATCGCACTGATCGTGATCTACACGCTGATCAACCTGCCGATCGTGGTCTGGATGATTTACACCTACTTCAAGGACATCCCCAAGGACATCCTCGAAGCCGCGCGCCTGGACGGCGCAACGCTGACGCAGGAAATGCTCCGGGTGTTGCTGCCCATCGCCAAGGGTGGCCTGGCCTCCACAGTGCTGCTATCGCTGATCCTGTGCTGGAACGAAGCGTTTTGGTCGCTGAATCTGACCTCGTCGAAAGCCGCGCCACTCACTGCGTTGATCGCCTCGTATTCAAGCCCCGAAGGGTTGTTCTGGGCCAAGTTGTCAGCCGTCTCGACCCTGGCCTGCGCACCGATCCTGATCTTCGGCTGGATCAGCCAGAAACAACTGGTACGCGGCCTGTCGTTCGGCGCCGTGAAATGAAGATCGCTGACCCAACACGATCCCTGTGGGAGCGAGCCTGCTCGCGATGGACGTGAACGATAACGTTGGCTGACTGGAAGAATGCGTCGCCTGAAAGTTCATCGTCGGAACGCCGCCCGGAGCAAGCTCGCTCCCACAAAAAAGCCCACCCGGTTCAATCGAATAACAACAAACGGAGGCCCATCATCATGGCCAACCTGAAAATCAAGAATCTGCAAAAAGGCTTCGAAGGCTTTTCCATCATCAAGGGCATTGACCTTGAAGTGAACGACAAGGAATTCGTGGTCTTCGTCGGCCCGTCGGGCTGCGGCAAATCCACGTTGCTGCGGCTGATCGCAGGGCTGGAAGAAGTCAGCGGCGGCACCATCGAACTCGATGGCCGCGACATCACCGAAGTGAGCCCGGCCAAGCGCGACCTGGCGATGGTGTTCCAGACCTACGCCCTGTACCCGCACATGAGCGTGCGCAAGAACATGTCGTTCGCCTTCGACCTGGCCGGCGTGGCGAAGGCCGAGGTGGAGAAAAAGGTCGGCGAAGCGGCGCGCATCCTCGAACTGGGGCCGATGCTGGAGCGCAAGCCCAAGCAACTGTCCGGCGGCCAGCGCCAACGCGTGGCGATTGGCCGCGCCATCGTGCGCAACCCGAAAATCTTCCTGTTCGACGAGCCGTTGTCCAACCTTGATGCCGCCCTGCGCGTGCAGATGCGCCTGGAACTGTTGCGCCTGCACAAAGAACTGCAAGCCACGATGATCTACGTGACTCACGATCAGGTCGAAGCGATGACCATGGCCGACAAGGTGGTCGTACTCAATGGCGGCAAGATCGAGCAAGTCGGCTCGCCGCTGGATCTCTATCACCAACCGGCCAACCTGTTCGTCGCCGGTTTCCTCGGCACGCCGAAAATGGGCTTCCTCAAGGGCAAAGTCACCCGCGTTGAAAGCCAGGGCTGTGAAGTGCAACTGGACGCCGGAACCCGCATCAACCTGCCCTTGAGCAGCAGACATCTGAGCGTCGGGAGCGCAGTGACACTGGGCATTCGCCCCGAGCATCTGGAACTGGCCAAACCCGGCGACTGCACCTTGCAGGTCACCGCCGATGTCAGCGAACGCCTGGGCAGCGACACCTTCTGCCACGTCCTGAGCTCGTCCGGCGAAGCCCTGACCCTGCGCGTTCGCGGCGATCTGGTCAGCCGTTATGGCGAAACCCTGAGCCTGCACCTGGATGCGCAACACTGCCATTTATTCGATGCCGACGGCGTGGCACTGACCCGCCCGCTGCGCGTTGCTGCCTGATTTCAGAGAGCCTGCGATGAAACTGAACAAACAGAACCTCAACCGCCTCGCGCCTGAAGTGGTCCTGCCCGCCTACGCGCTGGGCGATACCCGCCAAGGCATCGCGCACATCGGCGTCGGCGGTTTCCATCGCGCCCATCAGGCGTTTTACACCGATGCACTGATGAACACCGGAGAGGCGCTGGACTGGGCAATCTGCGGTGTCGGCCTGCGTGCCGAGGACCGCCGCGCCCGTGACGATCTCAAGGAGCAGGACTACCTGTTTACCTTGTTCGAGCTTGGCGATAACGACGACACCGAAGTGCGAGTGATTGGCGCCCTTCGCGACATGTTGCTGGCAGAGGACGATGCCCAGGCGTTGATCGACAAACTGGCCAGCCCCGAGATCCGCATCGTCTCGCTGACCATCACCGAAGGCGGTTACTGCATCGACGACAGCACCGGCGAGTTCATGGCGCACTTGCCGCAGATCCAGCATGACCTGGCACACCCCGATGCGCCGAAAACCGTGTTCGGTTTCCTCTGTGCCGCACTGGTCAGGCGCCGCGCCGCCGGCACGCCGGCCTTCACCCTGATGTCCTGCGATAACCTGCCGCACAACGGTGCCGTCACCCGTAAGGCCCTGTTAACCTTCGCCGCCTTGCACGACGGCGAACTGCGCGACTGGATCGACGCGAACGTCAGTTTCCCCAACGCCATGGTCGACCGCATCACGCCGATGACCAGCACTCGGCATCGCCTGCAACTGGCCGACCAGCATGGGCTGGACGATGCCTGGCCGGTGGTCTGCGAACCCTTTGTGCAATGGGTGCTGGAAGACAAGTTCGTCAACGGTCGCCCGGCCTGGGAAAAGGTTGGCGTGCAGTTCACCGACGACGTCACGCCCTACGAAGAAATGAAGATCAAGCTGCTCAACGGCAGTCATCTGGCGCTGACGTACCTGGGATTCCTGAAGGGTTACCGCTTTGTCCACGAGACCATGAACGACCCGCTGTTCGTGCGCTACATGCGCGCCTACATGGACCTGGATGTGACGCCGCAGTTGCCGGCGGTGCCGGGCATCGACCTGACCGAGTACAAGGACACCCTGGTGGCGCGCTTCTCCAATCAGGCGATTGCCGATCAGCTCGAACGGGTGTGTTCGGACGGCTCGTCGAAGTTTCCGAAATTCACCGTGCCGACCATCAACCGCTTGATCGCCGATGGCCACGAGACCAAGCGCGCGGCATTGGTGGTGGCGGCGTGGGCGTTGTACCTCAAGGGTGTGGATGAACATGGCCAGACCTATTCGATACCGGACCCGCGCGCAGCGTTCTGCCAGACGCTGGTGGCCGATGATGTGTTGATTACCCAACGTTTGTTGGCGGTCGAGGAGGTTTTTGGTACGGCGATACCCCGCTCAGCGGAGTTTGTCGCGGCGTTCGAGTGGTGTTGCAACAGTTTGCGCGAGGTTGGGGTGTCGCGGACGTTGGAGCGGGTGCTGGCGTAAGGTCGGTGGTGTAGCAACTGCCGTCATCGCGAGCAAGCTCGCTCCCACATTGACTGTGTTTCAATCGCAAAACGGATGATCACCTCAGCCCCCTGTGGGAGCGAGCCTGCTCGCGAAGAGGGTTTACTGATATCGAAGGATCCTGCATGACAACCCGACAACTCTTCCTCGGCATCGACTGCGGCACCCAGGGCACCAAAGCCATCATCCTCGACGCGGCCAGTGGCGAAGTGCTCGGTCAGGGAGCGGCCGCTCACACGATGATCAGCGGCGCCAACGGCCGTCGCGAACAGGACACCCACCAGTGGCTGGAAGCCTTCACCACCGCCACCCGCCGCGCGTTGCTCGCGGCCAGGGTCGATGGCCAGTCGATCCTCGGCATTGGCGTCTCCGGCCAGCAACATGGCCTGGTGCTGCTCGACGATCAGGACAAGGTATTGCGTGCGGCCAAGCTCTGGTGCGACACCGAAACCACCCCGGAAAATGATCGCCTGCTGGCCCACCTGGGCGGCGAAAAGGCTTCGCTGGAACGCCTCGGCGTGGTCATCGCGCCGGGCTACACACTGTCCAAACTGCTATGGACCAAAGAGCAGCATCCCGAGGTGTTTTCCCGCATCGCCCGTATCCTGCTGCCCCATGACCACCTCAACCATTGGCTCACCGGCCGCAGTTGCAGCGAGTACGGCGATGCCTCGGGCACCGGGTATTTCAATGTGCGTACGCGCCAGTGGGACTTGCAATTGTTGCGTGACATTGACCCAAGCGGACGCCTGCAAGCCGCCCTGCCGGAGCTGATCGATGCCCATCAGGCGGTCGGTACGATTCTGCCGGGCATTGCCGAACACCTGGGCATCAACCCGCGGGCACTGGTGTCCAGTGGCGGCGGCGATAACATGATGGGCGCCATTGGCACCGGCAACATCCAGCCCGGGGTGATCACCATGAGCCTCGGTTCGTCGGGTACGGTGTACGCCTACGCCGATCAACCGAACGTCGCTGCGGATGCCGCAGTCGCCACGTTCTGTTCTTCAAGCGGTGGCTGGCTGCCTTTGATCTGCACCATGAACCTGACCAATGCCACCGGCCTGATTCGTGACCTGCTGGACCTCGATATCGACCAGTTCAATGAGCTCGTTGCCCAGGCGCCGATCGGTGCCGAAGGCGTTTGCATGCTGCCGTTTTTCAACGGGGAGCGGGTGCCTGCCCTGCCCCATGCCAGCGGCAGCCTGTCGGGCCTGACCATGACCAACCTGACCCGGGCCAATCTGTGCCGCGCGGTGATCGAAGGCACGACGTTCGGTTTGCGTTACGGACTGGACCTGCTACGCCGCAATGGCTTACAAAGCCGCAGCATTCGGCTGATCGGCGGCGGTTCGAAAAGCGCGGTGTGGCGGCAGATCGTCGCCGACACCATGAACACCCCGGTGATCTGCACCGAACAAAGCGAGGCCGCGGCTCTCGGCGCGGCGATCCAGGCGGCCTGGTGTGTTTCCCGGGCGAGCGGGCACGAACACAGCCTGGCGGACTTGTGCGAGCGCTGCGTGAAACTTGATCCGGCCAGTGAAACCCTGCCGGTCGTCGACAATGTACACGCCTGTCAGCAGGCGTATGAACACTATCGACAGCATGTCGCAACCCTTTGAAGAGTGAACAACTATGTATTTGGTGTGTGGCGAAGCGCTGTTCGATTTTTTCAGTGAAAACGACGCCAGCGGTCTGGCGTCCAAAGTGAATTTCAAAGCCATTGCCGGTGGTTCGCCGTTCAATGTGGCGGTGGGCTTGCGCCGATTGGGCGTGGACGCGGCGCTGTTGGCCGGGTTGTCCACCGATTACCTGGGCCGGCGCTTGCTGCAAGTGTTGCAAGATGAGGGCGTGTGCCAGGACTATCTGCGGGATTTTGCCGCGCCGACCACCCTGGCGATGGTCGCCGTGGGGGCCAATGGCTCGCCGCAGTACAGCTTCCGTGGCGAGGGCTGCGCGGATCGACAATTGCAACCGCAGCACCTGCCGGCACTCGGGCCAGAGGTACGCGGCCTGCATGTTGGCTCGTTTTCCCTGGTGGTGCAGCCGATTGCCGACACCCTATTGGCGCTGGTGCGCCGGGAAAGCGGCAAGCGCCTGATCAGCCTCGATCCGAACGTGCGCCTGAATCCGCAGCCGGACATTGACCTGTGGCGTAACCGGATCGCGACGCTGGTGGAGCTGGCTGACCTGATCAAGGTCAGCGACGAGGACCTGCATCTGCTGTATCCCGACCAGGATCCGGCGCGGGTGATCGAAGGCTGGTTGCAGCACCGTTGTCAGCTGGTGTTCCTGACCCGGGGTGGCGAAGGCGCCAGCGTGTTCAGCCGGACTCATGGCTCGTGGTCGGCTCCCGCCTGTGCGGTAAAAATCGCCGACACCGTAGGCGCAGGCGATACCTTTCAGGCGGCGCTGATTACCTGGCTGACCGAACAGCAGCTGGATTCGGTGGAGGGTGTGAAGCAACTTGGCCGCGAGCAGATCGACCGCATGCTGAAGTTCGCGGTCCAGGCGGCGGCGCTGACGTGCAGCAAAACCGGGCCGGATTTGCCTTATCGCAAGCAACTGGATTTGCGTTGAGTTCGAGGACGTCATCGTCGGATCGCCGCCCGGAGCAAGCTCGCTCCCACAGGGTTGCGGGTCGCTCACAACATTTGTGTCGACGCTCCGGCATTGTGGCAGCGAGCTGGCTCGCGATGGTCTTAACTGATACACAGGATCGCGCATCCGCGACAGGCGGCGTTTAAGCCAGGTTAACCCTCGTTTAACCGTGCGGTCCAACACTTCACTGGACCGCACGCCCTCAGACTGTTCTGACGCCCAGTGCGGCAGGTTCGACAAGCCACATATCGAACTGACTTTCCGTCCGCACCGGAGATCGCTGATGAACACTCGCACCCTGCTGGTTACCGCCGCCCTCGCCTGCACCGCGTTTGCCGGTCTGGCTCAGGCCAATGACACCACTGACTCTCAAGCCGTGCCCTATCACTACGGCATGCCATTGCATGTCAGCAAAGTGATTTCACTGACCGAGCCGGACACCCTGGAGTGCAAAGTGGTAGATGCCGAGATGAAGTACATCGATGAAACGGGAAAAACCGCAGAAATCACCTACCGTAAACTGTCCGACGCCTGCGAGAACCAGAGCTGACCGAAAAGTCTGATTTGCTGGCGGTTGCCGTTGAACTGGCGCTGGGCCTGGCGCTCTTCCAGACCCGGCGCGAGTCGGTGGAACTCGAAACCGCAGGTTAAAGCGCTTTGCCCAGCGTCGAGTGTGGCTCGACCTCTACGTGATGCTGACTGGAACGCAATTGGGCAATCAACTCGTTTATTTCCCGACAACCATTGAGCCCGGAAGCATCGATGCCAGTGACCAATAGATCGAGCTGATCGGTTTGCCCGTCGGCATAGACCTTGACGGTCATCGACAGATCCGGTGACAAGGTGCACTGGCAGCGCTTGGGTAGAAAACTGCTTTCGATGATGTTGCGAAGTTCCAAGGCAGAAAGAAACATGACGACCTTCTCCTTTGTGAGACTGCCAATAACGGTCAATGCTCGCTCATATGAAATCCCGGCAAGCTTCAAGGACAGCTACAGCATAAAACATGCCTTGGATTTCGCTGCGCAGCTCATCGGCAATTCAAGGATTTAGGCAAATCACCCGTAAAACCTGTCATGCAGTTTGCAAAAAGCCCCCCTAGTGACCGTGCAATTTGCATGCTGGGCGCTGCAGGTTTGCTTTCACTGCACACGGCAGTGAGAATGCCGCCCTTCACTTCAAGCAAGGAGGCAACCATGAGTTCTTTGACTGTACACGCAACACTCGGGCTTTTCGCTCTCGGACTGACGGGCTTGGCACACGCCGCCAAACTCGAAGACACCGCGCCCTATCCGAAGGCCGAAAGCGGGTTTACCCGCCAGGTGATCCACCTCGCGCCACAGCCCCGGGAAAACGACTTCCAGGTCGAGATCCTGGCCGGCAAGATGATGACCGTCGACTGCAATAACCCGCGTCTGGGTGGCATCCTCGAAGAGAAGAACCTCGAAGGCTGGGGCTACCCGTTCTATCGCCTGGAAAACGTCATTGGCCCGATGAGCACGCTGATGGCCTGCCCGGACGGCACGCGCAAACAGGATTTTGTACCGGTGGTCGGTGACGGCTTCCTGCTGCGTTACAACAGCAAGCTGCCGCTCGTGCTGTACGTACCCAAGGGCATCGAAGTGCGCTACCGAATCTGGTCGGCGTCGAACAAGGTCGAGAAAGCCACTCAGGAATAACCCGGCCATCCGGCGGCTCCCCCGTGGCGCCCGCTTGCGGCGCCCGCTGTCGGCCTGCCCGAGACTCATGCCGCAGCGCCACTCAACGCAGCTCGCTCGGCCACATGCCCCAGGCTGTCGAAATTGATGTTGGCACCCGAGTCGATGGCGACCAGGGTCTGACCACGAGCGCCGCTCTGTGCCACGTACTTCTTGATCCCGGCCACCGCCAGTGCGCCGGAAGGTTCGGTGATCGAGCGGGTATCGTCATAGATATTCTTGATCGCGGCGCAAAGCTCATCGTTGCTGACCGTCACCACCTCATCGACGCAGAACCGGCAGACCTCAAACCCGTAAGCGCCGATCTGCGCCACCGCCACCCCGTCGGCGAAGGTGCCGACGCTGGGCAGGATCACTCGCTCACCGGCGAGCAACGCGGCTTGCAGGCACGCGGAATGCTCTGACTCGACGCCGATGATGCGCACCTGCGGTCGCAAGTATTTGACGTAAGCGGCGATGCCTGCGATCAGCCCCCCGCCACCCACCGGCACGAAGATCGCATCCAGCGGTCCTTGATGCTGGCGCAGGATTTCCATGGCCACCGTGCCTTGCCCCGCGATCACCTGCGGATCGTCGAAGGGCGAAACAAAGGTGCGACCGGTTTCCCGGGCCAGATCCAGCGCATAGGCCAGTGCAAACGGAAAACTTTCGCCGTGCAACACCGCATCGGCGCCGCGACTGCGCACCCCGATGACCTTCAATTGCGGCGTCGTGCAGGGCATGACGATAGTCGCGTTGATCCCCAACTCCCGTGCCGCCAGCGCCACGCCCTGCGCATGATTGCCGGCAGAAGCCGTAACCACGCCACAAGCCTTCTGCGCATCGCTCAATTGCACCAGCTTGTTGTAGGCGCCGCGGATCTTGAAGGAAAAGGTCGGTTGCAAGTCTTCGCGCTTGAGCAGGACCTGATTGCCCAAGGCTTCAGACAAGGCCGGCGCCGCTTGCAACGGCGTGCACACGGCCAGTTCATACACCGGCGCGGCAAGGATTTTTTTGACGTAGCGTTCAAGCAGGGCTTGCTGGTCGGTTGTAAAACTCATGGTCGTCTCCTGACATTGATCGGGGCCCGGGAGACAGAAAGTAAAAACCCGCCTCAAGGGCGGGTTGGGTGCTGCAGTCGTGAGCTAGCCCGCCAAATGAGGAATGGCGGTAATAATGCTTGGCTGGCAGCGCAATACAGTGAAAGTCATGGCTCGAAATTAGCCGGGCGGTGGTGGCAAGTCAATGGCAAGTTTTGGTAGATGCCTTTAGTCAGCCAGCAACTTCAACCCGACTTTGTAAACGCCACCGTTCTCCTCATCGGTCAACACATACAAATAGCCATCCGGCCCCTGCCGCACATCGCGAATGCGTTTTTTCAACTCCCCGAGCAACCGTTCCTCGTGCACGACCTTGTCGCCATCGAACTCCAGGCGGATCAGTTCCTGGCTGACCAACGCGCCGATAAACACGTTGCGTTGCCAGGCCTTGAAGCGGTCGGCATCGTAGAACGCCATGCCACTCAGGCCCGGGGATTTTTCCCAGACATGGTTCGGGGCAACGGTGCCCTCGACGGTATCACCCTTCGCTTCGGGAATCGGTAGACCGGAGTAGTTGATGCCATGGGTCGCCAGCGGCCAGCCGTAGTTCTTGCCACGCTCGATGATGTTGATTTCATCGCCGCCCCGGGGGCCGTGTTCGTTTTCCCACAGTGTGCCGTTCCACGGGTTGAGCGCCGCGCCTTGCGGATTGCGCTGCCCGTAGGACCAGATCTCCGGGCGCACGTTGGCCTGGCCGACAAAGGGGTTGTCCTTGGGCACCGTGCCGTCCGGGTAGATTCGCACCACTTTGCCCTGCAGTTTGTCGAGGTCCTGGGCGGTCGGGCGGTCGTTGTTTTCCCCCAGGGTTACGAACAGGTAGCCGTCGCGATCGAACACCAGCCGCGAGCCGAAATGGTTGCCCACCGAGAGCTTGGGTTCCTGACGCAGGATCACGTGGAAGTCCTTGAGCGCTGTCATATCGTCGGAGAGCCGGCCGCGCCCCACCGCAGTACCGGCCTTGTTATCCTCACCACCCCCTTCGGCATAGGACAGATAGACCGTCCGGTCCTGCTTGAAATCCGGTGACAACGCCACGTCCAGCAAGCCGCCCTGCCCCTTGGCCCAGACCGTTGGCACGCCATTGAGCGGTGCTGACAGCTTGCCATCGGCGGTCACCCATCGCAGGTTGCCGGGTCGTTCGGTTACCAGCATGCCTTTACGATCTGGCAGGAATGCCAGGGCCCATGGGTGCTCCAGCCCCGTCACGACGGGGGTGACCTCGAGGGTGCCTTCTTCGCTTTTCAGCGTCCAGGCGGGCGCGGCAAGCACAGGAACAGTGGCGCTGATCAATACGCTGGCACAGAGGGTTGCCAAGAGGTTTTTGCGCAACATGCAGGATTCCTTTTCCAATGAACATGAGGTTTGGTGGAAAGTAGCGGGCAGAGGTGATGCCCGCTACTCAACGGTTGTTGCTGCCGGTGTCTCGCGGGGCAGGATTGGGAATGAATGTCGGTGGGCTGGCGGGAGCGGTCCGGTCGGGATAGCGATTACCGATGCCACCGTTGTCCAGCGTCGGCGAGCGCTGGACCGGCACGGTATTGGGTCCGCGTATGACCGGGGCGCCGGGTTGAGTGCCTTGCATGCTGTTGGGGTTGGCCCGGTGGATCGGACTGTTGTAAGGGTTGTTGTTGGTGCGGCCCGGCAGGTTCTGGGCCAATTGCAACGCAGCAGAGGCATCGGCCAGAGGGCCCAATATGGCACTCAAGGCCAGCGCAATGGCGCCAAACACGTATCGGTTCATGGGGTGCCTCTCTACGTCGCGTGGATAAGGACTTCGATACCACGCTACGCCCGGGGTTCGGTTTTGTTAACAAAAACCTCCCCGGCAAAATGTAACAGGCTGGATGTTCCGACGATGACGTCAGCAGCCCGAACACCCCCCCTCAAATCAGAATAAAGACCACCAGCAGCCCGGCAAAGATCGACCACTTTCCAAGGTAGTAAAGCGTGCGATTACGCTTTTTCAGTTGTTTGCCGTGCAGGCGAACCTTGTAGATCCTGCTGAACAGCCGGTTGAGCCCGCCGGTCCTGTCGCCCGCCTCGTTCGGCGCACCTGCCGCCGACATGACTGTGCGGCTGAACCAGCGATTGAATGCCGCGGCCCAGCGATACCTCATCGGCCGCTCGACGTCGCAGAATAAGATGATGCGATTGTGCGGCGTGGTGTTCTCTGCGTAATGAATGTAGGTCTCATCGAACATCACCGCTTCGCCATCGCGCCAATGGTAGTTCTGACCATCGACATTGATGTAGCAGCCGGCAGTGTTGGGGGTTTCCAGGCCCAGGTGATAACGGTACGAGCCGGCGTACGGATCGCGATGGCGCACCAGTCTGGAGCCCGGGGGCAGCTCGGCGAACATCGCCGCCTTGATCGAGCCAATGCCCTGTACCAGTTCCGTGGTGCGTGGGCAGAGCTTCATGGCCGACGGGTGGCTGTCGCCGTACCACTTGAGATAGAAGCGCTTCCAGCCGGTCTTGAAAAACGAGTTGAAACCGACGTCATCGTATTGATTCGAGCGCTTGATCTCGCCGGTGTGAAGCAAGTTCTGGCCTTCGGCACGAATTTCTTGCCAATGCGCCTGCAGCGGGCTCAGGTCGGGAAAGTCGGCCGGGTCGAGATAAGGCTTGTTGGGGATTTTCGAAAACAGATAAAGAAAGCAATTGATCGGCGCCAGAAACGTCGAGTGATCACTCAACTGGCGGCCCAGCTTGTGGCGCACCTGACCGCGCAGGTGGACATACGCAATGGAGGCAACGTAGATAACGGCAATGATGAGTTTCACGGAAATCGTCACAGGTCGGAAATAAACAAGCTGCACCCTCCCGGGTCTTGTGCAGCGACTGGTTACGAAACAGCGGCCCCTTAGTGCCATCGAGCCTTGCCGATGGTCGGTTTCCGGCTGACGGATGGCATTTTAGCCGCAGTTTGTAACCAATGGTTAACCTGCAACTGCGAAAATGTGTCCGCAAAATCCGCCAAAGCGTTGCAGTGGTCTCAACGCCCTATCGTTTAAAGAGCCAGACCAGTACAATTGCCGCCAAACTTTACGCGCGACCCAGGTTGAGAGCGGGAAATCCCCTTTCAGCGCACATTGACTCGGGCCAAGCGCGCCACAGGCTGCTGTCCACTTAATGCCAGATGGATCTTCCACTGCCGATCGGGACGAATGTCCCGGGGTCCGGACAGTGGAAACCGGTACTGCCGCAACCCTGGCTACTCTGAATGCTTCGCAGGAAAAACCTTTGATTTCTACAGCTAACATCACGATGCGATCTTTCGGGCGTCGTGATGTAGCGTCAAGCGCAGGAAAATCAAGGGCTTGAGCCGCATCGGATCGCATCAAAACACCATAAATAACGCCGTTTGGTATCAGAATTGGTATCAGGATCACCCCGTAACCTCCAATACGGCGAACCTCTACGATGAGGTCCAATGATGGATTGGATGTAGCCAACCACCGCAACTCCAGCCCATCTATACCATCTCGTTTTATTCCCGCTCTTTGTAGCAAATTTTAAGCAAGCTATGAGGCAGGCCTGTCACGGGCACTACCGGTTCTTGGTGTGTCGTCCTGGGGAAGTCACCCATTGCTTGGGAAAGGACGGCAGCAAATCCCCCTGCCAACATTCGACTGCTACGCTGAATGCTTCACGGAGGATTTTTGATGCCACACGCTGACCTGCTCCCATCCCTGCTGTTCAAGATCAACGAAAACCAGCTCGCCTTGGAAGCTGCCATTCTGGAGTTATCGAACTGGGTCGAGCAGCGCGGGTCGGCCGATGTCGCCGACAACGTGCGCAGTGCCCTGGAGGCCATCGACAAAAACGAAGAATTCATCAAGATGACACTTGCGGTGATGATGACGCCGGAGTGACGGCTTTCCGCCAGCCTCGGACCTTCGACCCGAGCAAAATTTCAAGCCTAAAGAAGCTGATCATCCATAGTTTTTTTGCTCAAGACGGACCACTAGGATGCGCTTCGGAATTCAGGGATGATCCTTCTGCTTTATTCAGTACGAGCCCAGAGGGCTTCAAGCTTTTCTTCCTCTGCGAGCGAATTTTGCTGGTTCGAACTACCCATGCGTTTTTGCAGCTTTACCAGAGGTTGATCTCTAGGGTTCCTTCGAGCGAAGATAACCAAAATTCAGCACTAGTCTTACCGATGTAGTGTTTGGCAATTTGTAGCTAATAAACATGGAGTGTATTATGAGAGCTTTTTTATCGCACTCAAGTAAAGACAAGAAACACTACGTCGAACGGGTTGCTGATTGGCTAGGCAAGGATAACATACACTACGACGCCTGGACCTTCGAAGAGGGTGAGCGCCCACTAGACGAAATACTTAGCGGCTTAGATAGGGCGGACATATTTGTTATATTTCTCTCCTCGAACGCACTATCATCTGAATGGGTTATTCGTGAGATAGTTGAGGCGGAAGTTAGACTTGAAGCATCGCTCCTCGAAAAAGTCTTTCCGATTATAATAGAAGACGGACTAACTTATGAGGACAAGCGAATCCCCGACTGGCTGCGAGACAACTATAATGTGAAGCCCATTAAACGACCTTTTGTCGCTGCGAGGCGAATCCATAATAAATTGAGGGAGTTGAGTTGGTCTCGCCATCCAGAGCTAAAAAAAAGGCAAGAAATTTTTGTTGGTCGCAACGACAAGCAAGAAGAATTCGAAATTAGAATTCATGATTTCGACAGAATTAAACCTACCGTGATTGTAGCATCAGGATTACCAGGCGTAGGTAGGCGAACTTTCCTACAAAGAGCCTTGAACAAAACCAATATATCTCGATCTCCTCACAATTCGTCTGCCATCGTTTTAGATAGAAACGTATCGATCGAAGATTTTATATACAAGCTGAATGATTTAGGATTGGTCGATCTGGACGGAGATATTCTATCTCTGACAGATGCAAGCCTTAAAGTCAAATCGGAAACAATACACAAAATAATGAAAGCAGCATACGACTCTAACGAGATAATCTATCTTGTAGATGAAGGATGCATAGTCAACTATAAAAGAGAGTTATCAGAGTGGTTTAGAGAGGTTATTGACACGTATAACGGCAGTGACTTCCCGGTCTTCTGCCTGGCGTCAAAATATAGAGTTCATATAGGCTCACGCCCAAGAAATAATAAATATTATTTTATCGAGCTTAATGAGTTGAGCCCGAATGAAAGAAAGCGATTCCTTAGCCAGTTGTCTGATCTATACAAATTGCGACTAGATAAAAAAGATTTCGATGATATCAGCGATCTATTACACGGATTCCCCGATCAAGTCATGTTTGCCGTGGATATTCTTCGCGAAGACAACCTGACATCGGTAGTCGACAAGCTACCCCTAATTACCTCTTACAGTTACGACAAGGCTGCTGCTCTTCTAAACAAGTATGAAGGCAATGAAGATGTATTGGACTTTATTCGACTACTGTCTCAATTTGAAGTAATCTCCTCAGACTTTGTATTTTCGATAGTAGAGGAAGAGCGCTTCTATCCGTTGCTAGAAGAACTGGCTTCTGAAAACATTATCGAGATGCTCGGTGTGGATGGCGAAATAATTCGACTGAATGATATCATACGTGACTTCATAAAAAGGAACCGCTTCAAGCTGAAAGATAGTTATTCGCGCGGCATCAAGGAACAAGTCCAAATGATTGCCAAAAGCGATGACGTATTTGAACGTGATTCATCGGAGTTCATTTTTACAATAAAAGAAGCTTTAAAAACAGGCATAGATATTGATGAGCGTTTTTTAATCCCATCTCATTATCTAAGATGTATGAAAGACCTATATTACACCAAGGGTAATTTGGAGCGAATCATCGAACTTGCAGACATCGTGCTGCAAAAGCAAGAGAACCTAGAGAAAGGCGTCCTGCAAGATATAAGATATTATCTGTGCCTTGCTCTTGCCAAAAAGAAAAACCAGCGAATGCTAAGTGAGGTTCAAGGAATCAAAGGAGATGAGCATAACTTTTTGCTTGGGTATTACTATCGACTGCAAGGTCGTTTCAATGAAGCGCTGACTCAATTCAATAAAATAGTAGATGCGGCATACGTAGCGGCGCGCGCTAAGCGAGAAATTGTCCAAGTATACGTTCAATTGGAAGAGTATGATAAAGCTCTTGGGTTTGCTAAGCGAAATTACGAAGAAAACCGAAACAATCAATTTCATTTGCAGGCATACTTTAACTGCTTAATAAATTCAGAAAACCCTGTTGCAAATAGAGGGCAACTAGAAAGGCTGATCATAGAGTTAAGATTCATTGACTCTGAACAGTCGCGGGAAATGGCCGACATCGCAGACGCACTATTTCAGGCAAAAGTAGCCAATGATCGCCAAGCAGCGCTCGACAAAATAAATGATTGCATAGCAGCTTACCCAGGCAATCACTATCCAATATTAACTTATTGCGATATTTCACTTAAGTATTTAGACGCCGACCTTCTTAGAGATGCGCTCTACCGCCTAAATCAAATCAGCAAGGAAAAAGATCTTTCTGCTCGGACAGTTAATAAATACAAGGCTTTCCTTATGGCTCTTGAAGGGAATGTCCAAGGAGCCTTGAGGATTATTGAGTCGGACATATCACGCTATCCTAATGAGAGCAAGGCGCGTTTAATTTCTCGTATTGAAGCTGTAGCTGTAGCTGTAGCCAAACGCTGAAAAATACAATTAATACAAGAGGGTGCGTCAAATAAGCACCCTCTTGACTTCGCGAAAGACAGCTTTAGGAAAAGCAACCGCAGGGTTGTATTTAGAAGCCAGGTTGTGGATCGGGATTCGAACCCCACCAACCTGCTACGCAGGCCGCTGTCGACCGTAGAAATACTCACCCAACCATTTGAATCGCGGCCTGAAAAGGTCTAGACCGGCCCTAAATGTGCCCTAAAATGGGCGCTTCTACTCCAGCAGTCCAAGGACGGAATCTCTGCCTACGCCAATTAGAGACACAAACCATGTCGAGAGAACATATTCCAGCGTCGGTACAACGAGCAGTTCTAGTGGAGGCGGGGCATCGATGCGCAATCCCGACGTGCAGATCAACCACTACAGAGATCGCCCATATCGTTCCATGGGCTGAGACGCAGGATAACTCGTTCGAAAACCTGATTGCACTATGCCCAAATTGTCATACCCGCTTTGACCAGAAAAAGGACATCGACCGCCTTTCTGTTCGTAAGTACAAGCAGAATTTGGGCATTCTGAACAACCGGTACGGCGAGTGCGAGCGGCGCCTTTTTTCGATCCTGGCGAAAAATGGGGAGCGCATTTTTGTATTGGGGCCAGGCGGGGATGTACTCGTGGCTAATGCGGTTCAAGACGGCTTCTTTGAGGACAAACAGGTTAAAGGCATGTCCTTCGACATAACCTCCTCTGATGGTTTCTCCAAGCAGTTCCCTATGACCTTTACGTACTGGGTCACCGATGCTGGGATGGCCTTCATAAAGCACTATATGGAAGGTTCCGATCTCAACTGATCAAACTTAAGCACACCCCGATTGTGTTGGAGTGCTAGCGCAAAAAAAGCCCTACGATCCCGATAATGAAGGGATTTAGGGCTTTTTTTACATGTCGCGGTTACTTTTCATTTGAAATAGTTAAATGCCCCCCTGGACTCTGGCTTATTTTCGTTGCCAAAAATGAAATTCGGGCATACCGACGAACACAAAAAACCAGTCAAAATCTAACATCCCCGTCCAAAAAAAATAACCATTCCGCAACAAAGAAATAGGTAACAGCGTTGATTCATCTGTGGGAAGCGGACGAGATGACGCGAAGTAAAAGTCAAAACAAATCGCTAGCGACCATATCCTTTCCACGATCGACGTTGCTGGCAACTCGCTTCTATGCTATGCCATAAAAGCAGTACTTTAGGATTAACCTATGTGTCAGGCTAGGTGTTCTCTTTTGTTTGCAAGAACCTGCATGCATAAAAATTGCTCAGTAATCCTCCGTCGGAACAAGGAGTTTTTGATGAAAGCCAAAACTATTGCGACCGCAGCAGCCTTGCTAGTTCTATGTAACATATCCGGGTGCGCCACTGTAGACACATCAAACTCACTAGTTAACAGTGACGTTCAATTAATACCCCTCTCGATGCCAATGCCAGTTAAAACAATTGAGATATACAATGAAAAAACTAAAAAAAGAGTAGACGCTGACGTTTTATCCCTGAAGTCCTCGGACATCAGGGCCAGACTAACTGGCTACGACACGTTCGTCACTATTGAACAATTTAACTCTTCTGGATCGCTAACCTACCTAGGTTCCGGAGGAAAAGTTTCTCGAGGCAAATATAGAGTAACTTTTGACTATACTAACTACACCAACCAAAAAGTTTCCTTCAACGATTCCGACAAACCAGCGATAGGACGAATCGGGGTTGGACTTAGGATTACCGCCGACTTAACCACCTCTGCCAATGAAGTTGACTTAAGCGGACTACTTCCACTTGGCTTCGCAGCTGAGGACAAAAAAGTCACAGGCAGCCTCAGATTTCTTGTTTACGGAATGAGCAACGATAAAATCCCTCTTGCTGCTCCAACGCAACAAATTCTCGACGTGAGCGCGATCCAAAAATCCTTCGAAGCCGCTGCGACAGTTAGAGTACTTTTCGGACTTGAGGAGACAAGGTTAGAGCCATGGCTAATTGGTGTTTCGGGAGTGAAGCCTGCTGAAGCTGACCAAGCAATAAAGGCAGCAACTAACAAGCTAATCAAATAGCCATCAAGAAAACTTATCTAATGCTCGACCTAATAAAGAGAGCTCCATGAAAATCATCGTAAGTTCCAAGCACAAATCAATACCAAGCGGCGTGACTTTTGATGCCCCCGACTTCTGTGTACTCACCGGAAAAAACGGTAGCGGAAAAAGCCACTTACTTGAAGCCATTTCAAATAAATCTACTGCACAAGTCTATATTAACGACAAGCAGGCTTTGAATATACTGCATTTTGGCCTCAATGGATTAAACCCAAGGATAGAGGAAACTTTCGATCCATCTCAGACAGCGAACATGATCCAAGAGTTTCAGAGTCAGATAAACAGCATTGGAGAGCAAGGCCTTTATCAAGGCAAGGACATAGGACAACTTTTAGAGGCCTTAACACAACGTAGCAACACCAACGACACCAACAAAAAACTTGTTAACACCATCAAAAAACTTGTACAACAGACTGGAAAGTTCCCGTACGAGCTAACAGCATCAGACATATTAACTCATATTAACTTCGCAGACATTGCAAACAATTCAATATTCTACACACAGTTCGCAATGATCTTTAAAACTTATTGCATCAGGCAAGTAAAAAATGACGTAGCACGGCTTCATGCCTCCACACCGGGAGCTACCCAAAGCCTCAGCCCTGCGGATTTTATTACAAAGTACGGACCGCCGCCTTGGGAGCTGGTAAATAGCATACTCACACTTGCGAATCTCCCATATGAAGTATCAACACCAGAGCTCGCTGATTTTGAGCTTTCATTTCGACTTCTTCTAAAAGATAAAATAAGTGGAGTTGAAATCTCGGCAAATGATCTATCATCGGGCGAAAAGGTTCTAATGTCACTGGCACTAGCCATCTACAATACAAATGAAGGAGGCCACCTTCCCGACTTGCTATTGCTCGATGAGCCCGACGCCCCTTTGCATCCTCAGTTTTCCAAGCTGTTGATTGACATACTGACAGAGGTGATAGTTAAAGATGCTGGCGTCAAGGTGATTATCACAACACACTCACCATCAACAGTGGCTATGGCGCCTGAGAACAGTGTTTTTGAAATAGATAAAATGACAAGAACACCGTTCATGGTAAGCAACTCCCACGCTGTTCGTACGCTGACAGAAGGCGTTGATTTTCTTCGTGTTACCTTTGAAAGCAGGCGACAAATTTTTGTTGAAAGCAAATATGACGTAATATATTTCGACAAACTTTTTAGTGCATCTTCCAGACTGCGCGACTTTACCTTTCAGCCTGTATTTATAGAGCCACATAGCGGAACTTCAAATTGCACAGACGTAATATCAATTGTTGACCGACTCCGATCCAATGGAAATGATTTGGTTTGGGGCATCATCGATTTTGACAATACAAACAAATCAACCGAATCGATCACAGTATTGGGAAGCGGTGCCAGATATGCAGTTGAGCATTACCTCCTAGACCCTCTCTACGTTTGCTTTTGCTTAATCCGACATATTAAAAAAACATTTTCCGATTTTGGGGTGAGCGGCGACAAGATCCGTTACACAGATATTCCGTATCTTTCTCAGCACGAATGCCAAACAATGATTGACAATTTTCTCATACAAACCGGCATACCCTTAGACGACCTTGTACCCACAAAACTACATAACAACTTCGAGCTAAACTACCCGAGTTCATTCCTTTTACTCCAAGGACATGACTATGAAGAAAAACTTAAAAATACCTTTCCTGAGTTAGGAGAGATAGCTCGAGGCAAAGGAGACGCAGTACTTAAGCTAGGAGTTATGGAGGCTATATTGGACTACCCACAGTTTTTGCCTGTCGAAATTCTCGAGACATTTTCGACAATCCTGGAGCCGTAAACCTGACTCGATACCAGCAACCGGTAGAAGGTTGCGGCCTGTACTGGTAATCCCCCGATAGCTTACTAGCAACGCCCCTTACTGCGATCGAGCATGGCAGCGATGCAAAAAAAGCCCCGTGGCCTTTATAAGGCCCGGGGCTCAACTGTTTGCGTGGCAAACATGTGTCTGCTATTGAATGGCATAAATTGGCATCTGATGTGCCTTATTTCTGCCTCATTCCTTCAATCTAAAAAAGCCCTCCAAACTCCGCTGGCTGCCAATTCATAATCACCAGTTCTCCGGTGACATCGGTTTTTCCATGCCGCTGGTTGGTGTTGCTATAACGGATTTCCAGTGTTTCAAAATAAAAACCCTCAAACACCCGCCGAATATCCGGGTGATCGTTGATGCTGACCATCACCTTACCTTTGCAGCGCCGCATGAAGTCCGCCATTCGGTCGTAATTCTCGAAAGGAAAGTCCACGCCATAGCCGGCGGTCTGCCAATAAGGCGGGTCCATGTAGTGGAAGGTGTGGGCTCGATCGTAGCGCTCGGCGCATTCCAGCCAAGGCAGGTGTTCGACATAGGTACCCGACAGGCGTTGCCAAGCGGCCGAGAGGTTTTCCTCGATCCGCAGCAGGTTAATGGCCGGACCGGTGGTCGCGGTACCAAACGTCTGCCCGGTGACTTTGCCGGCGAAGGCATGGTGCTGCAGGTAAAAGAATCGGGCGGCACGCTGGATGTCGGTGAGGGTTTCGGGGCGGGTCATCTTCTGCCACTCGAACACCTGGCGCGAGCTGAGCGCCCATTTGAACTGGCGCACGAACTCTTCAAGGTGGTTCTGCACGACGCGGTACAGCGTGACCAAATCACCATTGATGTCGTTGAGGACTTCGACGGGCGCCGCCTGAGGGCGCATGAAGTACAGCGCGGCACCGCCGGCAAAGACTTCAACGTAGCACTCGTGTGGCGGGAAGAGCGGAATGAGGCGATCGGCCAGGCGGCGTTTGCCGCCCATCCAAGGGATGATGGGAGAGGACATAAATAGCAAGACCTTTACTGTATATATGAACAGGTGCTAGGCTCGCCGCGCTTTGTGCACGGAGCAAGAGCCTTGGCTGGACTTGCAGGGACGATCTGCAGGGACGGCGGCTGGTCTGAATGTTGACGCATTCACACCGGCCGCTCTTTTTTTCGATATTTAGTTACTCAACTTAGGCTGCAGGATCACCCGAGCCACCATCACAAGAAGTCCAAGGACGCCATAAGCTGCAGGCGGCAGTACCGCCTGCAACTGAGGCAGTAACTGCTCAGCGATACCCAATGCTGCAATAGCACCGCCAGCCTGAACGCTGGACATCTTCAAAGCAGCTTTCCAATTACTAATCAGTTGCATATTTTGTTGCCTCGGGTGTTGAGAAAGGTTCAGGCCAGTGCCTTCAGCGCGACCTGGTAAAACGCAAACTTCAGTGCCGCAGGGTTCACGGCACATCCTTGAAGAAAATGTGGCGCCCGAGCTTCAGCGTCTGCTTGGCGTCCTTAATCCACTTAGGTGGTATTGGCATGGTGGTCGCGAAATAATGGGTCGCTCCGCCCGTTGGATCTGAAACCTTGCCCGCCATCACCTGGTCGGCAGCGATCTGCGCTTGAGCAAACTCGCGAAACGGAATCGACTTGGCGCCACTCAGGTAGGCGTAATTCGGATCGTTCCTGTTCCAGCAGCTGAACTGGTACGGCTTCTGGCACACACCGGCATAGCCCTCGCCCCACCACGACTTGGCCTTGCCGTCGTTCACACGGTTGCGGATGGTCCACGCCACGGCGATCTGGCCCGCCAGCGATTCGCCGCGGGCCTCGCCCCACAGTGTGCGGGCGAGGATGTCGCGGTCTTTTTCAGTTTCAACCATCACTATTCTCCAGACGAAAAAAAACCCGCCGGAGCGGGTCACAGGTATTGCTGCTGACTAGCAATCCACAGCACCGACGAATCCTGGAAGCGTCTTCAGGTGCGCATAGGCCTGCTCCAGCGGATTGCCGCCATCGATGTCATAAGGCGCTTCCTTGATTTCGCTTTGAAACACCTCCGCCTCAGGACTACTGCGGTACTGAACACCAAAGGTCATCATCCTGTTACCCATGGCAATAGCGGGCATGACCGCTGTGATGTGGGCATCGATGACGGTGATGCCTTTGAATTCGATGGTCTTCTTGATAGACATGCTCAATTCCTTAGTTAGGGATACGGAGTGTTCGATAGCCAACACCTGCGGAGTCCATAGGACCCAACTCGATACGATCAAAAGAGGTAGCACCGTTCTTGATCAGCTTGACCGACAGCGCAGTCTTCCCTGAGGAAAGTCCCGAATCATCAATCGATGCGACAGTCTCCAACGATTTGTTGCGCCAGCGGTATTTTCCGGAATCCCCCAGGTTGAAGGTCGTGTAAAACTGATCCGTTTGCTCGCTCGCTCCATTCGGTAGCACGCGATAAAACTGCTGATCGACAGTAACCACGAATTCTTTACGCGTGGACACTTCGCTTGAGTAGCCCGCCACAAAGTTACTGGAAAGCGTTCCAGCGCCAAACACTACCACCCCGGAGCTCACAAGCGCTTCGGGGTTAACGCCACCGGTGAGCACCCCGTAGTTATTCAATCCACCCTCGCCTGTAAATTCGAAAATAGCCTTGACCGTTGAGTAATAGTTAACGCCCTCAGCAAAGCAGGCATTCGCCTTGCGGAAGAGGTACAACGGATTAAGCACGGCAGCCACTGCGGAAAAATAGGGTCTCGGGTCCACCGATCGGCAGTTGAGCGGCAACAGCTGGCCGCTGGCCGTGCCGCCATGGAAAATAACTCCCGGCCCTTCGACATTCTCAAAGGTGGTGTTGTAATCCCAATTATCGCGCGACCACTCACCATACTGGATGACAGCGTTGAAATTGGCGGCATTGCCAAACTTGACCATGTTCGCACCCGCGCAGGTGTTGAGCTTGACCCCGCGGGATTCGGTGTTTCTGCCGACTGCGAAGCCCACAGCGCTGTTCTCAGCCAGCGTAAAACCAAAGGCTTTGCAAAGATTGACCTCGCTTTCAAAGATGCCATCGAGCAAGAACACATCGGTTTTGATGCCATGTTGAGGCAGCGCAATCACCTGCTCGATTTTGACGCCTTGGCACATCTTGCCGGTCGCCACGCCTGTACCACCGCCGGCCTTGTTGGTTTTAAAGGCGGTACCGGAGAAGTTTCTGATATAGACGCGCTTTGCATAGCTCCCATCCCGGGCGCCAAACATGGCGACACCTGGAATATCACGGCCACCCACATCGATCGTGAGCGCAGAAAGACCCAGATGAGTCGACACTTCTGCAGCCGCAGTTGAGTCGCCCAACTCAACCACACAGTCACCGATGAACCCGGCGCCTGGCCCACCCAGCGGGTCAAGAATAAGACCGGCAGAGTCGATGCCGTCACCAACGAGCTGCGCGCCGGTCACTTTGGTCGTGATCTTGCGCTTGACCTTGAGGGGATACGGAATCAGGACTTTCTTGCCCTTTTGCAGCGCCGCGTTGATTGCCGTGTCCCAATACCAGGTGGCCGGTTCGGCGGGGTCAATCTTGTCTGCCAGTGGGATGACATGGAGGTACTCCCAGACATTCAAGGTCTGAGCACTCAACATGCCGGCCACCGTATAAGCGCCCCGGCCGAAGACTCCCCGTATGAACGCCACCATTCCACCCCCCTTCCCCGGGTCAGTGGCATCACCAAGCTCGCTCATAATCATTTGCCCATCGGCATTTGGCGTAAGCCAAACAATGCCGGTGAAGACACGTTCGATGCCCATGGTGGTATTGAAATATCTATCCCCTGTCGACAGAGGCTGCCCCAGCGGATTGGCAGCGGGATCAGCCGCTAGAGGCCCGAAGTTTCGCCCTGCATAGGCTAAAGCGCCCTCAGCAAATGTTCTCGATGCTTCCGAAAATGCCTCTGCCGCATCCGCAGATTGCCGAGCCGAACTTTCCACCCGATCTAACAGATACCGTGTGGGAATTCTCTTTCCGGTATCAACAGCTGCCCCGTTAACATTCTGGTAAATCGCATAGGCGGCTTCATCTTCAGGGGCTACAACCTGAAAGATCTTGCCGTTAACAGTCGCAGCGAGCCCCTGTGCAATGGTGCGATAGACACCGTTGGTCAATGCAAGCACATCGTCGGGGTCCGTTATAACGATGTCTCGGATCAAGGGAGCCGAATACCCACCGCGATGGATCTGCACATCGATTCGATTCGTGCTTGTGTAAAAAAATACGCGGGCATTTTTGTCAGCAAGAAACGGATTGCCAAGAGGTGTATTGCCTAATGAGTCCAAAAACAGCGCAGCACGTGCCTGCGTGCCACTCACAAACACATCTACCGTTGCGCCGGGCACCAGGGCGCCGTCCTCAGCCCGGGCGGCGAAGAATTGAATGGGTTGCATAATGGCTCTCTATCAGGTGTTAAAGGTGATCGCCGGAGCGAAGTTGAGCTGACTGCGCGTGCTGCTCCAGGTGTCGTAAGCAGCGGCACAGAGGTAGTAGGTAGTGCCGGCAATCAAACCGGTGATTTCCCCAGAACGGGACGCCCCCTGATAGCCAACCGCTCCGGCAAAGGTCGGGTCGAAACCAGCGACGGTGGAATACACGAACATGTAACCGGCGGCGTCTGCTGCACTGCTGGCATCGCAGCTCACACCAGCCGTAGTGCCGCTGACCGCCGCCGCGGTGCCGGTCACCGCCTCCGGTGCCGTATTGGTGACCAACACTGAAGCCAACGGCGCGCTGCCGGCAGCGTTGCGCTCGATGATCTCCACGCGGTAACTGCGCAGCAGCGCGCCGTCGACCAAGGCGTCAGCCCGCTGGTAGGTGAAGGCCGTGCTGGTAGTCGATACCTGACGCAGCAACGCATTGCTGCCGGCGTTGCGGATCCGCACCAGCCGATCCTCCGCGCGCGCCCCGGCCGTCCAGCTGACAGTGAAGTACGGCGCTTCGAATGAGCCGACCAGCGCCAGGTTCTGCGCCGACGCAGGTACCACCCGCGCGGGCGACAAGGTGACGCTGTACGCCGTGACGTCCGCCAGATCCTCCAGCGCCCGGCCGTACACGTTGAACGAGCGAAACTTGACCCACACGGTTCTGCCGATCTGATCCTGGGCGTAACTGTATTTCCAGACGGCATCATCCAGACGCACAAACGGTGCCCCGGGCGGATGGCTGGCCACCGGCGAGCTGAGTCGTCCACGTCGCAGGTAGCCCAACTGATAGGCACCCACGCCGGTTAGCGTGGCATCGCGGTAGCTGAGCAGCTCCCCGTCCACCCAGCACAGGGTGGCGCCGCTGTCCGCCTCGGCGGTAGTCGCGGCCGCCAGTTCGTCCGGTGCCACCAGTTGCACGGACAGGGTATTGACCGTGTCCGGATCGTTGCCGATGGCCAGCGTGGCCGTGAGTTGGCCCATGCGGGCCCGACCATAGATGGTTTCAGCCATCCGATAGCTGTCACCGTCGGCGCTAATCCAGATCTCGCAGCCGCCCCAGTTCGGGCTCGCACCCGCCACGGCGCCCCACACTTGCAACTGACCAGCTAGCAACAGGCTTTCCGGGGGATTGAACATGATCGGCGCCAAGGCCGGACCGGGTGCGACATTCTGATTGCTCTGAAAACCACTTTTGCTCTGTACCGGGTAATTCGGCGCACTGCCAACACCCAGCAACGCATCTTCGGCCACCACGGCCAATTTGCCCTCTTCGTCTTCCTCGACCGAGATCAAACGGACTAAGCGCTGCTGCAGGTTCAACCCCGGCTCGGTAATGGTGACCAGGTCCATCGGCTCAAGCAGCACATGCTGCCAGCCCAGGGAGAACTGGTATTCATTGCGCACATAGAGCTTGCGCTGAACCAGCAACTGCGCGGCATGCGCACCAATCGCCACCTCGCAAATCTCATAGGCCTTGATCGTCTCCATCGGTCGCGAGCCGAACTGCTCGATGGCCGCCTGATCGGTGCCGCGCACCACATCGGTGTTGTACTCGTGAGCGCGATCGAGAATCTCCAGCGAGACTTCGTTGTAGCTGTCCGCCTGACTCTTGATCTTCAGTGAAACCGGTGGCTCGCCCTCCTCTGCCAGAAAATCATCATCGGTCAGATCCGCCACTGGCGTGACATCCGGGTACCAGGTCACGCCATTGCCGGTGACAACCTGATCGCCATACGGAATGACCTTGAGCTGACCCGCCGACCAGACCAACTCGCTGTTGGTCAGTTGTAACCAGCGGGCGATCGCTTCACTGGCCGGTGACTGCTCGTCGAGCACCGGGCTCAACAACAGGTTTTCAGCCAAACAGTAATTGCGATAATTGCTTAGGTCGGCAATCCACGCCGGGTTGAATCCAATGCCGTCCAAAGGATCGAGCAGTAACCCTGACAAGAACTCCCCGGGATTGGCGTCCGGCAACCCCGGCACTTGATAGGGACCGTCTACCTCGAACGTGTGGTTCTGGACCCCGGCGCTATCGTTGAGCAGGTACCGACCGGCATACACATAAGCGGTGTCCGCGTAGGCGATAGCCTCGGCGGGATGCTTGGTTTCGAGAAAGCCCCACACCGGTTGGTCCCGATCACCCCGGGCAAAGCTGAAACCCGCCTGCGCCAAGGCCGACTGAGTCACCCCGTTGATGACCGCTTCGGCAAACACTTCCTTGTCACGAAAAATGCGGTGAACAGCACCCAACGTCCCGCGACCGATCGCGAGGATCAGCGCCGCGTAGTAGGTGTAGGTGGTGTCTTTTTGGGTCGCCCCACCGCCGCCCTTGCCACCCGACTTTTTCTTCGTGGTCTTCGCCACGGCTTCAAAGTCGGTGTAATAAATCAGGTTGGGACTGATGCGGTTGCGGCCGGCGAGCCAGGCAATCGGTTTCCCGCTCGCGCTGCTCTGAACTTGCAGCGCATTGATACGCGTGGCGCTGTTAGAGATCGTGGTGCTGCTGCCCCCCATCGCTGACTCCATATAGATTGAGTGTGTAGTAACGCACCAGCTGGCTGGCCAGCCGTTCCTCGCGCATGTCTGCGTATTCCACGCCAATATCGCGGTAGGCATGGATGACCCGGTGTTCATCGATTACCACCGCGCCGTGGCTGTAGGTGCGGCCGAAACGCCACACCGCCATGTCGCCGTGTTGAGGTGTCTCCACTGGGTGGCCGTACCGGTCGAGCCAGTCCAGGTAGCGTTCCTCGCTGCGATGCAGGTGCCAGTCCTGGGCATAGGGTCCGGGGTCAATCAAGGGCATCAGTCCGACCGCGTTGTAGACCTCGATCAACAGCCAGGCACAGTCGACACCAACACCCAGCAAGTGCTGACGGTGCTGGTACGGTGTGCGCAGCCAGCGTGCGGCCTCGGCCACCACCGCAGCGCGCTGTTGAGCTTCAAGCGCATTCATATGGACGTCTCCGCGACCGGGACGAAGGGCATGCCGCGATAACGCGCGCGGTTGCCGAACTTGTTGGTGCAGGCATCCAGCGTGCGCGGGCAGCCCGGATAAATCAGGAACTGGTCGCCCGGGACAGGCACCGCGGGCACGCCGAGGATCATCGTGACCGCGCCGTCACCGGTTTGCCGACGCACCGTGCGGGCCACACCGGCGTTCGCCCCGTTGACGAAGCGAATCACCCCTTGGTCGAACCAGCCCTGCTCCGCCATCACGTTGGAGTTGATCCGCAGGGCGGTATTGTTGCCGGCCTGGACAGTGCCGGCTGTCTGGAACAACGCCCGATTCACCCCGCAATCGACGCTGTACACCGTGCGCAAACACGACGGCTGATACACGCCCCGAGGGACTTTGGTATCCAGCAACTCCATCGGCGACTTGACCGTGACGGTTGCCTGCTCACGATCGACGGGATCGACCTCGGCCACCCGGCCGATGAAGCGCGTTACCGTTCCAATCACCGGCTTCCCCCAGTCCGCCATGAAGGCCCGGGCCAGATTTAACGTCGCGCCATCGAAGCCGCCGCCGGCAATGAAGGGCAGCACCGACTCCCCAAGCACCGTGTCGTTCAGCCCGGCAGTGAAGGTGACGTTCAAGGTATCCACCTCGATGCCGCGCACCGCCCGCACCCCGGTGCGTTTGATCAGCGGGCCGCTGGCCAAGTAGTTCTGCCCGGCGTAGTAAATCTGCAGGCCGGCATCGGTGTAGCGCAGCACTTGGCCGCTGGCCAAGGCAATCGTGTACAGGTCTGCCATCACGAAGCTGCGCGCCGTGGCCAGGAACTGTTTCAACTCTGGGCTGGCATCGATCATGGTTTGATACTCGTAAAGGCGATGTTCTTCATTTCCCAAATCGTCCGGAACGGCTGTGCGCCATCCAGCGAGTCGGCATCGAAGGCACAGCGGAAATAGAACGCGCCGCTCCACACCAGTGACGCCCCGTTGGGTGGTGGCACGGCAAACGTGACCAGACCCAGTTCATCGACGCTGTAGGCCAACGTCAGAACGCCATCCACCGTCAGTGCATCAATGTTGACGACGCCATACACCGGCTCGACCCAACCGCCGATAGCGCGGGAAAGCTGAAACCTGACGGTGGTGCCGTCGCCGGTACCGAACCGTTGAAGTGTCACCAGGTGATCAAAGCGATCGAAGTACAGGAACTCGCCGAACTGCCCTTTGCGGCTGTTGAAGAAGTCCACCAACCGCGACCATTCATCCAGCCCCGGCCGCTTGCGCACCGCGTTGTAACTGATCTGGAATGACCACAACGGTGCTGAGTAATACGCGGTGGTGCGACGTCGGCCGCTGGCCGCCTTTTGTACCCCCGTGCTCCACTCCGGTGCCTTTTTCGACAGCAGTGTTTGCCCCGGCATGCGCGGCAACACCCCGTCGCTCACCTCACCCACGTCTGGATAACTGGCGATCCAGCGTGGTGGCCAGAACGGACCTAATGGCATGATTCCCCCCTATGCCTTGATGGCACCGTTGCGCCGCATTTTTTGCATCTCTTCAGCAAACGCCCGGGCATTGCGCCGGATGTCTGCCGGCGTCATCCGGCCGCTGTAATCGTTGTAGTGGTAGGTGCCACCGCCACCCAGTTGCCCGTCGCCATTCGCCGCCTGGCGGATGACGTTGGCGTACTGCTTGGGCAGCACCATTTCCTGTTCGTGAAGTTGGGTCATCGGGTTGGTACCCGCCGGAATGTCGTAGCCGCCTTCGGCCGACGCCACGTTTTTCACCATACCAAACACGAAGGCGCCGGCCGCCGCAGCGGCAGCGACTCCCAGCACGGGACCGATGATGGGAATCGCAGACATGGCCGCAAAGGCACCCGCCATCGCTTGCCATGCACTGGCGATAATGTTCTTCATCGTGGCTGCACCCCAGATCGCCACGGACATGGCCGCACCACCCGCCTCGGCGGCGGTACGCACACCAACGCCGGCCACCGTCGCGCCGGTTTTGGCGGTTTCCCCGAACATCCAGGCCATCAACGGCTTGGTCACCATGTTCTCGATGAACGCGGTGCCGATATTGCCGAAGATGCCCTGCAGTAACCCTTGAGTACTCATCGTCCCGGACAGGATGCCGCTGAGGCCGCCGGACCAACTCGACTGGATGCTGCTGAGCATGCCGGACCAGTTGCTCTGGGACTCCATGGTTTGCTGCCGGCCGATGACCGCCATGCTGTTGCGATGCGTTTGCTCCAGCGCCAGGATCTGTTGCTGAACCTGCTGCAGGGCAACGGGGTTGCGGTCCGGGTCCTGCTCCAGCAAAGCCTTGCGCTGTACCAGAGCCTGGGCCTCAATCGCATAACGCTGCTGCTCGAATTCGGCCTGCGCCTGTAACAACTGCCCCTGAGTGATCAGGTTGGCCTGCAGGTCCAATTGGGCCATCTGCTCAGCGTGTGAGATGTCCGCAAGCCGCGCCTGTTGATCAGCTGCCAGCTGTTGCTGTTTCATATTGGTAATTTGCTGCTGCTTCTCGCGCTCAATCGCAACCACTTCAGAGGCCGCCTGGCGATACTCCTCACTGTCCTGCCCGTATAACTGGCGACTGCGATCCAGCACTTGCTGGGCGATCTGCAATCGGGCGTCCATGTTGTTGCGGTACATCTGAGCCTGCGCCTGCAGGTCTGCAAACGCTGAACCTTCGTCCTGCTTACGCAAATTGGTCAGGGCGCCCAAATAATTGCGCTGCACGCTCAACCGCTCGGCAGCACTGAGATCGGTGCGCTGCAGAACTGCCTGCCAATAATCGACTTCCTTCTGCAGGGAAAACTGCTGGAACGTCCCCTGCTCAGCCTGCTGCTGGGTGTGCGCAACCTTCTGCGCATCCAGGACTTCCGCCCACTGACTGACCCGCGACTTAGAAGCGCCCCCAGCTGTCGGCGTGTCCGGCTTGGCCGGAGGTGGTGGTGTGCTCCCCTTCTCCAGCTCTTTACGGTGCTCAATGGCAGCCGAATAAGCTGTTTCAAGTTTTGTGAGACGCATTACCTCCAGGCCGTAGGCCGTCGGGCGTTGCTGCGCCTGCTGCTGGGTAGAAAGACGGGTATCGCCCGTGGCTGCCATCTCGGCGACTTTACGTCGCTGCTCTTCGATTCGAGCCAAACGCGTCTTCATGCCGGCATCGACCTGATCGATCTTATTGGAGGTCAACTGCATGGCTTCCAAGAGCAACCGCTCTTCCTGCAAGGAGCCCTCCAACTGCGCTTTACCGCCGCCACCGCGCGCACCTTTGTTACCCAGGTTGTCCAACATGGCCTCAAGACGCTTGACGTTCCCGGCCACCTCATCAACCGTCACGCCCGTGCCCGTCAACCCCTTCAACACACCGGTGAACCAACTCGCTGTCTCGGCCAAGGTTTTGTTCAGGCTGATAAACGCCGGCTCAAGAATGGTACCGAGGGTGACTTTGAGTTCGTTACTCTTTGTGTCCAGTTCGGCCTGACTGCCCGTCAACCCTTTGGATGCCTTGTCGGCATTACCCACCTGGGCTTCGGTCTCTTGGAGGATTCCGTTTATTTCGCCAAATCGTTTTTGAGCATCCGTTAATTTGTCGCGGGTGGTACCAATGGTTTTCGCGTATTCCTCCCACATTTTTGCAACGTTTTTCGTGACACCAGCATTGTCGACCAAGGCAGAGTTTTCATTCTTGAGACCTTCGGTAGCACCGACTACGGCCTCAGACATGCTGAGGTTCGCCTGCCGATTGAATGCCGCCGCATCTTTCAGACGGCTGATCACTGCCACCGCCTGATCAATGTTGTAACCACGACTCAGCAGGTTCTGCAGCGACTTTGCCGCATCACTTACGCTGATCAATCCGTCTGCCGACAGCTTTTGCGCTTCGTCCATTGCCCGACCGATACCGACGCCAGCATGGTTGGCCACAGCCTCCAGGCCGCGATAGGCCGACTGCTGTTCGAGCAGCGCCGCCTTGCTGTCACTGACAAAATCCTTGATCGCAACCGCCGAAAATACCGCAGCCATTGAAGCGCCCAAGGCCAGCATGTCATCTTTGATTTTGGCTCCGACAAAGCCAAAGGCATCATTGGCCGCCGAACCCAACCGACTGATCTGGGTCTGGCTGCCCACCATATCGGTGTTGATTGCCCTCAACTCGCGATTGAAGGTACTTCGCGCATCACGCATGTTGCGCTCGATGCTTTCTACCGCACGATCAAAACCCTGAGTACCAGCAGTAAACTGGTACGCGATGTTCCTATCCATACCGGCACCCAAAATGCAGACAATAAAAAACTCCGCCATGGCGGAGTTTGTTGGACCAGCTTTAAATCACTTACTGCAAACTGCCTGATAAACACCTTCAAAGGTTGATGGCGAATCGGCTTTAAAACGAACACTACTCCCGGTGCTGAAGAATTTTTCAAACCCTGTGTAACCGCCATAACCATTTTTAGAATTCACTTCACCGCAGATAATCGTGGCGCCGTTATCCAGTTTATGCGGTTCAAGTTTCTGAAACTTCGCAGCATCAGGATCCTTCAAGCGTGCACGCACCAGCTCGCGCGCTTTCTCCTTAAGCAAATACACTTCCGTGGTCTCGGCCTGGGCCGAGCCAACTGCTAGCAACAACAAAAACAAAACTCCATTACGCATGGGTAGCCTCCCTGTTAAAAGTCGGAGAAGGCTACCGATAGCTGCTATCAGGGTCCAGTTTCTAACTTAATGGACAAAACGCATCCAAAGCACCGCGCAAGTGCTCTGGCAGTTCGCTACGCATATCCGCGGCGAGTGCCGCCATGTTGGTAGCCAAGTCTGGGGCACCGGTGACCGACTGAGTCGGCTTGTATCCCAGGTACCCTGCCACCAGCACATGAACGGGCGGATGGTGATTCCAGTAGTCCGTCATGTGGGCCACCATGACCATGTCCCAATCACGCCGAAGCGTGACCGGACTCTGGCCTGTGCAGGCGATCAGGTGTGCGTAGAGCTGGCCCCAGTCGAGGGGGCCGGCGCTTCCCCCGACTCATTCACGGGTTGCGCCTCCATCCCTGAGGCGCTCATGACCGCGTCCAAGGCGGCACGCATATTCTTCAGATCCAGAAGGCTCGCCACTTCAGAACGATCCATGTCCGGGTAGTTGCGGCGTAAGGCAGCATGCGTGGCGTCAATGACGGTGGCGATGCTGTCCTTGTCCATTCGACCGGACATGACGTTATTGATGCGATCGAGCAACTGTTCCAGATCCCCCAGCGCCATGGGCGGGATCACCAGTGTTTTGCCCGGAAACGGGAACTCAACACCAGGTACGTTGACGGGCGTCATTCGCTGGCACTCCAGTAAACGACCTCCCCGAACTCATCGGCGTAACCGGTGAATTCGAAGTCGGGGATGGTGTAGTCATCCTGCTTGGTCGCAATCCCCAGCTTGTTGCTGACGAAGTTCGGTACCCGGACATAAATCGATTTGCCCTTGTACTTCAGGTACAGCTCGCCCTGAAACACCGGCATATCGCCCATCGGCAGGTTACGCACGGACAGACTTTTGCCGGTGGCCACCGAGTAGCGATAGTCGATAAACACCGGGGTATTGGCGTCCGCCACCGCAAAGCCGTACTCACCGGTCGTGGCGTCGTAGGTGTACTGGCCTGTGACTGGCGCAGTCAGGACGCGTTGAAAAGCCACCGCCCCACCGCCGCGAACACCCAGGTCACCGGCCAACAAACCACCCGCTGGTGGATCGACAATGATTTTGCCCCCTACGGGGATAGGCGTCGGTGTGGTTGCGTGATGCACCAACACTTGACCGGGCTGCAACTGCTGACCAAACACCAGGGCATTCCATTGCGAAAGGCTGATCTGCGCCGCCTTGGCCTTGCCGGAGAGCTTGCCCTGACCACGCGCCGCATCGACCGCGAACTGTTCGCCGCCGAACAACTCTTTCGAGTCGAAGGACAGGTCAATCGACGCTTCTTGCATGATGCCCAGCAGGATGGGGGTTGGTGCTGCCAACGCATTGCCATAGGCGTCCATCAGCGGGGTGGCATAAAACAGCCCGCTACCGAATGCAATTTGCATGAGAGGTATTCCTCAATAAATAGTGGGTCCCGACAACAAGTCGCCGGTGTTGCACAGATAGGTGAAGCGGTAGCGCACCATGCAGTTGCCCGCGGTGTTGTCGCCGTCGTCCTCGATCCAGTCGATGTAGAAACGTTGAATGCGGTCAGCTTCGGGAAAGGCGTCCTCCTCCATCAGGACCGCATGCACAGCAACCTTGACCAGATCCGCGACCTGGTCCCAGGCATCGCCCGTGGTGGTGTCCTCGCGAGCGAGGATTTCCACCGACAGCTCAAACTGGTTGCGGTCCACCGACTGGCTTTCGCGTTCGGTGGTTTCCAGGTTCGGACGAATCACAATGGCCGGCGACATGTCCCGGGTGATCGCTTCCGTACGACTGCGAAACACCCGGTCGCCGGCCAACGTACCGGCGCCAAGAATCAGCACCTTCGCCCGATCGACGATGCGCTCTTGAATGGAAGGCATAGGGTTAGACCTTGGTGAGTGAAGCGAGACTGAATGCCCCGTCATCGATCATCAGCCGGTCGCGCACTCTGTAAGACACGCCACCCACACTGATTAACTTGCCGTTGACGATGCCCAGGCGCTCAGCCTCGGCGGTGATGATCAGGATTTCGTAGTAGGTCGACTGACTGTTGATACCGGCCATGGCGCGGATCTCATCCGGCATGTCCCGCACCGCCAGGAAGGGCTGGCCGTCGACCAGGCCACCCACATTGAAATCCTCGAGGAAGGCTGAAAGGTCCTCCTCAAACATCGCCTTCAGCCTTGGCCAGACCGGCTTTTTTGGTCGACTCGGCGGGGGAAACTTCGCTCAGCTGGTTACGGAAACGCTCCGCTACGTCGACCGGCAACTCGATCGTCCCACCGACTTCGACCAACTCGTCGTTGGGCTTGCGGAATGAACCGCTGAGCACTCGGTAGGATTTATTCGCCATTGCCGCCCCCAGCATCCTTTTCGACCTTGGTGACCTTCTGAGCCAGCGCCTTGTCCGGCTCACCGGGGATGACAATCACCTCCCCCTTCTTGAACTGGACCGGGCTGATGATCTCGTAACGGCCTTTCTTGAGCTCCTGCAGGCAGTGCGCTCGCGCACCGGCCTGAGCAGCCGTCAGGATCAGTTCGCCACCGAACAAGGTGATGTTCTGATCGACTGTGTATTTCGGCATCGTGATGTCCTCGAATGAGGTGCAAGCCCGAAGGCTTACACCAGTTGGTTCAGGACGGCGTACTGCCAGCGCCCGAAACCGACGTTGCGCCAGGTGTCGACGCCGTATTGGTGCGCGTCGTTATCGAACTCGTACTCCGAGCCTTCGGCCTTGGCCTTCATCACCACGTCGGTTTCCTGCTGACGAATGAACGACTTCAGGCGCCCATCGGTGCGGAAGGTCACGAACTTGTCGGTCCAGGCATTCAGGCGGACATTACCAATCACCCGCACGTTGACGTTGTCCGGCATGACGATCTCGCTGATGTTGGTACCACGCGGTACGGTCAGCGCCGACTGGGCCACGCTCAGCAAACCGAAAGGCACCATCACCAGGAACTCGCGGGCCAGTTCGTTGATGGGCTCGCCCTGATCGTCCTTGAGGCTGGTCAGCTGGGTGACCGACTTGGCCACGGCCTGCTGAAACTCTTCAGGGCTCGGGCGCGAGGGGGTGCCGTGCAGCGTGGCCGCCAACTCGCTGATGTCCGTGGTGATCTTGTTCGACTGCGGGCCGCTGTTGCCCTCTTCGTGGTCGGTATCGAAGAAGTACTGGCCGTCGTAGCAGATCTGGCTTTCGCCGTTCAGCACCAGTGCCGACAGCAGACGGGCCCAGTGTGAGTTGGTGCGATCGGCCAGCTCACCGAGACGAATGCGCAGCTGCCCGGTCTTGTCCCGGCGCAGCTCCTTGACCAGGACCTCGATCGTCGCTTCGTAGTGCAGGTTTTCAATTTCGAGGTCAGCGCTCACAAAGCCCTTGGCGTGGCGACCGCCGATCCACTCACGCAGCGTCGGTACCGCGCCGATCCACGGATAAGTTTCCTTCGCCTGGTCGGAGTCAAAGAGGTTGGAGATCAGATCGATCCAGGTCGCCCCGGCGTTTTGTTCGAGCAGCTCGTAAAACGTGCCAATGACGGCACGGCTGGAAAGTACTTCAGCACCCATGGGTGTATCTCCTGATGAAAGACTTGGTAAACCGGCGTGTTACGCGACCGGGACGGCCTGCGCGGCGAACTTGACGATGCCCGCACCACCGCTGACAAAGCGGTGCACATGGCCGATCCGGCTATTACCCGCAGCAGTGAGGACAAAGGTGCCGCTGTCACTGGCGTACACGGCCTTACCGATATCGGTGATGGCCAGGGCGGCGACCGGCAGTTGCACCTTGCCCGCTTCACGCAAGCGAACGCGCGCCGCGCCGGCAACCCCGGTGCGGTTGTCTACGCCGCGGTCAGCGAAGCCGACGAACAGGTCAGCAGCCGTCAGCGGACGCGCCAGGCCATTCGCCGAATTGATGCCAACGGCCGAGCCTTCGAAGATCTGCACGCCGGCAGCGACAGCCAGATCATTGATGTCGCCCGTCTCGTAAGCGCGGGGAGTGTCGAGAGTAAGAGGCATGAGGATCTCCAAAGCCTAAAGGGTGGTGGGTGTGGGCCGGGTTACTTCTTCAGGACTTTGATCAGGCCCTTGTCTTCGGCCTTGCGGTACGCGTGGTACGCACCGAAGTCGCCGAACTCAGCCCGCAATTCCTTGTTGCCGTCCCAGGTTGCCTTGGCCCGCTCCTCGAGCGGCGTCTCGGGATCTTCCTGATCGGCCGCGGCCGCCGGGGTGTCCGGTGCGGCTGCGGCCGGGACTGGCTTGGTCGCCGTGCTGCGGATATCCGCCAGCGCGGCAGTGCGCTTGGACTTTTCGGCGGTGATCACCTGGCTGGCTGCTTCAGCACCAGAGGTCTTGCCGTCGAACTTCAGGGAGGCGATCAACTCTTCATGACCGGGAAGGCCGGCAGCCTCGACCGCCTGAATACGTTCACACTCAGCTTTCGCACCGGCGGCGTGAGCGGAATGCTCCAGCGTCGCCAGCAACTCGGCGTGGTTGGCCGCCAGGTAAGCGCGATCGATGGTTGGCTTATCGGCAGCGGTCGTACTTGGCTGGGTTGCGGTGGTTGTAGTCATAAAACGATCTCCGGAGTTGCTGCCGTTGAGTTCGGCAATCAAAGATTCAAGGGTGGATTCACGGTCGGCCATGCCCAGGGCGACAGCGTCTGAGCCGATCCGCATGTCGCCCTGACCGAAGTCGGAAAGGACGGTATCGACGTCAACACCGCGATAGTTCGCGACGTCCTCGACGAAGATGGTGGTCAAGCGATCGACATGGTTCTGGGCCAGCGCACGGCCCTGCTCTGTCGAAAAATCGGGACGCTTGTTTGGGCTCTGGCTGCTGACGATCTCGACGCTGCCGTCATCCTTGTTCGTGCGCACCGAGAGCACGGTGCCGATCGAGCCGACTGCGCCGGTGCGACTCATGACGATTTCGTGGGCCGCCGCCGCCATCCAGTAACCCGCGCTGGCGGCATTGCCCGACACGTAGGCGACCACCCGTTTCGGGGATGCCCGGATCATCTGGGCGAACTCGGCGATGCCGCTGGCCTGGCCGCCGGGCGTGTCCATCACCAGAATGATGCTGTCGGTACGTGGGTCATCCAACGCCGCGGTGAACTCCTTCGCCAACACGTCGAGCGAAGTCGCACCGGACAAGGCGGTGAACAGGTTCGCGTAACGAAACACCGGCCCGGTGACCGGGACCAGCGCGACACTGCCACGCTGAGTCACGTTGCGGGTGTTCTGAAGTGGTCGCCCCTGCCTGGCCTCTACAGCCTCGGGGCCATCGTTTTCACGACGGGCGATCGCCGCGATGGTGTGCAGCATGTCCGGGGTGATCGCCCAGGGCTCGCGCGACACCAAGTCGAACGCCGTCACCCGATGCGCCGGGGGAGCGTCGGTTGGTTTATCGGTCATGGTCAGGTCCGTTCGGGTAAGTCGGGGTTTTGCGGCAACTGGTCTTCAGGTTGAGAGGCCGGCGTGGCAGATAGGCCGTCTTCCATTCGACGCTTCACTTCCAGCGCGCGTTGTTCGTGGTTTTCTTCCCAGTCGCTGCCGTCGTAGAGCATCGATTCCTTGGCCAGCGTGCTTACGCCAAGATCGACACGTGCCTTGGCCGCGTTGATGTCCTTGAGCGGATCCACGGTGCCCGGACCATCGCCGACCCAAATCGAACCGCAGTAGGCATACCGCAGCAACGGATGGTCGAAAAAGCCGGGAGCATCGATGTCGCCCTGAGCAACGGCCTCTTCCAGCCAGTGCTCATACACCGGCTGACAGAAATCGTTACCCAGGAAGTCGCGACAGCCACGGATGAACTGCCAGGCCTCCATCACAGCGGCGCGCGCGGCGGTGTAACTGGCCGTGAAGTGCTTGATCAGCACTTCATAGGGCAGCTCCAACGCCATGCCGATCTGGCGCAACATCGCCAATACAAACGGATCGAACGCCAGGTTCGGACGCCCGGGCGCGGCTGAATCTATCGATGCGCCTTGATCCAGCTCGGCGACAATGCCGCCGCTGAGCGTGCCGTCCCAACCACCGGCCGCACGATCTGCAGGACGATCACCGCCAATCGGCGTGTTGCCGGTCGCAGCGGAGGCCAACGGGCTGAGATCCCCGCCAGGCCCGGGCTTGATGAACACCGCGAAGAACGCCGACACCACGGCGGCTTCCAGCTCTGCATCGGTGTAGCGATCAAGCTGCTTGAGCTTCTCGATCACCGGTGCCAGGTACGGTACTCCGCGAGGCTGACCTACACGTTTGCGCCGATACAAATGCAGCAGCGCCCGACCACCCCGTTCATTGAAGAAGGGTCGCTCATCCCACTTCCGCTCTCTCACACCCAGTGCACCCGGGTGGCTGCGTAGAATGTGAGCCTTGATCGGCTCTCCATCGGCATCACGCTCGATGCCGGCGGTCAGCGTTTCGGTATCGGCCTTGTTGTCCGGGTTACACACCCGATCGCCTTCGATCAGCTGGATGCAGGCCGAGTAGTGCTGACCCGGGCGTTCTTTGTGGGTCAACAACGGAAAGACATCACCGCTGCTCAACACCGAACGCCAGGCCAGATCCTGCAAGCCGTAAAAGTTCTGTTCGCGGGTGATGTCGCAGGCCGTGGTTTCGGCCCAGGACTTGAACAGCGACTCAGTGTTGCGCTGCCAATCACGTGCAGTGTCCTCATCCCAGCCGAGGATCTGCCGATTGACCACCGATTTCAGGGCCAACCCAGTGCCGACCGTTTTGGTCACCACCGTGTTGATCGCGCCGCCGCCGATGGGGTTGTTTCGCTCCAGGTCGCGGCAGCGCTCCCGAAGAGTCGGCAGATCGGGGAGCAGATCGGCAGCTGCACTTCCTGCCGATGGATTCCAGGCACTGAGCGAGCGTTTGCGTTTGGAGGCGCCGCCGTAACCCCCCATTGCCGTCATCGTCATACGCGCCTGCATACGCTTGGCGCCGCTCTCGGGGCTAAACCAACTGATTGCCCGATCCAGCAATGTGGGCTCGGGAGCCTTGAGCGAACGACTCATAACGGCGTGATCCCGCGCAAGACAATGCCGCGAGGGCGACCGCTGGCCAGTCGATCCACCTGGAGCTGCCAGTAATCGATCATCTTGGTGATCTCTGCTGCGTCGGCGTAGTTCAGCTGGCGGGTGCCGATGCGGTAGCTCTGCTTCTGGCTGACCTTCATGCTTGCGTCGAGCCAGGCTTGAAGCTGGCTTTGCGCCTGTTCCAGGGTGATGGCCATAGATTAATTCCTGCGTTGAGAGAGCACGCGCATAGCAGTGCGGCGCCCAGAAACAACTCTCCCGCCAGAAGGTGGGAGCTCGTTGGGTTCAGCGGATGGTTTCGGTACCAGGTCTTCCGGTGCCGGTGCGGGATCTGAATCCGGCTCGATGTCCGATTCCGGGGGTGGCGGATCAAACAAACCGCCTTGGCGGATCTGAGCATCCAGCGCCGCCCAGTCGTGTTCATTGAGCAGGTGCGTTTTCAGCGAGCGGGCCGCATGCAGCGCGTAGGTTTCGCAGTCCGTGGCTTCGTTCGGCTCGCCGGCCTTTTTTTGCCAGACCTTGCGGTAGTGGTGCCGCCGGCTGGGGGCTTTCACTTCGGCGGTGATCTGCCGGAAGTAGTCTGGACGCACTGTCTTGTAGAAGTGCATCCGACCTGGACCGTCTCCCGTCAGCGGCAATCGCCCCTCAATCCACAGATCCTTGGCTCGGGACGTACCGACGATGTAAGGGCGCAGGCCGTACTTCGAAGCCTTTTGCTCTTTGTCGGTGTCCACCCCCTGACGAGGCGCACTGAAGATTTCTTTTCGCTCATCATCCCGGCTGTTGCCTCGCTCGCTGGCCCCCTTGATTGCCATCACGCCGCGTTGCTGATGCTTACGGCAAAACGCATAGGCTGCATCTTGGGTAACGGTGCCGTCCGAGGTGTCCAGCGAGACTGCCAGGACTTTCAGCTTGGCGCCGCAGGCATGGGTGATCGGCGAGAACAACAGCTTTTCCAGATCCAGCCAAACACCCTGCCCTGGCAGCACCACTTCGCCGTAAATCTCACCCCAGTAGAGCAACCATGACTCCTCGCCACGGCCCCAGGCGCGAAGAACGATCGCCAGGCGATCGTGCTGCACGTCGACACCTGCGGTGATCACCAGCCCACCCATGGGTACAAACATTTCCGGGTAATCCTCGGCCCGCTCCGCCAGCTTGTCGGCTTCGGGCAGATCCGATTTGTACTCGTAGGCTCGACCCTGTTTCTGGTTGACGAACTTGATCAGCAGCGACAGGTTGCCCATGGCAGCCTGGTGCTCAGCGTTGAGCTGCTCGCGCACGATGTTTGCCAGGCTGGTACCAGGCAGGCACGCGTAGAGTTCGTTCAATTCGATGAAGCCGGCACGCCCAGCAAAGGGTTTCGTTGCCACCCAGCCGCAGAATGGATCTCCCGCCTCGACGGCGTTGAACACCGTGTTGCGGATGTTCTCCTTGCGCTGGTAGTCGTCCCAGATCTCTCCGCAATGTGGGCAGGCGTAGCCGGCTGTGTCGGGATCCGCACGGCCATAGATTTCGTGCGGCTCGACCCCTTCATTGATGTCCAGGTATTTGATATGGGCGAAGTCCAGCACATGAGCCTGGCCGCAGGTATGACAGACAATCGGCAGCACTCGGCAATCGGTCTGTGCCAGGCGCGCCTCGGTCTTGCTCGCGCCTTTGATCGCAGGGGTTCCACCGACCAGCATTTTCGAACCTGGGTAGCGTTTCCCACGCTCTTCCAGCAGGGCGATCGCATCGCCCTGCCCCTTCACGTCATCACTGGTATCGTCCGGCTCTTCGACCACCGACAGTCCCACGGATGAGGTCGACTTCACGTTGCCAGGGGAATTCGAGGCTACTAATTTGAGGAAGCCGCCCGGGAAGCTTTTATGGTCCCAGCGGTTGCCGGAGGACCGGCTGGTGTCGACCGGCATCAACCGATTGACCTCGCTGTTCGCCATCACGCCGTGCTTTAGCTTCTCATCGTGGAAGTTCTTCCCGTCCTTTTCCTTGGCAAACAGGATCATGATCGGCCGGGGGAGGAACTGGACAAACTTGAACAGGTACCCGATCAGGAACCAGGTCCAGCCGATCTGCGCGGCTTTCATCAGGTCCACTTCGCTGACGCGCGGATCATCTAGCGCCGCGGCAACACCGAGAAAGTACGGCGTGTAGTGGAAGTCGTACAGGCCGTGCAGCACACCGCTTTCGGCGGGCAAGTAAAACTCCGTGCTCAAGTACTCCGCCGTGGGCACATCACGCGGCGGGTTGAATTTCCCCGCTGCTGCCAACAAGCTCTGCGCCAAGTTTTCGCGCGTAGCCTGCAATTCGCTCGGTTGTAGGTCCAGCAACTTTGGCCACCACAGATCGATCAACCGTGAGTTTCTGCACGTTCTCGATTTCCTGAATTAATCGTTCTACGCCGCCCAGGTATTCCCGGTTGGCAAAGGCCGACCAGTCGGACAGCACTCGCTCCGCTTCCATGCTGGGGATCAGCGACCGCAATTTCTCGTGATACAGCAGACGCCCGTTCGCCGCCTTGACCCGCCCTTCGTCAATCCGCACGGCGTTGAGTTCTTCCAACTGGCTGCCCCCGCGCCCCGCCGCCTTGTTGCGCAGGTCGCGGATGTACGCTGTCCGGACCTCGTCCAGGCTGGCGGCCTGCCAGTCACTGATGCCCAACCCCTTCAATACATCGCGGGCATTGCGCTCACTCATGTCCAGGTGATCGGCTATCTCGCGCTGTGTTGGCATGGTCATCTCCTAGTACTGGACAGGAAGCGGAACCCCCTATGTCGGGTTGAATCTGCAAAAAGATCGGGGTTCGAATTACCCCAATCTCTTAGGTCGCCGGAAGGACCCATTGAAAAAGGGGGGTTAGGCCTCGATCTGTTGCCGAATCGCACCAAAATCGGGCGAAAACGCTGAAAAATCGACGAAGGCCTCAGTCGCGAGCCATCTCGCGGGCCAATGCCCGGCGGAACAGCGGTTCGAACTCGGCCGCAGCAACGCGGTTGGCCACACCGTAGAAGTCGAAGCGACGACGATAGGTCGGACGTTTAACGAAAATCAGGATGGGCCGCGCACCGTTGCCGACACGCTGCCAAATGCCCAACGGGCCGGTGCCATTGCCTGGGCGACCCGCGAAGTATTCAGGGGCATTGCGATTGCGCCGTTTGCTGCGAGCCGTGCGGTTGGCCATGAAGCCTGATACACGCTCGGCAGCGCCCAGCGCTGACAGTATCTGTACGATCTGCCCCCGGCTGATGTTGCCGTTGCCATCCATTCGAGCCCGTCGACCTGGTACCGCGTACATGTCGGCAGGCATCAGGCCATAGTGGATCAGTGCTTTCTCGAACCGCTTGTGCGGACGATTGCCGCCATCCATATGCACCGGCAAGTACTTCGAGGCCGCAACACCCGAGCTGGCTTCATCCTTGACCCACACGCGGGCGAACAACCGGGTGGCTGTCGCACTTCGCTTATAGATAGAGTTCAAGGTCCATCGCGTTGGACGATCAAACACACGGGCAATCTCGGCTTTCTCCGCGAGCTGCACTCGCTCAGCAGTGAAGGTCAACGCCTTGGCTGCAGCAGTTGGCACCTTGTTGCGGCTGAGACCTCGCATGCTCTTCACGATCTTGTCGATGTTGTCGCGCATCTCCAGGCGCATCATTGCCCTGGTTCGCCGCCAGTTGCCGACGACTCGGTGACACCAAGACGCTTTGCCACCCACCGTTCATACAACCCAATCGCCACATCGGCGCCGGCCATCGCAGTGAGACATCCGATCGCGCCGGCCGTCCAAACCGACATCCCTGCACCGATCATCAACATCATTGCAGACACACCGCAGACGATGCAGGCGCCAGATCGAAGGGCCAAGCGCCGCAACAACGCCCAACCGCGCGCCCCGTCTTTATCGGCCCGCCACATTTCACCCGACACTCCGCCAACCAGGGCCAGGACGATCACCAACCAGATCGGCATTTCTGCCAGCGCCTGCTGCTCATTTGTCATCTTCTGTCCTTATTGGTTGCGCCGTAAGCCGAAAAAGAAAACCCCGCCGAAGCGGGGTTAGGTGACCGGCTCAGGGAGGGCCGGGTGAAGCGGCACAGCACGTGCGAGGTCAGCGCCAAGGCGCAAATTCCATATCGTGGGGACTTTTTACCCCTCTCCGGAAAAACCGAAAAGGGGGCATTTTCGGTTGTTTGACTCCGCGCAACATTGACGCAACTTTGACGCAGGTTTGGCGCAAACCACCCCGACCAACGGCACTCAGCAAACTCGCGTGCGCTTGCTCATCGATGCACGCGTATAGCTGGTTTCCACCGTACCACTTCGGCGATCACGTCCACGCGTTGTGGCGCTGCGAACGGTCAGAATCAACAGCACCTGCTGGTGCAGCCGGTGGACCCAGTTCCTGTAGGTTCGGTCGGCGTCCTCAGCAAGCTGCAACAACCGCAGCTGCTCACGCACGGTCATTGGAGGCTGGACCAAGTATCGATTGCGAGCCAACAGGGCCAGTTGGGCGCCCTTCTCTGATTGCCGTTCGAGCTGGGCAACAGCAGCGGCAACCTCGGCACTGGCATGGTCCAAGCCACCACCCGCCGACATCATCAGATCCCTCGAACCAGGAGTGCCACGGGGAGCGCATCCGCCATACTGCATGATGGTCGCCATCGGACTACCCAAGCCACCACCGTCGCCAACCTGGCAGTGCTGAGCGCCCCAATGCTGCATCAACGCTTCAACTTCCTCGATCATCGCCCCACTCCCCTGAAAATCGAACCCGACACAAAAAACACCCAACCCGACACAAACCCAACACAGATAAAGTCCTTATAAATCAATAGCTTCAAATAACTTGTGTCGAGTGTGTTGGGTTTGTTGGGTTTTTCTGTCCTCGCATGGAGATGTTTTCTATTGCCGTAAGGACAACTGAGAGAGAGAAAAATGCACGCGCACGCGTGTGCGCGGGCGTAAACCCAACACACCCAACACATCTCTCTGTAACCCTTGAATTTGCTGGCTCGAGCTTGTGTTGGGTTGCCGAAACTGACCCGACACACACTCAACACACCCAACACAATGCTTGGTGAACTCATGCTGCGATCCCCTTGAGGTGATCCCAGCCGTCCACATTCCAACCCGCAAGCTTTGCCTTGGCACGCCAGAACGACACGGTGCTCCCCAGCTCGGCCGCCTTCAATGATGGGAGCAGGGAAGCGTCAGGATGATCGGGAACGAAGAACGCCCCGAAACGACGATTACTACCTTCAGTCCACGGGATGGACCTGGTCTTCTCCACAGCCGAACTGATAAACAGGGAGAATTTCGTCTGGCTCATCGTATGCTCTTTGTTTCGCTGACACCACTCCAAGAACAGTGCATACAAATCCGTCGACAGACATGGCCCCCATAAACCATTGCCAAGCTCACTCGTCTGCCACAGATGCAAGAACGTCTGCCAACCGGCCCGACTCAAGGCCACCAAGCGTTCACGGGCATCAGTCGAGGGCGGTCGCGTCCGCTGGTTGAAGTCGCCCAGATCGATCGACAATAACCAACCGTACAGCGCCGCAACACCACCCTGTTCAAGCTCCAGCCCGATTGCCTTTTGCCGCTCGACCGGCAAGGTTTCCATGGGCCACATCACCAACATCCGGCGGTCACTGTCGCTGATCGGCCACGGCAAAATTTCGTTGCTCAGAAACACCGCATTCATATGGTTGGCTTCCTCCCAACCGTTGATGAACTTCGATTCCATTCGCACCGTCTTGCCGGTGATTAGGTGCTTGATCTTGCCCACCTGGTTGTATCGTTGATCGCGACTCACAACCTCTTCAAACACCGACCACAATTTGCGGCTTTGCCAAGCATTGAAGTTGCTCTCCAGCTGCGTCTGACCGACGGTGGCCGCGTACTGGCCGTACAACATGCCCAGTGCATCGGCGAACAGCAGGCTTTTGCCTGAGCCTTCCATGATCGAGTGCATCAACACAGCGGTGTCCATCTTGGCGCCCAGGTGCTGCAGCGGATACGCCAGCCAGCGGGTCAGCCATTGGGTCGCCGCTTCATCGTGGTTGCACAGAAACGAAATCAGCCAACGCAGGTTGGCGCAGGCATCGTCATCCCTGACAGGCTCGAGCGGCAGACCATCAAAGGTGTTGATGTACACCGCAGGATCCTTACTCATAGTCGGATCAAACACGATATGTTCGACATCCACAGTGCGCCGCTCGCTACTGTTCAACCACAGCGGATACGTGTCACCCAGCGCCATCTTCACCGCGCCTTCCGCGATACGCCGCTTCTTTTCCCGGTCCCAGACATCCTTGGTGCCATCGATATACACGTATCGGTCAGTCGGTGGCATGCCCAGCGCACCGCCCTTCTTGCCCGCCATGCGTCGTGCCTGCTCGATGTCGCGGACGTGATCATCTGCAATCAACCGTTTGCCCGTGTCATCCAGCCACGCCTTGGCGAGCGGCTTACCCACCCGAGCTTCGAACGCTGACTTTTTCATCACCCGCGACTGGTCGCAGTCCCACACATGCGTGGTCCCCTCGACCAATGCGAAACGCCGAAGCAAGTGGTCAAGCGTCATCACCTCCCCCGCGCCCCCATCAGGAGCCGGAGCGGCCTCGCTGGACGCGTCGGCGCCAGCAGGGTTCGGCCTGCTCGAATCACCGGATGGGGTCGGGGGAAGATCACGCGGATCAGGGCGTGATGAATGCTGCATGCCCAGCATGCGCGCAGCGTCTTTCACTGCCTTTGACTGGTCGCCGCCGTGCTCGAGTAAACAGAACACTTCGAAGGCATCATTCTGATGCCCGTTCGCGAGCGGATCGGCGCCGTGGTGCGAATACACCTTGCCGTCGCTGATCGTCACACCCGGCAGTCCGGTGCTGCTCTGCGGGTAAAGCCACTTGCTGCCCCGTTTGATGTAACCGTGGGTGCGCAAAAGTTCTTCGACGTCATGGCATCGGTTGAACTCATCAATTACCGAAGGCTGGTTTCCTGCCGCCGATACCGGACGTTGCCTGACCTTCGCCGGCGGCGTACTGGGCTTGACCGCCCAAGGGCACGCCGCTTCGGCATCACGTTTGAATATGTCCCAGTTTTGCCAGATTTCCAGCAATCGATCAGTCAGTGTCGGCAATCCATCCGCGGCGTTCGGCGGCGTCCGCCAGGTGTAAGGCTTACCGGTGCCAGGGTGAATCGAAGGCGGGAACACGTCCTGCACCAGACCTGCACGCAACTCAAACACCGTGAAGCGCTGGTACTCTTCGGCCTCCGCCCGAGCCGCCGCTTCTCCGGCAGCATCGCCCTGCTCTTTCGCAGCCTTGGCCTTGTCCATCAGGCCTCTGTGAATCGAACCGTCAGGGTCTTTTTCATTCGGCCAGGAGAGAGAATGCCGGGTCAGCTCAACGCCTTCCGGGAGCTTGAACAACACCCGGAAGCGCGCAGGGTTGCCGACAATCGTCGGGTACACCACTGCCATGGCATCCAGATCGACACCCAGCAACTCATACAGCACATGCCGTGTCCACTGAACGTCATCGACGTCCAACGAGCAGACACGGCTCGGCCCGAGCACGACGCCAAGGTTGTGTTTAGGATTTCGTTGCCAGAACGCTTCAGCCGCAGCGGCATCAGTGATGTAACCGCCCGGTTTGTTCCATCCCAGGCCCTTTGGGGCTTTTTCACCTGGCTCAATTGATACCAGGGCGAGATCGAAGATATTGATGTAACGCTTTGCCCATGTGGCGATGGCTATTCCTTTGGCCGGTTCAGTCATCGCCGAGCCTCCCGCAACCCCTGACAATCGACGCAGGTTTGGCAACCCACAATCGTCTGCCGTCGAAGCAACGGTATAGGATCGTCGCAATCATCGCAAAACTCTGCGCTGACGCGGTTTGATGGCGCACGACGGCGGCTCTGCAGCGCAATGTCGAGCAGGTATTGCGCCTGGTCGTTGGCGCGATCGATTTCGTCAGCCATGGATACGATCCTCCATCGCCTGACGGGCACCCGCCATGATGCCGAGGACTTCACGGATTACGTCCATCCCTTGTTTTTCAAGATCGAGAACTTCCTGAAGCTTCCAGACGTGGTCGGCAGCACCATCGTGCATGGCGGCGACGAATTCACCGGTTTCGCCGAGCAACTTACCGACGGCCTTCAAGGCATCCCGCGTTGCTGGAACTGGCACCGGGCGATACCAGACAGCCCCTGCCGGGCGCATCAGCGCATCGAGCAAGCGCGAATCGCCAGTGAGCCTGATCAACTCTTCCAGCTCATCAGGGTTCAACCAGCGGCGTTCTTCATCGAGTTTGAGTTTCTTCTGGAGGGTGTCGTTGTCCAACACCATGTCAAAGGCAAGGGCGGTGATTCCGCCCTTGTAGTCTCGACCAGCGCGGTATATCGCCTGGCGCAAAGGAAGGACCGGACCCGCGTCCGGCAAAAGATCTGTTCGACTCATAACCGTAAATCCCCTGTTTACGGTGTAGCCATAGGACGGGGCAAACCTTATCCTACGACCACGACCGATGTGCATGTGCTGTGTGTCGTCGTAGCTGGGCTGGGGGATTCTTTGGTGAGAGGCCCCAGCCCGGCACCTTTGTTAAGCAGCCTTGGGCTTTCGGCGCGATCCAATTCGTCGAATCTCTATCGCCGAACACGCCCCTTTCTCGTCAACTCGCACTCTGATATCTCGATCAGAGTTGAGCATTTGCGAAACAGCGCTTTGCGAAACGCCAAGCATCACAGCCAGTTCTGGCTGAGTTTTTCCCTTCGCAAAAGCACGCAGGGCTGTACCAATGTTCTCTTCCATCCCTGTTTCCTCGAATGGGTTTGCCCATGAATATTAGTCCAGCCTATAATTTGGCGCAAGACAAAAAGATCCCAGACTGTTTGTGCGGAATCAGTGCGACTTATACATTAGAGGGTATGAAAAACGATCAAATTGCTAACACCGAGCAACCAGCGAAACAACGCACTGCCAAATCAGCGGTAGGTGACGATGTGAGAATGGAAGAAGCACGCCTGCTAAAGCTCAAGTACCAGGCAGCCAAAAAAATTGATCCGTCAATCAATCAAGAAAAGGTTGCCGACCTTTGCGGCTGGGCAGGTCAAAGCGTTGTAAGTCAGTATCTCAATGGAAAAATCGCTCTAAATGTTTCGGCACTTCTGAAGTTTGCGCAGGTGCTTCACTTTGACCCTTCTGAGGTTAGCCCTCGCCTCATCAGCTCTCATCTGCACCTCGACCACTTCGAACCGAAACACTCTCTGGACCCGACGAGCCTTTTTTCTCGATACAACAACCTGGTCTATTCCAGCCCAGAAGAAAACCGTGTGACTCACGTAAGCCCTATTGATGTATGGGACGACGACACACCGTTAGGCAAAGACGAGGTGGAGATCCCATTTTTCAAGGAAGTGGAACTGTCCGCAGGGCAAGGATCTGCAGTAATGCTTGAAACGAATGGTAGAAAACTTCGCTTTGGTAAACGCACGCTGCAGAGAAAAAACATTGATCCTGGTGCTGCTGGCTGCGTCCCCATCACAGGTAACAGCATGGAACCGGTGCTTCCAGATGGCAGTACTGTGGGCGTAGATACCGCGTGCGTGAACGTGCAAGATGGAAAAATGTACGCCCTTGATCACGACGGTCTGTTGCGCGTAAAGCTCCTCTACCGTCAACCTGGAGGCGGCCTCCGGCTCAAGAGTTACAACGAAGCCGAGCACCCAGATGAGCGATATGGTGGGGAATACGTCAACGAACATATTCGAATCATCGGCAAGGTTTTTTGGTACTCAGTCCTCCTCTAATTTCTCATTGTTTAAGGCCGCGCACTGCGGCCTTTTTTATGCGTACTAATAAAAAATATGAGTCACAGCGTTGACAGCTAATATCAGCCAGGCTAATTTCTGTCTCGTACACCTCTCACCAAAGAGTACGAGCCATGCAAACCACACAGCACAGCAACACCCGCTGCCCGGTCTACCTGCACCCTACTGCATGCAGTAGTCGAGCAGCCGTCGAAGAAATCCAGCGTCGTACCGGACTGCTGGTAATCAGCACCCTAAAAGGCCGTACCGAGGCCATCAAGCTTTTGGGCGGCGCCGCAACCGACGACAGCACCTGGCCGTTCGGAGGCGACGCAGCATGAACAGCTACTTCATCCCTCTCGCCAAACAAGAGCTGCTGCATCACATGCTTCAGGTTGGCGGCGCAGCCGTATGCCCTCTTCAACGGCCAGAACAAACCATACATGCAAGCTTTGAAGTTGAGCTCACCGACGACCGCGCAATCATCAGCGTGGATTTCGGTGGCCACACCGGCGAACTGACCCTCAAGCGTTCAGATCGCGCCAACCATCTGCACCTGCGGGATTTCATCCAGGACATCGCGAACGGTCGCATTGAGTCGGCAGAGCCTACGCCGCCATCAGAGCAACCCGGTAGCGCAACGCAAATACAGCAGATGCTGGCCGAGTCGGAAGCACTGCTGAACAACGTGCGAAAACTGCTCGCAGCCTGAGGACAGCGCCGTGAATCGCACTTTGGATCAAACGGCCGCCGTGCTCGGCCTCAAGCCCCGCGCCTTCCGCACCAGGTTGCGAGAACTACGCATCCTGACCAATGACGGCGATCTGGCCAGCCATCACCGAGACCGGGGCTACCTGTTCTCGGATCCGCGCAGCGTTCAGATCGGAAACACCAACCGCTATCGGCACTACGCCGTAGTGATGGTGAAAGAAGAAGGCGTCGAGTGGATCGCAAAAAAACTGAACATCACCATTACGCACAAGGACGCCGCAGCATGAGCCAGAACGCCATTACCCAAGCCATCGGCGCACTGAAGCTGGTCCCGATGTTTCTCAACCACCCGACCGTCATCAGTCGCGCCACGCTAATTGGCGCTTCAGCCGAAGCAGTACAGCTTTTGGAGTCGTTGCCACCGGTCAGCGCCGAACTGGCCGAGGTGTTCCGCTGCGTCGACGCGGTCATTGGTGAGGGGCAAATCGCCTACGTCACCCCGACCAGATCGCCGGAATATCCCTACGGCGCCGTCGTCGCAGATCAACGCGGCAACGTCTGCGCGGCCGCCATGGGCAAAAGCAAAGAAGGCCTCGCCGAATTGATCCGCCTCAAGTTGCTGCCCCCATCGGAGGGGTTTGGGGAGGACGCGGCATGAGCAACACCCTTGACCAACTTCGGCGCCAGTTCGCAACACCATGCCCGACGCTGGCTGCCGTTCGGGAGCACTACTTCTCGCACATCCGCACCGATCGCCACCTGCTAACCGAGATCAAGAAGGGCCGCATCAAGCTCACGATCAAGCGCCTGCACGGCTCCACCCGGGCCAAGCCGGTGGTCTACCTGCACGACCTCGCCGACTACCTCGACGCTCAAGCGTTAACAGCAGCGGCCTGATTCAACGGTGCCCCTGCCGTCCAGGGGCAAACAACTCGCACTCAATAAGGCACAGCACATGAAACCTACAGACACCGCCGAATTCATCGGCGAACTCAACGCAGGCGTCTTCGCAAATCAGATCGGCCATGCCCTTTCTGAGGTGGCATCGGGCGTTGTCGACAATGGCAAGGTTGGTTCAGTCACGCTGACTTTCACCCTGAAACAAATCGCCGACAGCCACCAGGTAACGGTCAACCACAAGCTCGCCTACAAGGTACCAACCAAACGCGGCAGCCGCAGCGAAGACACCACCCTCGACACGCCGATGCATGTTAACGAGGGCGGACGCCTGACCTTGTTTGCCGAGGCTCCGCGCGCCGGCCAGCTGTTCAATCGTGAAGCCGCGCCGATTCACGCGAAGTCGTAACCCCCAGCTCCATACCTCTCACCAAAAGGAAATCGATTCAATGGAAGCCAAAGCAATTCAGTTGATTCAAGACACCGCCGTTCTGGCCTATGCCAAGCCGCTGAGCACGTTCACCCCGACGCTGGTGCTGCCTTCTGACCAGAAGATCCATAGCATCGAGAAGTTTCAGGCTGCTCGCAGCCGCTTCCGTGGAGCGCTCACCACCCACTCATTGCTGGACTTCGGCAACTACGTGATGGAGCAAAGCGCCGATATCGTCGCATCTGGTTTTGTCGACGCCGAAGCCATGTCGTGCACCGTGATTTTCAACCTGGGCAACACCAAAGAGCCAGGGCACGGCGACTTCACCGCCACTCTCAACCTGAGAAAAACTGCCGCCTTCCGAGCGCTGGAGCGTGCTGCCACCATCCAATTCGCGCAGAAAGACCTAAGCGACTGGATTGAGGATTGGGCGTCGAACCTTCAAGCCCTTGCAGCCGATGACAGCCAAATCGATCTGCGCAAAGCCGCAAGCGCCATCCGCTCCATCAGCATCGAGCAAGCACGCAAGAGCGAACATGTCGTTGGCGACCTTAGCGCATCCCGTTCTGCGATGGACCAGATCGAAGCCAAATCCTCGGAAGGCCTGCCCGCTGAATTCCTATTCACCGTCGAGCCATATGAAGGGCTGAAGGTCCAGATCATCCGCCTCCGTGTTGCCGTTCTCACCGGCGGTGACAAGCCCCTGTTGCGCCTGCGCTGGATTGGCGAAGAGCAGCTGCGCGAAGACCTCGCACAAGAATTCAAGGATGTCGTTCAACAGGAAGTCGGCGGCGGCGCGAAGCTGACTATCGGCAGTTTCAACCTGGGCTAAACACCACTGCAACACCCCGCCGCCGGCCTCTCACCAAGAATCCCGGCGCCGGGCTCTACCGAGGAACACAGCACATGCAACCTCAATACCTGATCAACGCGACACTTAATGAAGAGGTCAACTCATGACCTCCTTTAAAAAGCATCCACTCGACTTCAAAACCCAATATGGGCTCGGCTTCAACGCTCAGGACGATGAGATCGTTGTCGACTTCTTCTGTGGCGGTGGCGGCGCTGGCACCGGGCTGGAGATGGGCTTGGGCCGCGCGGTGGATGTCGCGAAGAACCACAGTCCCCAGGCAATCAGCATGCACGCCGTCAACCACCCGGGTGCCGTGCACTACACCACCGATGTGTTCGACGGTGATCCGGATACCGAGTGTGACGGCAAGGCTGTTGGCTGGTTCCACATGTCGCCGGATTGCACACACCACAGCCAGGCCGCCGGTGGTCAGCCGCGCAAACGCGAGATTCGAAACCTGTCGTGGATCGGCCTGAAGTGGGCCGGCAAGAAGAGGCCCCGGGTTATCAGCCTGGAGAACGTAAAACAGATCCTTCAGTGGGGGCCGCTGATCGCCAAGCGCTGCAAGGTCACTGGCCGTGTCGTAAAGCTGGTCGGCGGCGTTGCTGCACCTGGTGAAGTAGTTCCGGTACACCAGCAGTTTCTGGTCCCGGACCCGAAGCGCCGCGGACAGACCTGGGCCGTGTTCGTTGCCGAGCTGCAGCACCTGGGCTATGTCGTTGAATGGCAGGTACTGAAGGCCTGCGACTACGGTGCACCGACCAGCCGCGAACGCCTGTTCATGATCGCCCGGTGCGACGGAGAGCCAATTGTCTGGCCAGCGCCGACCCACGCCAAGAAGCCGGAAAAGGGCCAGAAAAAGTGGCGCACCGCCGCCGAGTGCATCGATTGGACGATCCCAAGCAAAAGCATCTTCGACCGGACAAAGCCGCTGGCATCGGCCACCCTGCGGCGGATCGCCAAGGGCATGAAGAAATTCGTCATCGATGCCGCTGACCCATTCATCGTGCCGATCGCAAATTGGTCCGGGGACAGCGTGCAGTCAGCGCATGAGCCGCTACGCACCGTCACCTCCTGGCCGCGCGGCGGCTCGTTCGCCATGGCCAGCCCGATCATCGCGCCAGCCACACATCAGGGCAGCGACCGAATCAACGACCCGCATGCCCCGCTGCCGACAGTGACCTGTGCGAATCGCGGTGAGCTGACACTCATCAGCCCGGTGATGGTCACCGCCGCGCATGGCGAAGGGAAGCCCGGTGGTACACAGCGCTGGGGCAACGGCAGCAAATCTGCCGCTGACCCGCTCGGCACAGTGCCTGCCAGCGGCGGACACTCAGTCGCTGCGGCGCACCTGGTGAAGTTCCGGTTTGCTGACGAGGGCAAGGCGCTCGATGAACCGCTGCCGACCATCACCAGCGGCGGCAACTACCAGCGCCCGGCCGGCGCCGCCCATGCGATGGGTATCTCAACGGTGTTCATGGCGCAGATGAATGGCGGCTTCAACACAACCGATGCCAAGAGCATCAGCGAACCGATGACCACAGTGACAAACACCGGCAGCCAGCAGCAGCTGGTGACCGCGAATCTCGCGACGCTTCGGAAAAACTGCGTTGGCCGTGGTATGGATGAGCCGGTACCGACAATGACCGCTGGCGCCGAGCACCACGCAATAGTCCAGTACACGCTTTCCCCTGAGCATGAGGAAGGCGCCCTGCGCGTCGCGGCATTCCTTATCAGCTACTACGGCACCGAGAACGTGAGCGCCGCCGACGAGCCAGCACCAACTATCACCACAAAGGATCGGCTGGGCCTGGTCACCGTGACGATCAAGGGCACGCCGTACGTGATCGTCGACATCTGCCTGCGGATGCTGCAGCCAGCCGAACTGTACAAGGCTCAGGGCTTCCCCAGCGACTACATCATCACCCACGGTGCCGACGGCAAGCCATTCACGAAGACCCAGCAGGTTCACATGTGCGGCAACAGCGTCAGTCCTCCGCCAATGGCAGCTCTGGCGCAAGCGAATGACCCATGGCGCCAAGCGGTAGCGCTGAAGGAGGCAGCATGACAGCCCTTCGCCGAACAGTCCGAATCCGCCGCGGGCAAATGCCGCCTCTGGATTTACAAACCATCTGCGATAAGTGCGACAAGTCACGAGCACATGGCAACCACGAACGATGCAGCAAACAGCGCCAGGCCGAAGGCATCGCACGGCGTGCAATGGAGAGACAGTGATGGCCAGCAAAGAATTGGAGACGATGCCTCTACCCGAAGTGGACAAGGTATCCGAAGAAGTGATGGCCCACATCCTGGGCATTTCATTTAGAGCACTTGCGACCCGTCGCGCTCGTAAACAGATCCCCGTGGGCGTCTGGAACAAGTTGGGCAACCGCATCATGTACAGCAAAAAGAGATATTACGAATGGGAAGAAGCACAATGGATCTGCCCGATGGAATTGAACTCTTCCGCAAATCCCTCAGGATTCGTTTTACTTGGAACGGTACCCGCCGAAGCGAAACCCTCCCCTTCCCCACGACGCAGAAAGGCATTAAAGCTGCATCCCAATTACGCGATCAAGTAGACAACCTGATCAAGCTCGGCCTCTTGGATGACGCCAAGTACGCCGAGCTATTCCCCGGTTCGACTACCCCGCTCGGTGGCATTCCAAACTTCCACGAGTACGCACAGCTATGGCTTGATGGCCGGGTCATCGCCGAGGGTACTCGCAACAACTATAAGGGTGCGCTGAACCTCTACTGGATTCCACCGCTTGCCCTGGTACGCATCGACCTGATCACCACCACACTCTTGCGCCGCATCATTGCGGCCACGGAGTGGACGTCTCCGGGTGTCCGGCGCAACGCGCTGGTCAAGCTCTCTACGATTCTGGAAGCGGCCGTAGCTGAAGAGCTGATTAAGAGGAACCCGGCCAAGATGATCGATCTTCCGAAGCGAGGGCGAAAGGAAATCAACCCATTCTCGCTGGACGAAGCCAACCGAATCATCGATCACCTGTACCAGACACAACATTGGCCCAGTGGAATTTACGCCGCGTTCTTTGAATTCGCGTTCTTCACCGGGCTCCGCCTGTCTGAAGTCGCCGCGCTCCGATGGGATGCCGTTGACCAGGTGAAACGCCAGGTTCATGTTTGCCGCACAGTGGCGTTGGGTGTTGTAGAAGAACGCACCAAAACCGGAAAGGATCGGTTCGTGCTGCTGAACGAGCGAGCGCTACACGCGTTGGAGTTCGCCCGCCAGTACGCCGAGCGCCGCGCCAAAGGCATTGGCAAGGTCAAGACCACGCCCTACGTGTTTCCGCCGTCGAAGAACAGCGAGTACATCAAACAGACCTCCGATCTGCACAAGCAGTGGGGTCCGGCACTGAAAGCGCTGACGATGCCTTATCGACCGCCGTACAACTGCCGTCATACTTATGCGACAATATGCTTAATGTCCAACATGAACCCCGCATTCATCGCTCAGCAGCTTGGCCACAGTGTCCAAATGTTGCTGACGACGTATGCGCGTTGGCTCAACTCAAGCTCAGACTGGGCGGAGCTGGAAAAGCTCCAGATTGGTATCAAATCGGTATCAGGCAAAAAAGACCAGCTCTAACCCATTGATAGGTAAGGTAATTGATCTCCACAGCTAACATCACGATGCAGTTCGGCGCCAAGCCGCTCTTCGAAAACGTTTCGGTCAAGTTCAACGGTGGCAACCGTTACGGTCTGATCGGCGCCAACGGTTGCGGCAAGTCGACCTTCATGAAGATTCTCGGCAATGACCTCGAGCCGTCCGGCGGCCAGGTCATGCTGGAACCGAACGTGCGCCTGGGTAAATTGCGCCAGGACCAGTTCGCCTACGAAGAATTCACCGTGATCGACACCGTGATCATGGGTCACGAAGAGCTGTGGAAGGTCAAGGCCGAGCGCGACCGCATCTACTCGCTGCCGGAAATGAGCGAAGAAGACGGCATGGCCGTGGCCGAGCTGGAAACCGAGTTCGCCGAAATGGACGGCTACACCGCCGAATCCCGTGCCGGTGAACTGCTGCTGGGCCTGGGTATTCCTCTGGAACAGCATTTCGGTCCGATGTCCGAAGTGTCTCCGGGCTGGAAACTGCGGGTGTTGCTGGCCCAGGCACTGTTCTCCGATCCGGAAGTGCTGTTGCTCGACGAACCGACCAACCACCTGGACATCAACACCATCCGCTGGCTGGAAACGATCCTCAAGGCGCGTAACAGCACCATGATCATCATTTCCCACGACCGTCACTTCCTTAACAGCGTCTGCACTCACATGGCCGACCTGGACTACGGTGAGTTGCGCCTGTTCCCGGGCAACTACGACGAGTACATGACCGCGGCGACCCAGTCCCGCGAGCAACTGCTGTCGGACAACGCCAAGAAGAAAGCGCAGATCTCCGAACTGCAGACCTTCGTCAGCCGCTTCTCGGCCAACGCCTCGAAAGCCAAGCAGGCCACTTCCCGTGCCAAGCAGATCGACAAGATCCAGCTGGCCGAAGTCAAGCCATCGAGCCGCGTCAGCCCGTTCATCCGCTTCGAACAGACCAAGAAACTGCACCGCCAGGCCGTGACCATCGAGCAGATGTCCAAGGGCTTCGACGGCAAGACCCTGTTCAAGAACTTCAGCTTCACCGTCGAAGCTGGCGAGCGCGTAGCGATCATCGGCCCGAACGGTATCGGCAAGACCACCCTGCTGCGCACCCTGATGGGTGAGCTGACCCCGGACGCCGGTTCCGTGAAATGGACCGAAAGCGCGGAGCTGGGCTACTACGCCCAGGACCACGCCCATGACTTCGAAGACGACGTCAGCCTGTTCGACTGGATGGGCCAGTGGACCCAGGGCGAGCAGATCATTCGCGGCACGCTGGGCCGCATGCTGTTCTCCAACGACGAGATCCTCAAGTCGGTCAAGGTGATTTCCGGTGGTGAACAAGGTCGCATGCTGTTCGGCAAGCTGATCCTGCAAAAGCCGAACGTGCTGGTGATGGACGAACCGACCAACCACCTGGACATGGAATCCATCGAGTCGCTGAACCTGGCGCTGGAGAACTATCCGGGTACGCTGATCTTCGTCAGCCACGACCGTGAGTTCGTATCGTCCCTGGCCACCCGCATCATCGAGTTGAGCCCTAACGGCGTAACCGACTTCAGCGGCACCTACGACGATTACCTGCGTAGCCAGGGTGTGGTGTTCTAAGGGTAGCTACAAACCTTAAGCTGCAAGCTTCAAGTGAAGAGCCCTGTCCATGTGACGGGGCTTTTTGCATTCCGGGCCAAGGTTTCTTGTTGGTGCATGAATAATCGCGAGCAAGCTCGCTCCCACAGGGGAATGCATTTCAAAATGTGGGAGCGAGCTTGCTCGCGATGAGGCCATGAGGAACAGCGATAATGTCACGGCAAAAGTAGTTAGCCTGCTTCCTTTTATCCCAACGTCGCGCCATGATGCAGTTCTCCCACCGCCGCCCGCGAACGAGCCCTCATGTCCGTGCAGCAAGTTGCCCCGCAAAGCTCCATGGCGATCACCCTGCAGATCGTCTCCATCGTCTTCTATACCTTCATCGCCTTCCTCTGCATCGGTTTGCCGATTGCGGTACTGCCGGGTTATGTCCACGAGCAGCTCGGGTTCAGCGCCATCGTGGCCGGACTGACCATCGGCTCGCAATACCTCGCCACCCTGCTCAGCCGGCCCATGGCCGGGCGGATATCCGACAACGTGGGTACCAAGCGCGCAATCATCTATGGCTTGTCGGGGATTGTGCTCAGCGGCGTGCTGACCTTGCTGTCGACCCTGTTGCAAGGCTTTCCCTTGCTCAGCCTGCTGATCCTGATCGCCGGGCGCCTGTTGCTGGGGATCGCCCAAGGATTGATCGGCGTCGGCACAATCAGTTGGTGCATGGGCCAGGTCGGCGCCGAGCATACCGCGCGGTCGATTTCCTGGAACGGCATCGCGTCCTATGGGGCGATTGCCATCGGTGCGCCGCTAGGCGTGGTCATGGTGCAACAACTGGGTTTCGCCAGCCTGGGCATTGCCCTGTCTCTGCTGGCCCTGGCCGCACTGTTGCTGATTCGCAACAAGCCTTCGGTGCCGGTGGTGCGCGGAGAGCGTTTGCCGTTCCGGGCGGTGTTTGGACGTATTGCGCCGTTTGGCGCGAGCCTGAGCCTGGCGTCCATTGGCTACGGCACCCTGACGACCTTTATCACCCTGTACTACGTCAATCGCGGCTGGACCGGCGCGGCCTACTGCCTGACCGTGTTTGGCGTGTGTTTCATTCTGTCGCGACTGCTGTTCATTTCCGCCATCAACCGATTCGGCGGGTTCACGTCGGCCATTGCCTGCATGGGCATCGAGACGCTTGGCCTGGTGCTGCTGTGGCTGGCACCGTCGACTGCGTATGCGCTCATTGGCGCCGGCCTGACCGGGTTCGGCCTGTCCCTGGTGTACCCGGCGCTGGGTGTCGAGGCCATCAAACAGGTACCCAACTCCAGCCGCGGCGCGGGTTTGAGTGCTTATGCGGTGTTTTTCGACCTGGCACTGGCCATCGCCGGCCCGTTGATGGGCGCAGTGGCGTTGAACCTGGGTTATGTGTGGATTTTCTTCAGTGCGGCGTTGTTGTCGGTGACAGGCCTTGGTCTGACGTTGTTGCTCAAGCGCCACAGACTCGCTCCTACAGGGCCGCGCGCGCATTACTGATCGGCGGTTTGCATCCCGGCCCGGGTCGCCCTGCCCAGAGTGCGCGAGAAGAAGCTTCCAGCCTCGGAAATCAGATTGCGGTGAATGTCTTGCCGATCGACGCCATCGGCATCGGTGCACAGCGCGGGCATGATCACGATCTGCTCGTCATTGCACGGCGCCATGAACACGAAATGCCCTGCCCCGGCCAGCAGCTTGAAGTCAGGCGCGGTCGGCAGTTTGCGCGCCAGTGCCGCGGCGTTCTTGTCGACAGCCACCAGCTTGTCGCCGTCGCCACTGTAAAGCAGCACCGGCACATGCACATCGGCCAGGGTGTGGCGGCCGAACTTCAGGCTCAACGGCGCCATCAGCATCAAGGCGTGGACGCGAGGATCGGCCACCGGTTGCAGGTCTTCGCGGTCGACAATCAGTTCACCCTGGGTGTTGCAGGCATCGCGGTCATCCGGCCGTTCCTGGCAGTAACGGCGCAGGCGATCCAGGTCCGGAGTCGCACCGGACAGAATCAATGCGGTCTCGCCACCGGCCGAGTAACCGATGACCCCCACTTGGTCGGCATTGACGAACGGCGACAGCATACGGTCGCCCAAGGTAGCGGTAATGGCTTCGGAAATCTGGATCGGCCGACCGTACAGGTTACTCAAGGTACCGAGTCGGCTGTGGTCCCGGGAGTTGTCACCGGGGTGAATCACTGCCACCACGACAAAACCTTTGCGCGCCAGCGACGTGGCGAGATCGTGCAAGGCCAGTGGAGTGCCAGTGTTACCGTGGGACAGCATCAGCATCGGGAACCGGCCCAAGGCGACCCTGGTGTCCTCCCCGGCTTCGACGGTGTAACCCTCGAGCTTGCTGGTGTGCTCCCAATCACTGGACGGATAGAAGGCGATGGCGCGCATCGGCTGCAGGTCCAGCGGGTCGAGAAAAGTCATCTCATGGAAGCCGACGCTCCAGTGAGGATGCGGCGCAGGCGCGGCGTGCACTGTATTCAGGCTGCTGAGCAGGCAAATCAGCAAAGTTGCACAAAGACGCACCATGGGATGCCCCACCTGTTACCGGACTTGAGACGTAAGCCCTCGACTGCATAAGTCGGGCCACAATCTGAAACGACCAGAAACAAAAAACTCCGTAACTGGTACTTGCGTAACCAGAATACAGAGTTTTTTTGGGCTGTACCGGAACGGTTGAGTTCTTTATGCGAACCTTACGCAGCGGCGAACAACTGCTCGCTGATTTGTGCGTGAGCAGCGCTCATGGCTTTGTTGCGCACCTCGTCACCGTAAGCCAGGCCTTCGGCGCGGACGATTTCGATATCGGTGATGCCGATGAAACCGAACAGCAACTTCAAATATTCTTCGTGGGCAACACCACTTGCCTGACCGGCGTGCATGCCGCCGGAAGTCGAGACGATCACCACTTTCTTGCCGCCGCACAGACCTTCAGGGCCGGCTTCGGTGTAGCGGAAGGTCTGACCGGCTACCGCGATGCGGTCGATCCAGGCCTTCAGTTGAGTCGGGATGGTGAAGTTGTACATTGGTGCGGCAATTACCACGGCATCGGCAGCCAGGAATTCGGCCAGGGTCGAGGCGCTCAGTTCGGCTTCATGCTGTTGTGCGGCGTTGCGCAGTTCAGCGGTGGTGCCGGCGGCGACCAGGGTGGTGGCGGAAAAGTGGCTGATGGCGTCGGCGGCCAGATCGCGATAGGTCACCACGGCAGTTGGCTCGGCGGCTTGCCAGGCTTTGACGACTTCACCGCTCAACTGACGGGAAGCCGAGTTGTCGCCCAGGATGCTCGAATCGATATGCAGCAGTTTCATGTGGGATCTCCAAGTGAGGATCGCCCACAAGGGCGATCTGATGGGACTAATCCTACAGACGAAACCAATAGCTGATTAGACGGTAATAATGCGATAGTTCGTCTCACAGATAGAACAATCAGGCTCACATCATGCAAGACCTCAACGACCTGTATTACTTCGCCAAAGTGGTGGAAGCCGGTGGATTCGCGGCCGCCGGGCGTTTGCTGGGCATCCCCAAGTCCCGATTGTCACGGCGCATCGCCGAACTGGAAGAACGCCTTGGCGCTCGCTTGCTGCAACGCACCACCCGACAGCTGAAATTGACCGCTGTGGGCGAGCGCTACCTCAGGCACTGCCAGGCGATGCTGCTGGAGGCGGAAATGGCCGACGAGGCCGTCGCCAGCATGTCCAGCGAGCCCCGCGGGCGTTTGCGGGTGTCCTGCCCGGTCGGGCTGGCTCACGAAATATTGCCGGGGGTGATCAGCGACTTTCTGGAACGGTTTCCACAAGTCCAGCTGGAGGTGATGCTGCTCAACCGGCGGGTCGACCTGGTGAACGAAGGCATTGACGTGGCCCTGCGTGTGCGCGAGCTGGGCGACGAAGACCCGCTGCTGGTCACCCGCCGGCTACGTCAGGCGCAGATGTTGATGGTCGCCAGCCCCGGTTTCCTCGTTGGCCGTGAGATCAACCACCCCGAGGATCTGAAAAGCCTGCCGGTGCTCGGCGCCCTGGAAGCCGACCGCCTGGTGCACATCCGCCTGCTGGATCAAAAAGGCAAAAGTTGTGAACTCGCACTCGAGGCCCGGCTGGGCATCGATGACTTTATCGTGCGCAAGGCCAGCACTCTCTCCGGTCTGGGCTTTACGACGCTGCCCATGATGTATTGCGAGCAGGAGCTGGAAAACGGCTCGCTGGTGCAGTTGCTACCCGAGTGGTCATTGCCCGGTGGCTGGCTGCAAGCGGTCTATCCTCATCGACGCGGAGTGATGCCGGCGGTACGCGCCTGGATTGACCATTTGGTCGAATCCTTCAATGCCTGTGGGGAACGATTGTTATGAAAGCCGGACGGATGAGCGAAGAGGATGTCGCGAAGTTTTGCCTCGCCCTGCCGGGAGCGCGGGAAGACTATAAATGGGGAGGCGTACGGGTGTTTTCGATTGCCGGGAACAAGATGTTCGCGTTGCAGGGCCTACGGGGTAATTCCCTGGCCTTCAAGGTCGACAAGGATCTGTTTCTCGGCCATTGCGACCGACCGGGGATTCATCCGGCGCCTTATCTGGCGCGCGCCCAGTGGATCATTATGGAAACGCCCTACCCGCTCGGTAGCGAAGAGCTACAGGGATTGCTGCAGCGTTCCCACCAGTTGGTGGTGAGCAGACTGCCAAAGCGCACTCAAGTCGGTCTGTTGCTTTAGGGCCTTGTTGATCAGAACAAGGCGAACAGGTGTGCGCCGAGGAACAGGTGATCGATCCAGAACACCTGGTGCAGTAGCACGATGATCCAGAACACCAACTGGTACGAGACTTTGCGGGTTTTGTGCCGAAACGCTTGCTGGGCCAGCAAGGCACCGGGCCAGCCTCCGGCGAACTCCAGCGCATGCAGGACATTCTCCGGCGTCCGCCATTGCTCGGCGCGAGCCTTGCGCTTGTCGCTCCAGTACAGAAAAAACGTCACGACGCTGACGATGCCGTAGGCCGCCAGGGGAATCAGCGACTCCCCGTGCAGCCATGACGACACCGAACCCGACAGCGGCAACGCGCACAGGATTGCAAACACCAGCCACTTCAACCGCGAATGACGGATCTGTCCCCCGGGCTGGCGCCCGGGGTTATTGCGCGCGCTTGAGTCACTCACGGCTTGACCGCGCTCCAGTCTACCCAACCGAATTGCCAGGTCGCCAGGATGATCAGGCCGAACACAATGCGATACCAGGCAAACGCCGCATAGCTGTGGTTGGCGATGAACTTGAGCAGCCCGCGGACCGCGATCATCGCGAAGACGAACGCGGTGACGAAACCGATCGCGAACACCGGGAAATCCGCCGGGACAAACAGGTGGCGGTATTTATAGCCCGAGTACACCGCTGCGCCGACCATGGTTGGCATCGCCAGGAAGAACGAGAACTCGGTAGCGGTCTTGCGCGACAGGCCGAACAGCAACCCGCCGATGATCGTCGAGCCCGAGCGCGAAGTCCCCGGAATCATGGCCAGGCATTGGGCGAAGCCGACTTTCAGGGCATCTTTCCACGTGATGTCATCCACCGTTTCGGCGTGTACTTCATGCTGACGGCGCTCGGCCCACAACATGATGATCCCGCCCACGACCAGCGCCGTTGCCACGGTGATCGGGTTGAACAGGTATTCGTGGATCAGATCGGCGAAGATCACGCCCAACACCACGGCCGGCAAGAACGCGATCAACAGGTTCGCGGTAAAGCGCCGAGCGCCCGGCTGGGTCGGCAAACCGATGACCACGTCGAAGATCTTGCGTCGAAACTCCCACACCACTGCCAGGATGGCACCCAGCTGAATGATGATGTTGAACGCCATCGCCCGCTCGCCCCCGAAGCCGAGCAAGTCGGCCACGATGATCTGGTGGCCGGTACTGGAAATGGGCAAGAATTCGGTCAGCCCTTCTACAACCCCAAGAATCAATGCCTGAAAGGCGGTCCAAAAATCCATCAATCCCCCAAAAGGCTATGCGCATTGGCATGCCCCGTCAGTATTTTTCAAAAGCCTTGATTGCGATCAGCATAGCTGAAGCCCCACGCATCAAGGATCACCACAGAACCGTAAAAATCCTGTGAAAAAACAATCCTGATTCGGGTTTATCCGCGCGGGGCCGAAATCCTACCAGACAAGTCCGATTGGCGCTGCCGCGTTATCGCGCACCAATGAAGTACCCCCTGCGCCACGGGATTCTCGACGCCGATCCGGTTACAATCCGTGCCCTTTTCGATTTCCCCAAGGAGCCTCCATGTCCGGGCTTGAACTGTTTGCCGCCGCCCTCGGTGTCATTGCCGTCTGGTTGACCGTCAAACAGAACCCCTGGTGCTGGCCCATCGGCCTGGTCATGGTGTTGCTCTACAGCTGGATCTTCTTTGAGGTGAAGCTGTATTCGGACATGCTGCTGCAAGTCGTCTATGCTGCCTTGCAGCTTTACGGTTGGTGGCAGTGGACGCGGATGGGTGAAACGACCCATGGCCGCGAAGTCAGTCGGCTCGACACTCGGTCCGTGGCGTTGAGCCTTGCCATTGGCGCACTCGGCAGCCTGTTGCTGGGGGCGGCCATGGTCCGCTGGACCGACGCTGCCCAACCCTGGCTCGATGCGGCGCTGACCGGATTCAGCCTGGTGGCGCAAGTCTGGATGGCGCAAAAACGTGTCCAGTGCTGGCCGCTGTGGATCGCCCTGGATGTGATTTTCGTCGGGTTGTTCATCTATAAAGGCCTGTACCTGACCGCCACCCTGTACGGGTTATTCACCGTGATCGCCGTGCGGGGCTGGCGCGAATGGCGCGCCGATCCGGCATTGCACGCATGAAAGTCCTGGTGCTCACAGGCCCCGAATCCAGCGGTAAAAGCTGGCTGGCGGCCGAGTTGCAACTGCGTTTCGGCGGGATTCTGGTCGACGAGTATGTGCGCTGGTTCATCGAGCAGAATCCGCGGGACACGACCTTGGCCGACATTCCGGACATTGCCCGCGGTCAATTGGCATGGGAAGACCAGGCGCGGGCGCAACAACCGTTTTTGCTGATCCTCGACACGCACCTGCTGAGCAATATCCTCTGGAGCCAAACCCTGTTTGGCGACTGCCCCGTCTGGATCGAACAAGCGCTACTGGCCCGGCATTACGACTTGCACTTGCTGCTGTCGCCGGAACAGGTCGACTGGAAGGATGATGGCCAGCGTTGCCAGCCCCGGCTGAGTGAGCGCCAGGCATTTTTCGAGCAGACCCTGGCCTGGCTCGAGCGCCACGCACAACCGGTTCAAGTACTGCAGGGAGATTGGGCCGAACGCCGTTTCCAGGCACTGGACGCGGTGACCCGATTGCTCAGCGCCTGACCGGTCTTTGGGGCAATTCCCCCACCATCCCCCCAACCCCCGGGGGAAAGTGTCCGGCCCTGAAACACCCTCCCTAGCGCAAACCGCCCATTTCAGCGCCCGTCACCGTTTGCTCATCGGGTTTGTTAAGTCATTGTTACAACATCACTGAAACCCTTGTTCCAGAGCGGTCTATCCGCATTTACGGGCTGCCTGCGCGGGGTTTTGTCTCAGCTTTGAAACATCCTCGACAAAGGGTATCCGGACAACATCCATAAGTCATTGAATCAACACGAGAATCAAATATCGGCACAGCTTTCGCTCACTCCTTCACACAGCCGACCAGAGCCAGCCTACATGAGAAGGAAAGAGCGTCGTGGGGATACTCAATAAGAAAGCCTTGACGTGCCTGCTGCTGATCGCGAGCGCTGCAGGCACGTTTTTCAGTTTCGACGCTCAAGCCGAAGGCAACGGCGTCATCGTGCTTGATCGCACCATTCACCCAAGCCCTATCGGCCGCAGCGGCGGCAGAGATCCCAACCCCAACACTCTCAATGCCAACCCATCGGCCCGCGTCACCGGCGAACTCAGCGACGCCGACATTGCCGGGGTCACCACCGGAACGGCCCTTCGCCACAGCAACGGGCAAAGCCTGGGTGGCATGCAAGGCCTCAACGCCGTCACCCAGCCCAACGGCATGCCCGGTATGTCCGTCGGCCACGGTGGTGGCAGTGGCAGCGCGATTTCCGCAACCATCAATCGCGCCATGAGCAGCGGCCTCGGCTCACTGGGCAGAATGGCCGGAGGCCAATGAGATGAGTCGATCCCTGCTGTTAATTGCCCTGTTCGGCTGCACCAGCGTGATGGCCGATTCCGGCGTCAGTTCGGTGAACAACGCCACCCTCCAGGATTCCGGTACTCAATACCGCGGCAACTTCAACGTCAACCAGGCGGCAGGCGATCAACAGCAGCAGGCCAACGTCCGCGCGATCGCGATGGGTACCCAAGCCGGTGCGACCACCAGTGTCAGGCAGAAAATCACCACGCCCGCCAATCCGTCGATGGATGCGACGGCCACTATCGGTGGCACCTCTTTCAGTAATGGCAATGGCGTACTGGGCGTCAATCAGGGTGCCGGGGCGAACAACCAGATGGCCAACGCCATGCGCATCAGCATCAGCGCTGCACCGCAAGCCATTGACGATAGCGCCCTTTCTCAACAGAACGTGGCGTTGTTACCGAACTCGGGAGCAACTGGCACCCAAAACGGCAGTCGCCAGGTCGTGACAAGCGACCAGGCCTTCACCGGCAGCCGGGGAGTGATCCAGGTGAACCAGAGTGCCGGGGTGGGGAACCGAATGGCTAACACCCTGAGCATCCGGGTCGCTGACTGACCCAACCACAGTGCGACCAGGAAAGTACCAACACTTAAGCAACTAAGAAGCACGGAGAAACACCATGAACCCGACAACGGCTCTCAGACCACTGGCTTTCGCTCTCGCAGCGGTGATGGCAATCGCAGCACAAGCCGGCGGTCTTGATGAAAATCAGGGTAACGGTCAGGGCAATGGACCTGGCAACAATCATCAGCCTAACGGCCCGACCCTGGAACAAATTCTGCAAATTACAGCAGGCGCCGGGGCCGCCGTGATGGACTCGCAGGGCAGCAGTGACAACTCCGTATTGAACCAAGGCACCCTGAACGACGCTAAAGTCGATAGTTCCCTGAACAACTCCAACGGCAACATGGGCGCCAACGTTGCAGCCGGTGACGGCAACCAACAAGACAACGCCGCCGCCCTTGCCACGGCTGACGAAAGCTTCATCTTCGGCACCGCAGTCGCCGTCTCCAGCGCGACTCAGAGGAGCACCGGCAACACCGTCAAGAACTACTCCAACACCAACAACGCTACGCTCAATAACGCTGGCAATAGCGGTTCCGGCAACATCGGCATCAACGTGACCGCCGGCAACTTCAACCAACAGAAAAACAACCTGGCGATTGCCGTTTCGGGCGGCCGTGTAGCACAGGCGGCCGCTGCGGCCAACCAAAGCACGTCCGGGATGAACGTCTCCAACAACGGCAACACCACGACTGATTTCGTGACAGTGGGTGTATTCGGTCTGGCTGGCGTAACCACTCAACAAGTGATGACGCCAGATGGCTGGAAACCCCCTGTAACCAACAATACTTCGATAACAGGCTCGATGAACAACTTCTCCGGCAACGGCGGAGCCAACGTATCGTCCGGCGCAGGCAACCAGCAAAGCAACTCGCTGTCCATCGCCGCAGGCTGCAAGGCTTGCCAGTAATCGCGATCGCAGTGAAAGCACCGGCGACGGGGCTTTTCCACAGCCACAAGGCGTACCGATCATGCGTAAGACAGCCCTTTTCGCCCTGCTCTGCCTGTCTGGCCTGACCCAGGCTGCACAGATGCCGGTTGCCGCCCTGCCGGGTGGCGTGCTGGTGTACAAGCACGTACAGAGTTTGCGTGAGCGCAAGTTCAGCGACATCGTCGAACAGAAAACCGATTTCAGCTGCGGCGCCGCCGCGCTGGCAACGATACTGCGCCAGGCCTATTGGCTCGACGTCGATGAGGAGCACATCATCAAGGGCATGCTGGTCACCGCAGACCAGGACATAGTGCGTACCCAGGGTTTTTCCATGCTGGACATGAAGCGCTACATAGAGCGCATCGGCATGCGTGCCCGGGGCTACAAGATCCCGCCGGAAAGACTCGATGCAGTGACGATTCCGGTGGTGGTATTGATGGAAATTCGCGGCTACAAGCACTTCGTGGTGTTGCAGCGGGCGGACAAACACTGGGTCTATATCGGCGACCCCGTACTTGGACACAAACGCTACGCCCATGATGACTTTGTCAAAGGCTGGAATGGCATTATTTTCGCGATCGTCGGTCCCGGGTACGACAAGACCAACGCGTTACGCAGCCCACCGGAACCGCTGACAGCCAAGAACAAGATGGATAACTTCAACCCGGTCAAAGATGCCGAATTGATGGATTTTGGTTTCATACAGAGCGACTTCTTCTAATCGCCAACAAGATGATAGGGGGCAGGATGCTCCGGGAGCAGCAAATGAAAACCTCGTATTGGGTGGTCGCTGCCTGTCTGGCAGCGAACACTTCAGGTTTTGCTGATGAGTTCAGACCCATCGAAATCAAGGACCAGGAACTGGCCGAGCTGCGTGGCCGGTATGTGATGCCGGGGCGGGTCATCAGCTTCGGTGTTGTCATGAGCAGTACCTGGCGCAATGCCAGTGGTGATCTGATCGGAGCCTCCACCTCGATGCAGCTTCAGGCCGCAACGGTCAAACCCGAGTTCTATGTTTCAACCATCAAGCAATCTGGTCATGGCGGCTCGCCCAGGTCGGGCAGCGGTAACGTGACGGGTGGCGCTGCCCTGAGCACTTCCCGGGGCATAACCCAGGTCACACGGGCTGCAGGCGATGACAACAGCGCAAACAACAACATCGCCATCAACGTCAAGGAAGCCAGCACGGCCCCGACACTGGTGCCGAGCCAGGGCCAAGCGCTTATAGCCGGTCAAACCATCACCGGCAGCAATGCCGCAGGCAGTGTCGCCGTGTCCACGACGAGCGGCGGAGTTCAGGTGGCCATTACCGCCAACAACAACCAGGGTTCAAGCCTGCAACAGGTCGCCCAAGGCGGGTTGCTGCAAAACACCCGGTTGTTGGGCAGCAGCAATGTGGTCGACAACATGACTCAACTCAACGTAGTGCTCAACAATAATGGACCGAGTGCGAGTGTACTGGACTGCAACCTCAATCAACTCGCCGCATTACGGACCCTGGGCTATTGAACTACGCTGAGTCTGGACCATTGGGCACAAATGGACGGCTTATTTCATGTACCGATCAGTATCACTGCGTGCAGTTGTCTGCTTGAGTGCCCTACTCCCCGTGGCGATGTTGCAGGCAGCACCTGACCCGGAAATGGAGGCGCTCAAACGAGAGCTTCTGGAGTTGAAACAACGCTACGAAGTCCAGCAAAAAGCCCTGGCGGTACTGGAACAACGAATCCGCCAGGTTGAAGACCAGCCGGCTTCTCCTCCCCCTAAACGCCTGGCCAAGTCTCCAGCGGACCTGAAGGGCAATCCAAACGTCGCCACCGGCACCGGTGCGGCGGCCGCTTCAGGGAGTGCTGCCGGGGGCAGCGGCAGCTCGTATGGACAATCGCTGGCCGATGACTCACAACCGGCGCAAAGCGTTTCAAATCTGTATGACGAGGCCAGCGGATTCTTCGGCGGTGGCAAATTCAGCTTCGAAACCGGGATAACCTACTCCCGATACGATACCCGCCAACTGATCCTCAACGGCTTTCTCGCCCTGGACTCGATCTTTCTGGGCGCCATCAACCTGGACCGGATCAAGGCCGACACCTGGACGCTTGACCTCACCGGCCGCTACAACTTCAACAATCGCTGGCAGTTCGACCTGAACGTGCCGGTGGTCTACCGTCAATCCACCTACCAGTCCGGTGGCGGCAATAACGGCACCGCCAACGTCACGACTGAAGATACCGTCAAAGAAGACCCGACCCTAGGTGACGTCAACTTCGGTATCGCCTACAAATTCCTCGACGAGTCGGTCAACACCCCGGATGCCGTGGTGACCTTGCGCGTCAAGGCGCCGACCGGCAAAGATCCGTTCGGCATCAAGCTGGTTCGGGTGGCCGATAACTCCAACCTGGCGGTACCTGAATCCTTGCCGACCGGTAATGGCGTCTGGTCGATTACGCCGGGGATCTCTCTGGTCAAGACGTTCGATCCGGCGGTGCTGTTCGGCAGCCTGTCCTACACGCACAATCTGGAGGAATCATTCGACGACATCAGCTCCAACCCGGCGGTCAAGACACCGGGCAAAGTTCGCATTGGCGACAGCTTCCAGATTGGCACCGGCATTGCGTTTGCCTTGAACGAAAAGATGAGTATGTCGTTTTCAGTCTCTGACCTGGTACAACGCAAAAGCAGGCTCAAGGAAGATGGCGGGGATTGGCAATCGGTGGTCTCCAGCGATGCCAACGCCGGTTACTTCAACATCGGCATGACCATTGCGGCCACCGACAACCTGACTATCGTACCCAACCTGTCCATCGGCATGACGGACGATGCCCCGGACTTTCAGTTCAGCCTGAAACTGCCTTACTACTTCTGACCCGGACAAAACCCGCAGCCATTTCAAGCGCAGCGTTTTTGTTCAAGGCTGCGGTTCAGCGAATATGGTGCTTGTGCAACAACCGGTAGAAGGTCGGCCGCGACACCCCCAATACTTTGGCGGCGACACTCAGGTTATCGCTGTGGCGGCTCAATACATCGCACAATGCCTGGCGCTCGGCCCGGCTCTTGTATTCTTCGAGGGTGCCCATCGGCGCGGCGATTGTATGCGGACTGATCAAGCCCAGATCACGGGCCTCGATCTGCCGGCCTTCGGCCAACACCAGCCCGCGACGAACGCGGTTGGCCAGTTCGCGAACATTGCCTGGCCAGTCGTGCTTGCCCATGGCAATCAATGCGTCTTCGCTGAAACTGCGTGGGCGGCGCCCGGTTTCATGGCTATAGAAATGGGAAAAGTGGTTGGCCAGCATCGCCAGGTCGCCATGGCGCTCGCGCAGTGGAACGGTCGCCACTTGCAGTACGTTCAAGCGGTAATACAAGTCTTCGCGAAAGCGTCTCTTCTCGATGGCGGCTTCAAGGTCGACATTCGTTGCCGCCAGAACCCGCACATCCACCGCAATCGGCTGACTGCCGCCCACCCGCTCGATGTGTTTTTCCTGGAGGAACCGCAACAGGTTGGCCTGCAACTCCAGCGGCAGGTCACCGATCTCGTCGAGAAACAGAGTGCCACCGTTGGCGGCTTCTATCCGTCCTATCTTGCGTTGGTGCGCGCCGGTAAATGCGCCTTTCTCATGGCCAAACAGCTCGGACTGGATCAAGTGTTCGGGAATCGCACCACAATTGATCGCAATAAAGGGTTTGCTGTGACGCTGGGACAGACGATGCAGGGTGCGTGCGACCAGTTCCTTGCCAGTGCCGCTTTCACCCCGAATCAACACCGGAGATTCGGTCGGGGCCAGTTTGTTCAACAGTTTTCGCAGTTCACGGACAGGTTTGCTGTCACCCATCAATTCGTGCTCGGGCTGGTCAACATGGACCGTGCCCTGCCCACGCAATCGCGCCATGCCAAACGCCCGGCCCAGCGTTACCTGAACCCGGGACACATCGAATGGCAAAGTATGAAAGTCAAAAAACCATTCACAGACAAAGTCGCCGACATTTTGCAGGCGCAGCACTTCCTGATTGAGTACGGCTATCCACTCGGTGCCACTGCGGCTGATCAACTCCTTGACCGCTTCCGGGTGCTCAAGGTGCGAGGGCTGCAAGCGCAGCAAACCCACGTCACAGGTTCGGTCAGTGGCGTTCGCCAGCGTGCAGCTATCGACGTCCCAACCGATAGCGCGCAATCCAGGAAGCAGACGATAGCAATCGTCACAGGGGTCCACCACCAATAAACGTCGTAAGGCAGGCGCATCGCTCATGACTGTTCCTTGGCGCCAAATTTAAGAAATTTTATTAAAAACAGTCATTTGGCATACCTGACTGTAACATTAGCAAGAATTTGACAGGGCCTTGTACTGTTTGACTATAGAGACGCTATAAAACCAGTTATAAGTTGCGACCATGTTAGTGACCTAACGACTCTTTCCTTTCATTACGCTTTCAATGCCAGCCTCATTCTTGAGCCTGTGAAATAAAGTGGAAATTTCTTTTGATTGTGTGTGACCCAAACCCCGGTTGCGGGCATCAGTACAAGTAACCAGCCGAACGGTAAGCCCAACCGACGGCACATCACTTGATTGGGCATACAGAGAGAAGACCCTATGAACGCCCCGCTCCGTATCAACGAAGCACTGCTGATTGCCGACCGCGCATTCAAACCATTCAAATGCGTGGCCTGGGCCCCACAAGACGGTAATGGCGAACTCAGCCTGACCGTTATCGACCGTACCAGCACCAGCATTGGCCGCAAGCAGATCCCAAGCAGTGCCTACTCCGACCCCGAACAACTTGAACGTCTGCTGGAACAGGCCCGCGCCGAGTTGAGCGAGGAAGGTTACACACTGCAGTCGTGGTCGATGCCGCACTAATCGTTTTGCGGATTACTCCGGGGTAATCCGCACCCTCTCCCCGGCCATTAGTCGGGTTGATCGCGTTCACCGATCCGCACTCATTTCCCGTACACATTCGAACTTTTGCGCACCCGGTACTTTGCAAACTGGCCATTGGTTCGAAAAGACACTGTTGTGGCACACAACGACTCTCCGTCTGTGAGTTCTCACCATTGCGCATCTCATCATTCAGGGATTGAATATTCTCCCTACATAGTCGCCACCCAAACTTCTGGATCAGGACGACTCGCAAGGAGATGCGGCGCATGTCAATCCAGTCCGCTTTTGCCTTCTCCGCCACCCGGAATCCCCCCGGGACCCTCGATACGACGTTTGCCGCCAACGGCAAAACCCAGGTGTATTTCCTCGACAGCCTTTCCAGCCTCGCCAATGACATTGCGATCGATGCGCAGGGCCGCTTGCTGGTAGCCGCAAAAGTCGCCATGGCCGATGGCAGCCGCTTTGGTGTGGCCCGCTTGCTGGAGGATGGTTGCGCAGATCTCGCGTTCGGCAAGCAAGGCAGTGTCATCGACCAATTCGAAGCGGGATTCGAAGCCATGGGCGCCAAGGTTCTGGTCATGCCCGACGGCAATATCCTGTTGGCCGGGCTGCAATACGAAAATGCACACCGCACGCTCCCGGCCCTGGCATTGCTGGATCAAGACGGTCACCTGGTTCGAAGCTTTGGCGATAATGGCCGCTGTGTCGTGCGATTGCCTGGTGGTTTGTCCCTGGGCATGCGCGATAAATGGCTCCCTCCCGGTGTGCCAGGCGCTGAAGCCTGCGATGTCGACGTACAACAAGACGGCCGGATCCTGATCCTGGCCAACCATCACTACGAACTGGCCGATCACGTCGGCCTGTTGATACGGCTGGATGTCGAAGGCTCGCTGGACGGCTCGTTCAACGGTAGCGGCTTCGTGGTGGTCAGGCACCTGCTGTTGAATACCTGGCTCAGCAGCCTGACGGTACAACGCGATGGCCGAATTCTGGTCGGTGGATCGATCAACTTTCCTGAAGAAGGCTTGCTGGCACGCTATCACGCGGACGGCCGCCTCGACGACCGTTTTGCCGTGGATGGATTCATGACCTTCAAGGCGCAAGGGCATGGCGCCCGGGTCAGTCAGGTGGTCCAGCAAAACGAAGGTGGCATCCTGTGTTTTGGCAGCAGTTGCGAGCCGATGCACTGCCTGACATTTAAAATGCACAGCAATGGCCGACCCGACAATCATTGCAACGGCGGACAACCACAGCGGCTGCAAATCGGTCACAGAGGATGCCAGTGGATCGCCGCGCAGCTACAGCCCGATGGCTGTGTGCTGGCGGCGGGTGCAACCATCGGCGGCGTTGAAGCAGACTTCATTGTCGGGCGATACCTGCCCAACGGCCATCCCGATCGCCGCTTTGGCAAAGGCTGCGGCTGTACGCGTACTCGCCTGAGCTCCGGCCCGGATACCGCCACCTGTGTCACGGTGCAGGCCGATGGAAACATCGTGGCTGGCGGACATTCGCTGCAGGGCAGTTACAAGGCAGTCGTCGCGCGCTTTCTGGGCTGAACCGCTACGTTTTTCCTGTGCTTGATCTTCTCGCCCGCTTACGGCAACTTGCGCGCTTCTTAAAACAAGGAGCAGCCGATGTCCGGTTCAATGGCCCAGGCGTTCGCGCACAACTTTCTCGGGAACTCGCCCCGTTGGTATAAGGCCTGCATCGTCGGCTTTCTGGTTCTCAATGCCCTGGTGCTGTGGACCGCAGGCCCGGTGGCGGCCGGCTGGCTGCTGGTGCTGGAGTTCATCTTTACCCTGGCCATGGCGCTCAAGTGTTATCCGCTGATGCCCGGCGGCCTGTTATTGATTGAAGCCCTGCTGCTGAAGATGACCACGCCACAGGCGCTGTACGACGAGTTGCTGCACAATTTCCCGGTGATCCTGCTGCTGATGTTCATGGTGGCCGGTATCTATTTCATGAAGGACTTGTTGCTGTACCTGTTCTCGCGCCTGCTGTTGGGGGTTCGTTCCAAGGCCCTGCTGGCCCTGATGTTCTGTTTTTTGTCGGCCTTTCTGTCGGCGTTCCTCGATGCCTTGACCGTGACGGCCGTGATCATCAGTGCCGCCGTGGGTTTTTACTCGGTGTATCACCGCGTCGCCTCGGGTAACGATCCGCGTCAGGACAGCGAGTTCAGCGACGACAAACATCTGCCCACCCTCCATCAGGGTGATCTCGAACAGTTCCGCGCCTTTCTGCGCAGCCTGCTGATGCACGGTGCCGTGGGCACCGCGCTGGGCGGTGTCTGCACGCTGGTCGGTGAGCCGCAGAACCTGCTGATCGGCCATGAAATGGGCTGGCACTTCTCCGACTTCTTTACCCGGGTTGCGCCTGTATCCCTGCCGGTACTGGTGGCCGGGCTGGTCACGTGCGTGCTGCTGGAAAAGCTGCGCTGGTTCGGATACGGCACGCTGCTGCCGGATAACGTCCGTGCGGTGCTGGCCAACTATGCCGCCGAAGACAATGCCGAGCGCACCGCACGCCAACGTGCAGCGCTGCTGGTGCAAGGCGTTGCCGCATTGATTCTGATTGCCGGGCTGGCGCTTCACATCGCCGAAGTGGGTTTGATCGGCCTGATGGTGATCGTGTTGATCACCGCCTTTACCGGTATCACCGACGAACACCGCCTGGGCACCGCGTTCAAGGACGCCATGCCATTTACCGCATTGTTGGTGGTGTTTTTCGCCGTAGTCGCGGTGATTCACGATCAGCAACTGTTCGCCCCGCTGATCCACTGGGTGCTGGCACTGCCGGCGGACCAACAGCCGGGTATGCTGTTCATCGCCAACGGCCTGCTGTCCGCCATCAGCGACAACGTGTTCGTGGCAACCATCTACATCACCGAAGTGAAGCGCGCCTTCATGGCGGGTGAGATGACCCGTGAGCATTTCGAGACGCTGGCCATTGCGATCAATACCGGTACCAACCTGCCTAGCGTGGCGACTCCGAATGGTCAGGCGGCGTTCCTGTTCCTGCTGACTTCGGCGATCGCACCGCTGGTGCGCCTGTCTTACGGGCGGATGGTCTGGATGGCGTTGCCGTACACCGTAGTGATGGGCCTGCTCGGGTGGTATGCGGTGAGCTACTGGCTGTAACTCACCGCCCCTGTGGGAGCGAGCTTGCTCGCGATAGCGGTCTGTCAGACACAGGGATGTTGAATGTGCCGCCGCCATCGCGAGCAAGCTCGCTCCCACAGGAGATCAGTGTTATCCGAGCCGGTGCCAGACGCGACCGTCACGGGTGAGCAACTCTTCGCCGGCCTTGGGGCCGTTTTCCCCGGCGGCATAGCCCCGCACGCTGGAATCCTGCTGCCAGGCATCCAGGAACGGTTGCACCGCGCGCCAGCCGTTCTCGATGTTGTCGGCGCGCTGGAACAGAGTCTGATCGCCCGTCAGGCAATCGTAGATCAGGGTTTCGTAGCCGGTGGACGGCTGCATCTCGAAGAAGTCCTTATAGGCAAACCCCAGCTCGATGTTGTCCATCTTCAGGGCCTGACCGGGACGCTTGGCCAACAGGTCGAACCACATGCCTTCGTTGGGCTGGATCTGAATGCGCAAATAGGTCGGCTGCAACTCGTCGACCTCGGTATCGCGGAACTGCGCATAGGGTGCCGGTTTGAAACAGATGACGATCTCGGTGTCACGCACGCTCATGCGTTTACCGGTACGCAGGTAGAACGGCACGCCGACCCAGCGCCAGTTGTCGATCATGACCTTGAGGGCCACATAGGTTTCGGTATTGCTGTCGGGTGCGACCTTGTCTTCCTGGCGATAGCCCGGCAGTGCCTTGCCGTCGATCTGACCTGCAGTGTATTGACCGCGCACCGAGTTGGCACGGGCCTCCTCCACCGTCCAGGGCCTGATCGCGCCGACGACCTTGGCTTTCTCGCCGCGCACCGCATCGGCGCCAAACGCAGCGGGTGGTTCCATCGCCACCATCGCCAGCAGCTGGAACAGGTGATTGGGCACCATGTCCCGCAGGGCGCCGGTGTGCTCGTAAAAACTGCCACGGGTTTCCACGCCGACGGTTTCGGCGGCGGTGATCTGCACGTGATCGATGTAGTGATTGTTCCAGAACGCTTCGAACAGGCTGTTGGAAAAACGGCTGACCAGAATGTTCTGCACGGTTTCCTTGCCCAGGTAATGATCGATCCGGTAGATCTGCTTTTCCGTCATCACCTTGAGCAGGCAGGCGTTCAAGGCCTCGGCCGTTTGCAGGTCGGAGCCAAAGGGCTTTTCGATCACGACCCTTCTGAACGCCTCGGGGGTCTCCTCCAGCAAGCCGGCGGTACCGAGGCGGCGTGCCACTTCACTGAAGAATCGCGGAGCGGTGGCCAGGTAGAACACCGCATTGCCGGTTCCGCTGTCGGCGATTTTCGCCGCCAGCGCTTGATAAGTGCTGTCGTCCAGGAAATCGCCCTGGACGTAGCTGATGCCTTTGGCGAGCCTGGACCAGAGCGCTGGATCAAGGGTGTGGTCACCCTTGCCAGCCATCTCGTTTCGAATGAAGTCTTCGAGCTTTTGCGCAAAACCTTCATCGCTGATGGCGTTGTGGTCAACGCCGATGATCCGCAGTCCATCCCCGAGTAGCCCGTTGCGCTTGAGGTTATACAGCGCCGGCACCAACAGACGCTTGACCAGGTCACCATGGGCGCCGAACAGGAACAGCGTCGTTGGTGGTGCGGGTTCAGCCTTGGACTTCCTGCGGATCGCATGGGTCATTTTTTCGAGGTCTCCACATGGCCGCCGAAGCCGAAGCGCTGGGCCGAGAGAACCTTGTCGCCAAAGGTCCCTTGCCCACGCGAGCGGTAGCGGGAGAATAGCGAATTCGACAGCACCGGCACCGGTACCGCTTGCTCCATGGCGGCTTCGATAGTCCATTGTCCTTCACCGCTGTCGGCCACGGACCCGGAGTAACCGTCGAGCTTTGGATCGCTGGCCAGGGCGTCGGCAGTCAGGTCGAGCAACCACGAGGACACCACGCTGCCACGACGCCAGACTTCGGCGATGTCGGCGACGTTCAGATCGAAACGCTGGTCTGGCGCCAGGTTCTCGCTGTTTTTGGTTTGCAGGATGTCGAAGCCTTCGGCAAAGGCCTGCATCATTCCGTACTCGATGCCATTGTGAATCATCTTCACGAAATGCCCGGCGCCAGCGGGACCGGCGTGAATGTAGCCACGCTCGGCACGATCGTCGTCGGACTTGCGGTCCCTGGTGCGCGGAATGTCGCCCAGGCCCGGGGCCAGGGTTGCGAACAGCGGGTCGAGGCGCTTAACGGTCTCGGCATCGCCGCCGATCATCATGCAGTAACCGCGCTCCAGGCCCCAGACGCCACCGGAGGTACCGACGTCGATGTAGTGCAGGCCTTTTTCCGACAGGGTTTTCGCCCGGCGGATATCGTCCTTATAGAAGGTGTTGCCGCCGTCGATGATGGTGTCGCCGGCTTCGAGCAAGGTGCTCAGGGTGTCGATGGTTTCTTCGGTCGGTGCGCCAGCCGGCAGCATGACCCAGACCGCACGCGGCCTGTCCAGGCCAGCGACCAGCGCTGGCAGATCGGTGACGCCCGTGGAGCCTTCTGTGGCCAGGGCTTCGACAAAGGCGTTATTGCGGTCAAAAACAACGGTGGTGTGCCCGTTGAGCATCAGGCGCCGCGCAATATTGCCGCCCATGCGGCCCAGTCCAATAATCCCGAGTTGCATGTGCTGATGCTCCCTACTACAAATAAAAGTGTGTCAAAGGTTATAGCCCAACGCGACTCATGAGGTTAGTCCAGAGCGTTGGCGTGAAGTTTCCGGGCATTGTGCCCGATCCTGATGGATAACGTCGGGAATCAAGCCGAAGACACAACGACCATGAAAAATAAAAAAGTTCCCTTCAGGGGCAAAAGAAATCAAAATTGGCGCCGATAGTAGATCAGCCGTTGTTTTCGAGGCGGTTCTACAGTTGAGACACGCCATTTGCGAGGTGAGCAATGGGCACAGTACACACCGCACTGCCAGCACAAACCCTTTACGTCACTATCCGTCGCGATGAATTGCGCCAGTTGAAGGACGAACGCGATCAATTGAAGCAGGAGCTGGCGCAGTTGCGACTGCGGCTGCAAGCCAATCAGGTGCAGCCCCTGGCTGTGACGCAACGCGCCCCACTCGCCTGACCCCTCCTTTCAAGCGGGAGCAGTCTGCACTGCTTCCGCACCGGCTCACGCCCTGCCACCCTCGGCAAAGAAGACTGTTGGTGAAGCTGATTTCTATTTAATCGAATCAGCGGATAATGCCATTTCGACACTGCTTCATTGATTCATGGACGAAAGGCATCCGACAACTTCAGTGGGAGGCACACCATGAAACGCACCACATTGATCCTCGCCGGCCTGATGGCTTTGGGCTCCGCCAGCGCTTTTGCCGAAGGTGGAGCCGAACGCATGCGCTATTACTACGAAAGCCTGCGACTGGCCCAGCAACAAGCCTTGGGCCACCCCATCCAAAGCACTGAGCTGCGGGTGCCCGACGATCAAACCGCACAAATGACTGAAACCTACAGACCGAAATGATCCATGGACTTCTGACTGCGCCCCCTAGGGTCACAGAAGACTGTCGGGCGTCCTGATGGACGCCCTTTCTTTGCCTGTCGAGTCAGAGGTTCTTGGTCCAGAACAGCATCCGTCCGTGGGCCGGGTCGAACATGCCAGCAGCGAAACCGGCTTTTTCATAGGAACCCTGCGCCACGGCATTGCCTTCCAGCACTTCCAGGGTGAGCTTGCAGCAGCCACGTTGACGGGCGATGTCCTCGACCTTTTGCAGCATCTTCTGGCTCAAGCCCAAGCCGCGAAATTTTTTCACCACCGACACGTCGTGCACATTGACCAGCGGCCGGCAGGCAAAGGTGGAAAACCCCTCGAAGCAATTGACCAGCCCGGCCGGCTCGCCCCCGACAAAGGCCAGCACACTGAAAGCGTGGGGACGCCGGGCGAGCTCTGCCGGGAGTTGCGCCAGTACATGGGCTGGCAACGGCTGGCCGCCCCCCATCGGGTCCTCGGCGTAGTGGTTCAACACCAGACAAATAGCCTCGGCGTGCACCGGATTGGTGTAACTGGCCTGAAGCACAAGAATTTCTGCGGAGTCCATTTCCATCCTCGATCACACATGAAGTAGCCTCCAGCATGTATTTCACGCTGAAGTGCGCGCTGACCATAGCGCGAGCACCGTGCCAACGACAATCGCAGCCGAGGAAATCTTTTGGCGCTCAAGCGCCCCAGATCAAGGCTTCGGTCCATCCCAGCTCGGCAAAATCCTCCGCCCGCAAGTGCGACTCACCGGCACAGAAAAACTCGTCGAGTTGCGGTGGCTTGACCGAAGTGCCACTGAGCATGGCGTGAACCTGTCCTCGATGATGGATCTGGTGTTCGAACAAATGGGACAGCAGGCGCAAACGGCTGTCGTGCTGCGGGGTGTCGCGGGCGATGGTCACGATTTTGCCGAGGTCGGCGTCGCGCATCTGCTCACAGTAGGCGATCAGCCGGCGGTCGACGTGGGCCTGTTCGCGAACGAGGTCCGGCGCCACGAGACAGGGTTCGTCCTCCTTGAAAAACACCTGGCAATCGGGATGCGGATCGTCACCGCGCAGTTCGCGCTCCAGGGCGTCCACATAAAACCAGTCACAGGTGAGGATGTGGTTGAGGGTGGCGCGGATAGTCGGGAAGAAACTGACCCGGGGTGCACTCAGTTCCTGCGGGCTCAACTGACAGCAGGCCTTGGCCAGTCTGTGATTGGCCCAGGCGTTCTGATAGGCCATGGTCAGCAGATGGTGCGACAGGGGCTGATTCATGTTCGCTGCTCCCGATCAAATCCCGATCAAACTTCGGCAAACCGTTGCAGTTGCATTTCCTGTAATCGACTGAAGGTGCGGCGGAACGGAAACTCCAGATATCCCTCGGTGTAAAGCGAGGCCATTGGCACCCGCGCTTCAAGGTACAGCGGAACCTTGCGGTCGTAGCATTCGTCCACCAGGGCGATGAAGCGTCGCACACCGTCGTCATGCACCGACAGCTGCGGCAACTCGCGGTCCCCCGCTTCCACCCGCTCGACACCGTCCTCGGTGCCACGGGCAATGCGCCCGGTGCGTTTCTGCGCGCTGAGGTTGGGCACCTCACTCAACAGAATAGCGCTGTAGGTATCGCACAGGGCGATGAAGTCCATGGCCGCGAAGGGTTGCTCGCACAGCGCGGCGTAACGGGTCCAGAGCACGGCCGGGCTGGCCTTGATCACCTCAAGGGAACGGTAACCGACCCTGACCGACTCACTCGATACCGACTGGCCAACGCTCAACGTCTGGAACACTTCACCCAAAGCGCCGGGTTTATCGGGGTCTGCCACCCAATAACGTTGCGATCCGGCACCCGGATGCAGGCGATGGTCTTCCCCGCCATCCACTGCAATCACTTGCATATGCTGCTTGATCGCCGCAATGGCAGGCAGGAAGCGGTCACGATTGAATCCGTCGGCGTACAACTGGTCCGGCGGCAGATTGGAGGTGCAGACCACCACCACGCCCTGCTCGAACATCACCTGAAACAGGCGCCCGAGAATGATCGCGTCGCCGATGTCATTGACGAACAGCTCGTCGAAACACAGCACGCGCACTTCTTCGGCCAATTCACGAGCCAGCGCCTTGAGCGGATCGGCGGTGCCGGTCAGTTGAAACGAGCGTTGGTGCACCCAGCCCATGAAGTGGTGAAAGTGCTGGCGCCGCGCCGGTACCCGCAGGTTTTGGTAGAACTGGTCCATCAACCAGGTTTTACCCCGCCCCACCGGCCCCCACAGGTATACGCCGGAAATGGGCGAACGGCCTTCATGCAGCGCTTCGTGGCATTTTTGCAGCGCCCACACGGCATATTCCTGAGCCTCGTCCTGGACGAAGCCCTTTTGTTCGATGGCGTGCTGCCAGGCGCTTAAGGGGGAATCGATAGTCATGGGCGGCAGTATGCCATTGCGCATGGAAAACGCGACCGGTGATCGGCGGTTTTGTGCAGGAAGGAAAAGCACCTTGACGCATTAGATTACTACCATCATATTTTATAGATGTCGCAAACAATCTATTAAATCCTGTCGCCAGCCCCCTGGAGTCATCCCATGCATTACAAAGTCTTCGGTCGTAAAACCGGCTTGCGTGTTTCCGAACTGGCGCTGGGTGCCGGTAATTTCGGGACCGGTTGGGGCCATGGCGCCGAGCGTGACGAAGCAAAACGCATTTTTGAGGGTTATCGGGAGGCCGGCGGCAACTTCATCGATACCGCCAACGGCTATCAGGGCGGGCAGTCCGAGGCCATGCTCAGCGAATTCATCGCCGCAGAACGGGATAGCCTGGTCATCGCCACCAAATACACCCTCGGGACTACACCCGCCGCCGGCATTTCCCACACTGGCAACAGTCGCAAGAACATGGTGCGCGCCGTCGAAGAAAGCCTTAAACGCCTGAAGACCGATCATATCGACCTGTTCTGGGCCCACATGAGCGATGGCGTCACGCCCATGGAGGAGATCCTGCGCGGCTTCGACGACCTGGTCAGTGCCGGCAAGATTCATTACGCCGGGCTGTCGAACTTCCCTGCGTGGCGCATCGCCCGCGCCGACCTGCTGGCGCAGATACGTGGCTTTGCACCGATTGCTGCGATCCAGGTCGAGTACAGCCTCGCCGAACGCACCGCTGAGCGCGAACAACTGCCGATGGCCGAAGCCCTGGGCCTGGCCGCGACGTTGTGGTCGCCGCTGGGTGGTGGCTTCCTGACCGGGAAATACCGCAACACTGAAGGGGACAACCGCGCGAACAAGCTCGGCGTACTGATTCACGCCGAAAAAAGCGCCCGCGAAACTGCCCTGCTCGACGCCTTGATCAGCGTTGCCGCAGAACTGGACGCCAGCCCGACTCACGTGGCCATTGCCTGGCTGCGGGAACAGGCCAAACGCTCGACCACCGCGCTGATTCCGATCCTCGGTTCCCGGACTCGTGAACAGCTGGACGCCACGTTGGGCGCGTTGAATGTGCAGTTGGGTACTGAGCAACTGGCACGACTCGATGGCGTCAGTGATGTGGCCAAAGGCGTGCCGCATGAATCCATCAGCGGTTCATCCGCGCGCTTCAGCGGTGGTCAGATCCTCGACCTGCCAATCATTCCGGTGGCCTGACACCCATCAAAACTGTGGGGGAGCCTGCTCGCGATGAGGACCTGTCAGCCAACAGAGATGTTGAATGCAAGACCGTCATCGCGAGCAGGCTCAATATTCGCAGCATTCATCATGGGCCTGGCTCAGTTTGGTACCGCACTTCTCTACATAAGTCGGCGTAATACGACTGAACACATGCACAAAACCTGGATTTCCATTCCCTTTTCCGTCAGAAAAAACGCTAGGCATTATTTATGCATCCATATATCAATAGTCATCCATTACGGACCTTAGTAGCTAAACCCACCCCATATAATTAAAATAAAAATAAAAATAAAATAAGCAGCCACCATCAGGCAAACAACATCCGCCCCCCCTGACTAGTCTCCTAACTCTACTTTTATATAGTCTGGCGTGGCTTAGGGAGACTCTGAACAAACCCTCTATTTTGCACAATACCTGTCTGGAGCCCACGTATTTCCAGAACTTATTTTTTTGATGCTGGGCTTCTTCAGAACATTCCTACAGATCATTCATAAAAGTTGGCTCCCCACCCACACCTTTGGACCATCGCAATATTTTGTTACTTTCTTATCATTTGATTTGCAATCTAAATAGTCAATCATAAATCCAACTGCAACAGCCGCACGACGCCTAAAATTCAAAGTTAAAAATTCAACCGCATCTTGTAGTCAAGGACACTTCACAAGCTGCATGAGATATAAAGCTCCGCTGCTTCCCCGCACCAGCACCACAAGTAAAAACGCTTATCCCATTACCAAGTAGATGGTATACAGCGCAACAAAATAAAGCGCCTACCAAGTGAAAACGGCATTATCTTCGCCTACCCGAAATAAATGATCACCATCGCCCCTCACCACTTTCCAGAGGGGCTCTTTATTTATGGGTCATTTCCCACCTGCATGATTACAAGGAAAACCCATGTCGACTCTGATCTATTACGTAGCTGCCACCCTGGATGGTTATATTGCCACTCAACAACACAAACTCGATTGGCTGGAGAACTTTGCGCTGGGGGATGACGCAACACCCTATGATGATTTTTATCAGACGGTCGGAGCGGTGGTCATGGGGTCACAGACCTATGACTGGATCATGTCGAACGCTCCTGATGACTGGCCCTATCAGGATGTGCCCGCCTTTGTCATGAGCAACCGGAATCGGTCAGTCCCCGCCAACCTGGATATCACCTTCGTACGCGGTGATGCCGAAGCCATCGCGGCCAGGGCCAGGCAAGCGGCGAAGGGCAAGAATGTCTGGCTGGTCGGTGGCGGCAAAACGGCAGCCTGTTTTGCTGACGCCGGGGAATTGCAGCAGCTGTTCATCACCACCATTCCGATCTTTCTCGGCACCGGCGTTCCCGTACTGCCCGTTGACCTTGCGCTTGAAGTCGTTCTCAGAAAACAGCGCACGCTGCAGAGCGGTGCCATGGAATGCGTCCTGGACGTGAAAGCGGATTAACGCCCGCAAGACGATCGTGTATCGAAACTCGCAGCGTCGGACCCCAAGGAAGAAACCAGTGAAGCGTTTGGTATTGAGTATATGTTTGCTGGCCGTTGTCGCTCTGGCGAGTGTTCATGGAACAGGGATGGTGAAACCCGCCGCCCTGACAGTCGCCGATGCTCGCGATATCGGCTATCTGAATGTACGCAATAACCTGAGCGTCATCGCCGCTGCACCCCACCCCACCGCGTCACCACGCCAGCCGCACGAATCTATTTCCGGTTCGTTTGCGCGGTTCAGTGGTGGCCAGATCCTTGACCTGCCATTCGTTCCAGTGGCCTGACACCCACCCCTTCAAGTCTAAACATACAAGCGAGCCTGCTCGCGAATGGGGAGTGTCAGTCTACCGCTGCACCAACTGACACACCGCTTTCGCGAGCAGGCTCGCTCCCACAGGGGGTCGGCGTTTACCGATCGACCTTATGTTTTGCCGCATACAGACACAGCATTTCCATCGCCAGCGTCGCCGCCGCCAGTGACGTGATCTCCGCGCTGTCATAGACCGGCGCCACTTCCACCACGTCCATGCCCACCAGATTGATCCCGCGCAGACCGCCGAGAATCTCCAGCGCCTGCACCGTGCTCAAGCCGCCGCACACGGGGGTTCCGGTGCCCGGAGCGAACGCCGGATCGAGGCAGTCGATGTCAAAAGTCAGGTACACCGGGTTGTCGCCGACCCGCGCCCGAATCGCCTCGACAATCGCCTCGCAGCCACGGCGATGCACCTGCCGCGCGTCGAGCACTTGAAAGCCTTGATGATCATCGTTGGTGGTGCGCAAGCCGATTTGTACCGAGCGTGACGGATCGACCAGCCCTTCCCTGGCCGCGTGCCAGAACATGGTGCCGTGGTCGATGCGCTTGCCTTCTTCGTCCGGCCAGGTGTCGCTGTGGGCGTCGAAGTGGATCAGCGACAACGCCCCGTGCTTGCGGGCATGGGCCTTGAGCAGCGGATAGGTGATGAAATGGTCGCCACCAAAAGTCAGCATCGCCGTGTCGGCATTGAGGATTCGCTCGGCGTGGGCCTCAATCATTTCAGGTGTCGACTGCGGTGAGCCGTAATCGAAATCGCAATCGCCGTAGTCGATCACCGCCAGGTGATCGAACGGGTCGAAGGTCCATGGCCAGTGCCGTTCCCAGGCAATGCCGGTCGAGGCCGCACGAATGCCACGTGGTCCGAAGCGTGCGCCGGGGCGGTTGCTGGTGGCCGTATCGAACGGCACACCACTGACCGCCACATCGACCCCGCGCAAGTCGCGGCTGTAGCGCCGACGCATGAAACTGGTGATGCCGCCGTAGGTACTTTCGGCGGCCGTGCCGTAAAGGCTGTCACGGGTGATGGCTTGATCGTTTTGCACAGGGGCGTCCATTGAAGGCTCCTTCAGTTCCAGTTATTGGCGGCTACGGAAAGTGGTCCACAAGCGGGTGCGCTGGCGCATGTCCTTGAGGCTCATGCTGCGGTCGGCGTACAGCCGCTCACGCACATCGGCGGGTGGGTAAATGTCCGGATCGGTGCGCACGGCCTCATCCACCAGCGGCGTGGCGGCCTGGTTGGCGGTGGCAAAAAACAGCGTGTTGGTCAGCGCCGCGACGGACTCGGGGCGCAACATGAATTCGATGAACTGGCGGGCAGCCTCGGGGTGTGGCGCGTCCTTGGGGATCGCCAGGTTGTCCTGCCACACGATGGTGCCTTCCCTGGGAATCCGGTAGGCGATTTCATAGGGCTTGTTGGCCTTGCGTGCCTGGTCGGCGGCCATGCTGGCGTCACCGTTGTAGGTCAGCGCAAGGCAGATGCTGCCATTGGCCAGATCGTTGATCTGTCGCCCACTGGCAACGTAAAGCACCGAGGGTTGCAACTGATGCAATAGCGTTTGGGCCGCGTCGAGATCACTCTTGTCGGTGCTGTACGGATCCTTGCCCAGATAATGCAGGGCCAGGCCGATCACTTCCTGTGGTGAATCAATGACCGCGATGCCACAGTCCTTCAGCTTGCTGGCGTATTCCGGCTTGAACAGCAGGTCCAGGCTGTTGAGCGGTGCATTCGGCAGGCGTTTCTTCACCTCCTCGACATTCATCCCCAGTCCCAGGTATAGGGCACGCCATAGCGATTACCGGGATCGACCGCGGCCATCTTTTCCAACAGGTCGGGATCAAGATTGGCGTAGCCCTTCAGGCCTTCATGGGGGATGGCCTTGAGCGCACCTGCCGCCAGGCCGCGCGCCAGCACACTGGACGACGGGACGACCACGTCGTACCCGCTGCCACCGGTGAGCAGCTTGGTTTCCAGTACCTCCGGCGCGTCGAAGGTGTCGTAGCGCACATGGATGCCCGTCTCCTGCTCGAACCGTTGCAGGGTTTCGGGGGCGACGTAATCGGCCCAACTGTACAGATTGACCACCTTGTCCTCGGCCTGGGCCGAAGCGGCAACGACGAGCAACAGCGCGGGCAAACACAGCTTGAACATGGGAGCCATGACGAACACCTGACCAGAAGAAGTGGTTGCAGGATGCATCGTCGGATACATTGGTGAAATATCAAGTTAATTAACCTGACTTTATGACGGAGTAATGTTTGATGCTCGGCCAACTGCATGATCTGGATCTGCAATTATTGCGGTTGTTCGTCAGCGTGGTGGAGTGCGGCGGCTTCAGCGCAGCCCAGGGCGAGTTGGGGTTGAGCCAGTCGAGCATCAGCCAGCAAATGGCCAAACTGGAAACCCGCCTTGGCTATCGCTTGTGCAGTCGCGGCAAGGGCGGATTCAAGATCACTCCCAAGGGCGAGCAATTGCTCAGCGCCACCCGTGGACTGTTCGAGTCCATCGAAGCCTTCCGTCATCAATCCAACGGCGTGGCCGGACGCTTGATCGGCGAAGTGCGTCTGGGCCTGTCCGAAGCCCTGGATCAATCGGTGCTGCAACGGGTGGCCGAAGCAATCCGGCGCTTCCGTGAGCGGGACGAGTCAGTGCGTATCGAGCTGATCAGCGCCATGCCCGGCGAGATGGAACGCCTGCTGCTGCAACAGCGGCTGGACCTGGCCATCGGCTACTTCTCGCAAGTACAAAGTGCGTTTGACTACCGCCAGTTATTCATTGAAACCCAGCATCTGTATTGCGCCCCCGGCCATCCGCTGTTCACTAACCCGGCCCCCGAAGATCAGGATCTGCAGGCCTGCGACCGGGTCGATCACCCCTACCGGTTCCTGCGCAGTGACGAACCCTTCCAGGGCAAGTTGTGTTCGGCGCGCTCCGAACAAGTCGAAGGCACCCTCGCCTTCATCCTTTCCGGCAAGCATGTCGGTTATTTGCCCAGCCACTTTGCCCGTGGCTGGGAAGACAAAGGTTTGCTCAGGGCCGTGCGTCGCGGCGACATGAGTTTCGATGTCGCGTTTCATCTGGCCCGGCACCGGGCTCAGGTGGCCGGCGATGCGCAGAAGGCGTTCGAAGAGGATCTGCTCGCGGCGTTTGCCTGAATACGCGTTGGTCTACGCTGAAACAGTGCCGGTCATCACCATGCAAAAATGCACAGATAACCTGCACTTATCCGGGTTGTACAAGGCAAATTTGCACTGATACGATCCGTCATCGCTCGCGCGCGAGCATCTCGATAAAGACAATAAAAGCAGGGAGTTAGTGATGACTGCTCAGGTTTCATCGAAGGGGGCGCAGTTCCTGGATGCCATGCAAAACGAAGTGCTGGCCGAAGTGCGCAACCACATTGGTCATCTGACCCTCAACCGCCCCACCGGCCTCAATGCCCTCACCCTGGACATGGTGCGCAACCTGCACCGCCAGCTCGACGCCTGGGCCCAGGATTCGCAAGTGCATGCCGTGGTCTTGCGCGGTGCCGGGGAAAAAGCCTTCTGCGCCGGCGGCGACATACGCTCGCTGTATGACAGTTTCAAAAACGGCGACACCCTGCACGAAGATTTCTTCGTCGAGGAATACGCCCTCGACCTCGCGATCCACCACTACCGCAAACCGGTGCTGGCCCTGATGGACGGTTTTGTCCTCGGCGGGGGCATGGGCCTGGTGCAAGGCGCGGACCTGCGCGTGGTCACCGAGAAAAGCCGTCTGGCGATGCCGGAAGTCGGCATCGGCTACTTCCCCGACGTCGGCGGCAGCTACTTCCTGCCGCGCATTCCCGGCGAACTGGGGATTTACCTCGGCGTCAGTGGCGTACAAATCCGCGCTGCCGATGCGCTGTATTGCGGGCTGGCGGACTGGTACCTGGAGAGCGACAAACTGCGCGCCCTGGACGAGAAACTTGACCAGCTCGAATGGCACGACACGCCGCTCAAGGACCTGCAAGGCCTGTTGGCGAAGTTCGCGGTGCAGCAACTGCCTGACGCGCCACTGGCGACGTTGCGCCCGGCCATCGACCACTTCTTCGCCCAACCCGATGTGCCGAGTATTGTGGAGCAACTGCGCCAGGTCACGGTCGCCGACAGCCATGAGTGGGCCGTCACCACCGCCAACCTGCTGGAAACCCGCTCACCGCTGGCCATGGCCGTGACCCTGGAAATGCTCCGTCGCGGACGCGAGCTGCCCCTTGAGCAATGTTTCGCCCTTGAGCTGCATCTGGACCGCCAGTGGTTCGAGCGCGGCGACCTGATCGAAGGCGTGCGCGCCTTGCTGATCGACAAAGACAAGACACCCCGCTGGAACCCGCCCACCCTAGAGGCGCTGGACGCCGAACACGTGGCGAGCTTCTTCAGCGGGTTTGACCAGAGCGAGAGCTGAACCATGCACGATATCGAATTGAGCGAAGAGCAAGTCATGATCCGCGACATGGCCCGGGATTTTGCCCGTGGCGAAATCGCGCCCCATGCCCAGGCCTGGGAAAAGGCCGGCTGGATCGATGACGGTCTGGTGGCCAAGATGGGCGAACTGGGCTTGCTGGGCATGGTGGTCCCCGAGGAATGGGGCGGCACCTATGTCGACTACGTCGCCTACGCCCTGGCCGTGGAAGAAATCTCCGCCGGCGACGGTGCTACCGGCGCCTTCATGAGCATCCACAACTCCGTCGGCTGCGGACCTGTGATGAACTACGGCAGCGAAGAGCAGAAACAGACCTGGCTGGCGGACCTGGCCAGTGGCAAGGTCATCGGCTGCTTCTGCCTGACCGAACCCCAGGCCGGTTCCGAGGCACACAACCTGCGCACCCGCGCCGAACTGCGCGACGGCCAGTGGGTGATCAACGGCGCCAAGCAATTCGTCAGCAACGGCAAGCGCGCCAAGCTGGCGATTGTGTTTGCCGTGACCGATCCGGATTTGGGCAAGCGTGGCATCTCGGCGTTCCTGGTACCGACCGATACCACCGGTTTTATCGTCGACCGCACCGAACACAAGATGGGCATCCGCGCTTCCGACACCTGCGCGGTCACTCTGAACGACTGCACCATCCCCGAGGCCAATCTGCTGGGCGAACGCGGCAAGGGCCTGGCCATCGCCTTGTCCAACCTCGAAGGCGGCCGCATCGGCATCGCAGCTCAAGCACTCGGCATCGCTCGCGCGGCGTTCGAAGCGGCGCTGGCCTACTCCCGTGATCGGGTGCAGTTTGGCAAGACGATCAATGAACACCAGAGCATCGCCAATTTGCTGGCCGACATGCACATGCAACTCAACGCGGCGCGACTGATGATCCTGCACGCCGCGCGCCTGCGCACGGCCGGCAAACCCTGCCTGTCGGAGGCCTCACAAGCCAAGCTGTTTGCGTCGGAAATGGCGGAAAAGGTCTGCTCGTCTGCCATTCAGATTCATGGCGGTTACGGGTACCTGGAAGATTATCCGGTGGAAAAATACTACCGGGATGCGCGGATCACGCAGATCTACGAAGGGTCGAGCGAGATTCAGCGGATGGTGATCGCCCGGGAACTGAAGAACTACCTGGTGTGAAGCCTTGTAGGAGCGAGCTCGCTCGCGATGGAGGTCAACGATGACGCGGGGTACCTGAATCGCCCCGGTGCCCTCAGGTTTTTCGCGAGCAGGCTCGCTCCTACAAGGGATCTCATAAACACTGAGGTCCAATGTGGGAGCGACGGTGCGGCGGTCCGACCTGCTCGCGATGAGGCTCGCAAGAACGCTACATCACTTGCCTTGGAACTCGGCTTCGCGCTTGGCAATAAACGCCGCCATCCCTTCCTTCTGATCCTGCGTCGCAAATGCCGCATGGAACACTCGACGCTCAAAGCGCACGCCTTCGGCCAGGCTCACTTCAAAGGCACGGTTGACGCTTTCCTTGACCATCATCGCAATCGGCAACGACTTCTTGGCGATCAATGCCGCGACTTTCAGCGCTTCATCCAGCAGCTCATCGCTCGGCACGATACGCGCCACGATGCCGCAACGCTCCGCTTCCACGGCATCGATCAAACGGCCGCTCAGGCACATTTCCATGGCCTTGGCCTTGCCCACGGCGCGGGTCAGGCGCTGGGTGCCGCCCATGCCCGGCAGCACGCCGAGGTTGATTTCCGGTTGACCGAACCTGGCGTTGTCGCCGGCCAGGATGAAGTCGCACATCAGTGCCAGTTCACAGCCGCCACCCAGGGCGAAACCGTTGACCGCCGCGATGATCGGCTTGCGGCGGTTGGCCACGCGATCGCTGTCGCTGAACAGGTCGTCGATGTAGATCTGCGGATAGGTCAGCTCGGCCATTTCCTTGATGTCGGCGCCGGCGGCAAAGGCTTTTTTCGAACCGGTCAGGACGATGCAGCCGATGTTCGAGTCAGCCTCGAAGCCATCGAGGGCCTGGTTCAGTTCGCTGACGATCTGCGCATTCAACGCGTTCAGCGCTTGTGGACGGTTGAGGGTGATCAGGCCTACGCGGCCATGGGTTTCCAGCAAAATCGTTTCGTAGCTCATAAACAACTCCTGTTTTGCATAGGGCTAGATCCCCGTAGGAGCTGCCGCAGGCTGCGATCTTTTGATCTTGAAAGTCAACGTCAAAAGATCGCAGCCTGCGGCAGCTCCTACCGGTGTTCCAATTTAGAGGTTGCGCGAAATGACCATGCGCTGAATATCGCTGGTGCCTTCGTAGATCTGGCAGACCCGCACGTCGCGGTAGATCCGTTCCAGCGGGAAGTCGTTGAGGTAGCCATAACCGCCAAGGGTTTGCAGCGCCGAGGAGCATACCTTCTCGGCCATTTCCGAGGCGAACAGTTTGGCCATAGACGCTTCGACCAGGGCCGGCTGGCCGCTGTCACGCAGGGCGGCGGCGTAGTGCACCATTTGCCGCGCTACGGCGATCTGGGTCGCCATGTCCGCCAGGCGGAAGGCCACGGCCTGGTGCTCGATGATCGGCTTGCCGAAACTTTCGCGTTCACGGGCGTAGTCACGAGCCGCTTCGAACGCGGCGCGGGCCATGCCCACCGATTGCGAAGCGATGCCGACGCGACCGCCTTCAAGGTTGGCCAGGGCAATCCTGTAGCCTTCGCCCTCCTCGCCCAAACGGTTGGCCACCGGCACCTTCACGTCTTCGAAGAGGATCTGGCAGGTGTCGGACGCATGCTGGCCGAGCTTGTCTTCGACCCGCGCAACGGTGTAGCCCGGCGAGTCGGTCCGCACGATAAAGGCGCTGATGCCGCGTTTGCCAGCGCTCGGATCGGTCACCGCAAATACGATCACCACCCCGGCATTCTGCCCGGACGTGATGAACTGCTTGCAGCCGTTGAGCACGTACTGATCGCCTTCCAGGCGCGCACGGGTTTTCAGGCCGCTGGCGTCGGAACCGGCCTGGGGTTCGGTCAGGGCGAAAGCGCCGAGCATCGCACCGCTGGCCAGCGGTTTGAGGAAGCGCTCCTTCTGATCATCGTTGCCGTACTTGAGGATCGGCACACAACCCACGGAGTTGTGCACGCTCATGATCGTCGAGCAGGCACCATCACCGGCGGCGATTTCTTCCAGGGCCATGGCGTAGGCCAGGTAACCGGTGTCGCATCCGCCCCACTGCTCCGGCACCAGCATGCCGAAGAAGCCCAGCCCGGCCATCTCGCCGATGGCTTCCTTGGGAAAGCGGTGCTCGCGATCCCATTCGGCGGCGAACGGTTTCAGCCGTTCCTGGGCAAAGTCCCGGGCCATGTCGCGGATTTGTGTTTGGTCGTCATTGGGGATCATGGTGAATCCTTAAAGTTTAATTGCCCCCTGTAGGAGCGAGCTTGCTCCGGGCGGCGATCCGACGAAGAACGTCAGGACACCGCGTTCATCCAGGCGCCCCGCGTCATCGTTAACGTCCATCGCGAGCAAGCTCGCTCCTACAGGGACTGCGAAAGCCTCAGTAGAGGCATTCCACGGCCATGGCCGTCGCTTCACCGCCGCCGATACAAATCGCCGCGACACCACGCTTCAAGCCTTTCTGGCGCAGGGCCGAAAGCAGGGTCACCAGAATCCGCGCACCGGACGCGCCGATCGGGTGACCGAGGGCGCAAGCACCGCCGTGCACGTTGAGTTTCTCGTGAGGGATTTCCAGATGAGTCATCGCGGCCATGCCGACCACGGCGAAGGCTTCGTTGACTTCCACCAGATCGACCTCATTGAGCGACCAGCCGGTTTTCTTCATCAACTTCTTGATCGCGCCGATTGGCGCCACCGGGAACAGGCCCGGGGTGTCAGCGAACGCGGCGTGGCCATGGATCACCGCCAGGGGTTTCAGGCCTAGCTTCTGTGCCTGGGACTGGCGCATCAGCACCAGCGCGGCGGCACCGTCGGAGATCGAACTGGAGTTGGCCGCGGTCACCGTGCCGCCTTCGCGGAACGCCGGCTTCAACGAAGCGATCTTGTCCAGCCTGGCTTTTGGTGGCTGCTCGTCATTGCTGATCACCACCTGCTCTTTGCCGACCGTCACGGTCAGCGGGACGATTTCGGCCTTGAAGCTGCCGTCCTTGATCGCCTGCTGCGCGCGAGTGGTCGAGGCAATGGCGAACGCGTCCTGGGCTTCACGGCTGAAGCTGTTGGTGTCGGCGCATTCTTCGGCGAAGGTGCCCATCAGGCGGCCCTTGTCGTAGGCGTCTTCGAGGCCGTCGAGGAACATCGAGTCCTGCACCCGGCCATGGCCCATGCGGTAACCGGCACGGGCGCGGTCCAGCAGGTAGGGCGCGTTGGACATGCTTTCCATGCCACCGGCGACCACCACGTCGGCACTGCCTGCCAGCAGCATATCGTGGGCCAGAATCGCCGCTTCCATGCCCGAGCCACACATCTTGTTCAGGGTGGTGCAGCGGGTCGATCTATCCAGCCCCGCGCCCAGCGCCGCCTGACGTGCAGGCGCCTGGCCAAGGCCTGCCGGCAGTACGCAGCCGAACAACACTTCATCGACGCTATCACTGGCAACGCCGGCTCGTTCGACGGCGGCCTTGATGGCGGCCGCACCGAGTTGCGGCGCGGTCAGGCTTTTCAGTTCGCCCTGGAAACCGCCCATCGGAGTGCGGACGGCGCTGACGATAACAATTGGATCGTTGGACAGAGTCATGACAAATCCTCCTTACTTGGCGGCCATGCGCAAGGCACCGTCGAGACGGATCACCTCGCCATTGAGCATGCTGTTTTCAATGATATGCCTGACCAGCCCGGCGTACTCGGCCGGTTTGCCAAGGCGTGGCGGGAACGGCACGCCGGCGGCCAGGGAATCGCGGACTTCCTGGGTCATGCCAGCCATCATCGGCGTTTCGAAGATGCCGGGGGCGATCGTCATCACACGGATGCCGAAACGCGCCAGTTCCCGGGCCGCCGGCAAGGTCAGGCTGACAATCGCGCCCTTGGACGCCGCGTAGGCCGCCTGGCCAATCTGGCCGTCGTAAGCTGCAGCCGACGCGGTGTTGATGATCACGCCGCGCTCGCCGTCGGCATCCGCTTCGGTTTCGGCAATCGCCGCCGCTGCCAAACGCAGCATGTTGAAACTGCCAATCAGGTTGACGTTGATCACTTGGCTGAAACCGGCCAGCGCGTGTGGACCGTTCTTGCCGAGAATCTTCTCGCCACGCACGATGCCGGCGCAGTTGACCAGACCATTGAGGCCGCCAAAGGCCTTGACCGTCGCCTGCACGGCCGCTTCGGCCGCCGCTTCGTTGCTGATGTCTGCCACCACGCTGTGCGCGCCAAGGCGCTGGGCCTGAGCTGCAACGGCTTCGGCGTTCATGTCCACCAGCATCACTTTCGCGCCAGCGGCAACCAGCACCTCGGCGGTGGCGGCACCGAGGCCGGAAGCGCCACCGGTGACGATAAAAATCTTGTTCTCGATCTGCATCATTGTTTCCCTGGATTCAAGCTGGAACGTTCTTCGCCGCGGCCTCTTGAGCCTTGGCGACTTCCTGGTTGCGCAAGATAAAGCGCTGCAATTTGCCGCTTGGGGTTTTCGGCAATTCGCTGACAAATTCGATTTCGCGGGGGTACGAGTGCGCCGCCAGACGTTTGCGCACGTGCTGGCGCAGCTCTTCGGCGAGCGCAGGTTCAGCGCGGTATTGCGGGTTGAGCACGACGAAGGCCTTGACCAGTTCGGTGCGCTCCGGATCGGGTTTGCCGACCACGGCGGCCTCGACTACGGCCGGGTGTTCGATCAGCGCACTTTCCACGTCGAACGGACCGACCCGGTAGCCGGAGGTGGTGATCACGTCATCGCTGCGACCGACGAAGCTGATGCTGCCGTCCGGGTTCCATTCGACGGTGTCGCCACTGAGGTAATAGTTGCCGACAAAGGCCTTGGTCGGCCCGCCTTCGTAGCCGGCGAACCAGCACATCGGCGATTGGCTGCGGTCGATGGCCAGGATGCCCGGCAGGCCAATGCCCAGTTCCTTGTAGTTGTCATCCAGTACCACAATGCGGTGGCCCGGTGAGGCAAATCCGGCGGCGCCCATGTGAATCGGGTGCTCAAGGCCGTGGTGATTGCACAGCACCATGCCCAGTTCGGTCTGGCCGTAATGGTCGTGGATGACCACGCCGAGGTTGTCGGCGAACCAGCGGATCACTTCCGGATTCAGCGGCTCGCCGGCACTGCTGACGATACGCAACTTGCCCTTGATCGATCTGGCGAATTCTTCGCCGCCGGCAATCAGCAAACGGTAGGCCGTCGGCGAACCGGTGAGGTTGGTGATCCCGTACTTGTTGATCACCCGGCAGGTGCTTTCGAGGGTGAACGGGCCATCGTAAAAGGTGATCGGATGCCCCATGGACATGGGTCCCGTGACACCGAAATAAATGCCGTAGGCCCAACCCGGATCGGCGACGTTCCAGAACGCGTCTTCCGGGCGCAGATCCACCGCATCGCGGGTGTAGCTCTGGAACGCAACGATGGCCTTGAGCGGCACCGACAGTGCTTTCGACGGGCCGGTGGTGCCCGAGGTGAACATCAGCAGGAATGGATCTTCCCCGGTCAGCAGCACCGGCTCGCAGTCGGCGGAATAGTTGGCCAGTTCGGCCCAGAAACTGAAATCGCCGCGAACCAGGCCCTGCCCTTTGGGGCCGGTGACGGTCACCGTGGTTGGGCAATCGGCGACTTCGGCCAGTTTCGGCCGGTTCACCCCATCGGTGACCACCACTTTGGCACCAGAGCTGCTCAGGCGGTGTTCGATGGCTTTGGGACCGAACGCGGTAAACAGCGGTTGATACACCGCGCCGATGCGCCAGGCGGCGAACACGGTGATCAGAAGTTCGATATTGCGTGGCAACAGGCCGGCGACCTTGTCGCCTTTTTTCACACCCTGGGCCAGCAGAAAATTGGCGAAGCGCGCGGCCTTGTCCTGCAGTTCGGTGAAGGTGTAAGCCGCGCTGCTGCCGTCGCGGCCTTCCCAGAACAGCGCGATGCGACCCGGCAAGGCATGCCGGTCACAGCATTCGATACAGGCGTTGAGGGCCGTCAGGTCGCCTGCGAGTGCGGCATCGACCGTGTGCTGATAATTGAACTGAGAAGTAGCAGACAAGTAATCGCGCATTGCCAGAATCCCTCTGTGTTTTTTATTAGGTTGGGGGGAACCGTAATCAACAGGGAAATACTCGCTCTGCGCGGGGTGGCGGGCAATGGTCAAAGTTATCAAGTTGCCTGACTGTTTTGGCCAAAGCCCGCAGGGCATCACGCGATGAAGTGCACCCCGGGTTTGACGCGCTCGTCCACGGTCAGCTCGAACGCATCCGGGCGGGCATAGTGACCAACCACGTCAAAGTCATAACGGGCGCGTACCAGGTCGTCGGTGTCGATTTGTGCAGTGAGCAGACCGGCGCTATCACGCAACGGTCCGGCGAGGATGTCGCCCATGGGACCGACGATCACGCTGCCGCCGGCGATCAACGGCCGATTCGCCGGCCAGTTGGCGATGTCCAGGCCCAGGGCCTGCGGCGATGCCTGGACCTGACAGGCACTGACCACGAAACAGCGCCCCTCATGGGCGATGTGGCGCATGCTGACCTGCCACATCTCCCGTTCGTCCACGGTCGGCGCGCACCACACCTCCACGCCTTTGGCGTACATCGCCGTGCGCAGCAGCGGCATCATGTTTTCCCAGCACACCACCGCGCCGACGCGCCCGACCTGGCTGTCGATCACCGGCAAGGTCGAGCCATCACCCTTGCCCCAGATCAGCCGCTCGGTGCCGGTGGGCATCAGCTTGCGGTGTTTGGCCACCAGCCCGGCCTGCGGATCAAAGTACAGCGCGGTGCAGTACAAGGTGCTGCCGGCACGCTCGATCACGCCGATCACCAGATTGGCCCCAGAGCGCGCGGATAGCGCTGCCAGCGCTTCGGTTTCCGCGCCGGGTACGTCAATGGCATTCGAAAAATAGCGGGCAAAGGCTTCGCGACCTTCCGGCAGGCGATAGCCCAGTTGCGTGCCAAAGCCCTCTCCTTTGGGGTAACCACCCAGAAGCGCTTCGGGCATCACCACCAACCCGGCGCCGGATTCGATGATCGCGTTTTCATAGGACAGGATCTGTTCCAGTGTTTGCGCCTTGCCATCGGGCAAGGCACCGATTTGCAGGGCCGCAACGATTGATTTGGGCATCTCGGAAACTCCATTCGCATCAGGTGTTGCTCATTCTCCGGCGCCACGTGATCATCAATAAAGACCGATTCACTGCTGAATGATATGAGCCAAATGAATATCACCGACATCGACCTCAACCTGCTCAAAGTCTTCGAAGCACTGCACGAAGAGTCCAGCGCCAGCCGTGCCGCCTTGCGCCTGGGCGTGACGCAATCGGCCGTCAGCGCGGCCTTGCGTCGGTTGCGCGAGGTGTATGGCGATCAGCTGTTCGTGCGCACCGGACGCGGCCTGGCCCCCTCGCTCAAGGCCAATCAGCTCAAGCCGGTGGTCAGCGATGCCTTGAACAAGTGCCGGCAGAGCCTGGCGATGGTCGATCCGGCCGCGCAACAGTACGAAGGCCGCTCGGTCACCGTGGGAATGTCGGATGATTTCGAGATTGCCTACGGCCGGCGGCTGATCGAGGAAATAGGCCGTGGCGCGCCGAAACTGCGGTTGATTTTTCGCCAGACCCACAGCCAGATCGTCGCCCAGGCGTTGCTGGAGCGCAGCATTGACCTGGCGATTACCGCGGGCGGGTTTGCCGAGCGGCTGCTCAGCCGTCAGGTGCTGGGGGAAGGTGGCTATATGTGCCTGGTGGACCCGTCGAGCCTGGTCCAGGGCCAGCAGGGCATCAGTCTTGAGGAGTTTGTGGCCCGCGAACACATTCTGGTGTCGTCCGGCGGTTTTATCGGGATTACCGATGAAGGATTGGCGGCGCTGGGGCTGAGTCGAAGGGTGTGCGCCTCGACCACGCATTTTGCCGCGTTGCCGCATTTGCTCAAAGGTAGCCGGGCCGTGGCGACCATTCCGGCCCATGCCGCCCAAAGCATCGCAACGCTCAGCGGGCTGGCGTTGCTACCCTGCCCTTTGGCGTTGCCGCGTTACCCGATCGAGCTGGGCTGGCGCACCAGTATCCAGCTCGACCCGGTGGTGTTGAAAGTGCGCGAAGCGATTGTCGCCGGTTTCTCGCAGGAGCTGCCGCAGGCTGCGATCTTTTGATGTTTTCTTTTCGGCGACTGCTGCGCAACAAGATCAAGATCAACAGATCGCAGCCTTCGGCAGCGCCTACTTGGCGGCCATCAAGCGATTGACTTCACTGCGCACCATGTTGGCGAATTCCGGAGGCGACATGCCATCCAGCTCGGCGCGCACCCATTCGGCCCATTTGCCTTTGCGCTTGGCCCGTTCGCCGAACAACCGTGCGGCCTCGCCCTTGGCTTTGCCCAGGTTGTTTTGCCAGAGTTCGAACAGACGGGATTTCTCGTCTTCAAGCGCAGCGCGCTCGGCGAGGGGTTTGTCGGCCAGATTGAAGCTCATGGGAATTTCCTGCTGCGTAAAATAGGCGACATCTTACACTGTAGGACGAAATGTCCTGCGCCGGTTTTTCAGCAAGATGGCCTCCCCGGGGAAAATAGCTGCAACCAGCGTACGCGACTGGACCTTGCCCGCAGTCGAGGCCACTGAAATCCATATCGGCGGGCATCCATGGCAAACACGGAACCCTGTGGGAGCGGGCTTGCCCGCGATGAGGCCATCACATCCAACATCTTTGTTGACTGACGGTCCGCCATCGCGGGCAAGCCCGCTCCCACAGAGGGTTGCGTTAATTAGCCGTTATTTGCCATTACCTCGAATCACTCCCCCGCCAGCTCCCGCAAGTTCGCCAGCGTCTGCGCATCCAGCTCGATGCCATTGACCTGTGATTTGGCGCGCTGATGGTGACGCCGGTCACCGGGCAAACGCTTCAAGCCGACACCGTGCATTTGCCGCACCAGCTCCTGGCTGCGCTCGGCAAAACTTTGCCCCACCGCTTTGCTCGGGTCGATCACGATAAGCAATTGGCCAGTCCAGGGCGTCTTGGCGCCGGGATGGTTGTTCCAGTCGAATTCGAAGGAAAAATTGCCGCCGGTCAGTGCCGCCGCGAGCAACTCGACCATCATCGACAATGCCGAGCCCTTGTGCCCGCCAAAAGGCAGCAACGCACCGCCCTCAAGAATCGCTTTCGGGTCTGTGGTCGGCTGGCCGAGGCTGTCCACGCCCATCCCTGCCGGCAAGCGTTTGCCCTCGCGTGCGGCAATCTGCACATCGCCATGGGCAATGGCACTGGTGGCCAGGTCGAAGACAATCGGTGCGCCATCGGCCCGCGGCGCAGCGAAGGCAATCGGGTTGGTGCCGAACAGCGGCCGGTCGGCGCCGTGGGGCACCACGCAGGTCATGCTGTTGACCACGCTCAAGGCCACGAGGCCTTCTTCGGCGAAGGGCTCGACATCCGGCCACAAGGCAGCGAAATGGTGCGAGTTACGGATTGCTAGCACCGCGATGCCGGCACTCCGGGCTTTCTGTATCAGCAACTCGCGTGCCGCCGCCAGGGCCGGTTGCGCAAAACCGTTAGCGGCATCGACCCGCACAAACCCTGAAGCCACATCTTCGACCACCGGAACGGCCTGGCCATTGACCCAGCCACTTTGCAGCGTCGAAACATAACCCGGAATCCGGAATACCCCGTGACTGTGCGCGCCGTCGCGCTCGGCACCGGCGCAGTTTTGCGCAAGTACCCGGGCAACATCGGCCGACGTGCCGTGACGCAGAAAAATCTTCTCGAGCAAAGCGCTCAGCGCTTCGAATGACAGGTGTGACGAGATCGCAGTAGATGCGTGATCGTGTGGCGCAGACATCTGAAGCTCCAGACTGATTATTGGAGGGAACAACAGCGTACAAAGACCCGCCGATTAACAACGCGCGGCGAGCGACCTGTCAACCTTTCGCTCAGGGTCGATGAGGATATCCGTATCACGAATGCCTACTGCCCGTGCGTTATCTATTTACCGTCTGCATCATCGCGCCGGCTTTTAGTCTCGAAACTCAATCCACAAGCGCCCTTGAATGGCACCTTGAACGAGACTCGACGATGTCTACACCTGAAACTCCGCTGTTTTTCCCCGAAGCACTGACGTTGCGCGGCCGCTGGAGAGAACTGGGCAAAACCCACGGGCTGACGCAAAAGGACTTCGAATGGTTCAGCCATATCGAACTGGCCAGCCAGGCACTGCGCGATAAGCAGACGCCGCCCATGCTGGCGAAAAGAATCCTGCTGAAAATACCGGGACTGGAGCGTTTGGCGCTGGCCGGCAGTTTTTTGCTGACTGCGACACCCGATGACAACGGCGTAATTCTCTACACCCCATACGCCGGGATACAGAAGTTCACTGACCGTTCGGCCCTGACCGAACAGCTGGTGAAACAACTCGAAGCGGGCGACGAAGACGATAATCTGCTGGCCTTCATGGCGCTGTCCCAACGCAGGGCGGTGGTGGAGGCGGTGACCATCGGGGTGGACTTTCAAACCATCGAAGGCGACGTGTTCGAGGACCAACGCAACACCCTATTCACCCATCAGCAACTCAATGACCAGGCCCTGCTCGATGAGCTCAAAGCGCTGCCGCCCCTGACGTCGCTGCTCGAGGCATTGCTCAGTGAACAGCTGGCTACCGCTTTTCCCGGTCTGGACCAGCGCCAGACTCAGGTGAATTTCTATCTGGCAACGATTGACGAGAACACAACCCGACGCTGGGTCAATTCCCTGTCCCTGAGCGACGCGGTACTCCTGCACTATCGCCATCAGCGTTGGCCGTCCGGACAGTCCCCTGAGTTTTCCCATCCGAAAAAAACTTCAAAAAAAGCCGACCAGCCACTCTGGGAAGCCGTCGTCACCACGATCTCGCGCAAACTCGTCAGCCTGTTGATCAGGCAGCTCGAAGGTTTCTGGGCTGCAGCAAGTGTCGATGGTGCATCGCGTCGCGCATTCTTCGGCCGGGCCATCGCCGATCAGGCGCGAGTGCAACTGCTGCTCAAGCGCGAAGCCGGGATCATCACCCCGGAGCAAGGCCAGGATTTGCATGCGTTGATCTCGACGGCCAGCCGGGCGAACGCATCAATGTCGGTCGAAACCGTGCGCCTGTGGGAGCACCGGGCCAACTATGTCGAGTTGGCCGGCTCACTGATGGTCAGCGCCCGCGATGCGTTTCTCTACACACCCACCCAAGGCCTGCAGGTGCTCAAGGACTATCAGGACTTGTGCGATACGGTGCTGAGCAAGTTCAGCACGGCCGGGCACGAGGAAGAACTCTATGGCCTGCTGAGCCTGGACGAACGCCAGCGCTTCATCGGTTTTGACCGGCCGAATGTGACCGGGGAAGTGATGTCCGGCGCGATCTTCCCCAAGCTCTTCGACGCCATCATCAGCAAGCAACTGCAGAACATGGAATATGCCCTGCAGGTGTACCGTCACAGTGACGGCAACGTGAACATCCACGCCCTCTTCGACAAGGCGCTGGATATCCGCTCGATGATCAGCGAACGGCTGCTGACACTGGAGACCGACGGACGCTGGAGCACACGGCCCGTGTTAACCGGCGATCAGCATCCTTCCACGGTGCTGGCGGATACCGCGGCAGCTTTCGCCAAGACCTTCAGCGACATCGAAACACTGATCAACGCGGATTTTGCGGCGCAACCGCTCGCTTCGCTGGCCCTGCAGCGGGTATATCTGGAAAACATGAAACCTCACCTGGCCCATGCGCTTTCCGTCGGCATCCGGGGCGAGGCCAGTCTGCGCAGGCTCAGCGCGACACTGCGGGATGCGGACCGGGCCATTGTCGAAACGGTATTCAACCCGAATCAGACAGACCGGCAGAGCCGTCTGTCACTCAAAGGCTTCCGGCCCGATGCCTATTCATTGACGCTGGAGTGCTCCGCTCAGGGCGATGTCCTGCCCTTGGCCCATTGCCTGCTCATGACCGAGCGTGGCGGGCTCGACGCCTCGCATTCCGGCAGGTCGATCCTGTGGACACCCGCCGAGGGCCTGGAAGTCTTTGACACCCTCAATCGTGCACGGCTGGAACTGAACCGCCGCCTGCTCGACCCACGACAACGCCTGGCGCTGCTGGACAACCTCTCCCCGGCCCAGCGCGTCTTTCACCAACGTTATTCGCTGGGACCGCTGCGGCTGATTGAAGGATCTGTGTTGGAGCGGGTCGCGCAATCGTCCATCGAACACTTTCTGGCTCGCTGCGAACACGTACGCACCTTCGGTCTGAGCGAAACGAAGCAGAAAAAAGCCCTGAAAAGCCTGACCACAACCGCCTTCAACGCCAACCTGCCAAGAGCCACCTCGATTGCCCGTGCGATCAGCCGGCAGCAGTCCCTGCCCGCCTGGCTTGGAATGGCTCCGCTGGAAGACCAGCGTCAGCACCTTGAATGGCTGGAGCAATACCGCAACAGCGTTGATGAGGACAAAGACTATTTGCACGGGATCAAACCCCTCAAGTCGCATGTGCATGAGACGTTGACGTCATTGCTCGCCAGCCGCTTCCCTGCACAAACGCTGGACCCCGACAACATCGAGATCACCCCCGACCTGGCCCTGGCCGGCCCCGCAAGGAGCCTCACAGAGTTCGCCCTGAACCATGTCAACATCGCACAGGGCACCGGGTTCAAAGTCAGCTCGGCAACCCTGCAAGCTCTGCCCGCCGGACTGGACCAGGCGGCTGTCCGTCAACTGTTGCTGTCATTGAACCTCGCGCAAAACTACGCCAGACAGGTCACTGACAATTTGTCGAATCAAGCAGCTGACGTCGAAAGCCGAATGCTGCGTTTCGTCAAACAGCTGCCCTGGCAACTGCTGCAACACGCCCACGAACTCAAGCTGCGGCAACGCCTGTCCGGTAGTGCTTTCGATTTGCTTCGCCAGGTACTGGACATGCCGGACGCCATCGCCCGGACTACCGTTCAGGGGGCACATGCGATTGTCCGGCCACTGGAACTGATCAAGACAACCGGCGCCGCCGCCGTCAAAGCGCTGGGCCTTTACCTGATTGGCCCTGGCGGTGGCAACACAGGCCCACAAATTCTCTATGCCCCCTACCATCGCGCAGGTTCACCGTTTGTAGAGTTTGAAAATGAGGCCAGCGTGGTCTCGGCGTTCAACACGCCGGGAGTCTTGCAGGAAATGTTGATACGTCGCCTGCCAGACAGTGAGCAGACCGTGTTTCGCAACCTGTTCGAATCCACCATTGGCCAGTTGAGCGAAATGACTCTTGCGTCCAACCCCATCGGCGGCAACGTACTCAGCCGCTTTTTCCATGACAACACCCAACTGCTGACACGATTGCTCGGTAGCCAGTCGCATGTTTCGGGCCAGTCGGACTGGGAGGCTGTCAAACACCTGTTCAGCCCCGCAATCAATTTCTTCTCGGGGCTGTTACCGGGCAAACTCGCGTATCTACAGTTTCTGTGGAATGCCTACAAGGACGCGCGAATCTCGGCTGAAGCCCTGCAGGACCATCACTGGAAAACTGCCTTGCAGTATTTTATTGCCGGTGCGGTGCAGATCGTGACGTTGGGCCGGTTATCGCTTGAAGGATGGGCCGACAGCGCCCAGGCAACCGGTGAAACCATCGCTGAGCCGGCTGCCACCCCCGTGATTGCGCAATCCTGGTCGCAGGTCCGTTCGACAGCACCGTTGCGTACGCGGCTGCAACCGTTCGAAACCACCGTCGAACTGAAGAACCTGACGAAAAACCGCACGGATGGCACCTACCTCGATGCGGCGAGCAGAAAAACCTACGCCCCTATCGCCGGCAAGGTGTACGGCGTGAACAAGACCGGGGCGGTCTGGCGAATGATCAAAGGCCAGGAAGAAGGCCCCGTGCTGCTCACAACATCTGACAAGCAACTGGCGATCGACCCGGACACTCACACCGTCCACTTCGGCAAAGCCCTCTCGAAAATGCACAATCAGTTTGCTTATGCACATGCTGCCCAGGATGTTCTGAACATCGAGGCCCGGGGGATGAAGGAAATCCGCGCCAAACATCCTGAAAAAGCCCGCATGATCGTGCAGGCCATCGACATGGCTCGCTATTACGCGTTCAACAGCCTGCACAACCTGGTGCATCTGCGCAAACTCGTCCCAGGCACACGGCTTGATACCTTCCTCAAACAATTCTTTGATGTCGGGCAGCTCGACAATGCACTGATCGACAAAATCAAACAGGCTATCGTTCCCATCTGTAACGCGCTGGTCGACCCCGATGAAGACTGGATGAACTCACAACGCTTTATCGTGGGTTCAAACCGGAACCCGAAGGACATCCTCGTCGCGTTTGTCCTGGACAAGGATCAACAGCGCCATGTGCATTTCACGGAACGATTCTTCGATCAACAACTGGACTGGTACAAATCCTGTTTGACACAACCCTTCGACGTCGACAGCCACAGCCAGGCCGCCACGCTGATACACGAATTCGCCCATTTGTTTTCCGGGGCCGTGGACATTGCATACCTTGAGGCCAGGCGGCCGTTCAGCGATCTGGTGGCATCGACCACCGCCTATGGCGCAGCCATGAAACAGAATCAGATGGACTTCCAGCGAGTAGCCCTGTCAATGGAAACGCCAGAGGAGGAACTGTTCGCACGCTGGAACAGTGGTCTGCGAACGTGGATCAGCCTGGATTCGATTCCGGATTCTGATCACGTCGGCAAGGCCATCCTGCGGCTGACTGGCAGCAAGACCATGGAGAAGGCACGGGAAGCTTTTTTGAACGGGCAGGATTCGAATATCCGAACCGACGTCATTTTGCACAATGCCGACTCCATTGCCTTTTTGATCTGCGAAATGGGCCGGCAACTGGACCCGGTACCGGTCATTTCGACCTCTGAAACCTGATCCCCACGTCATAACGCGCAGATCTGCGGATCTGCGCTGCACGGCGGTATTTGTCTTGATCTTTTTTCACGCACCCTGTGGATACTGCTACCCACGTGCACCGTGCCTCCCTGTAGGGGCGAAGCTCACATCAAAAACTCAGGGTTTTTACCGTGCATCGGCGCGTGGACTGACAGGTTGATCACACGATGGCGACAAATTTTCTACATTCGAGCCTTCATGATCTGCGCTGCTCATGTGTCTAGTCTTGTAAGAGCGCCCACTTTTTCCTGATCAGGCTCTGAAAAGGAGTTTTGCAATGTACAACTCGCCACTGCCAACGGACGGTAGCAATGCGCCAAAGGGTACTTCCGTGGCAGTCGGCGTATTCGAGCCGCGTACCGATCGTCACCGCAACGATCGGATCAGAATCCTGCTCAAAGGCTTTGGCCTGCGAACCAGCCTGATCCGCCTGAAAGTCATCGATGCCCTGCTGACTGCCGCCGAAAACGACTGCAGCCTGGGCGTACGTGGCGTGCACAGCCAATTGCTGGAGCTGGACATTCCCTTGTCGTTTCTAAGCGTGCGTGAAGTGCTCAAGCGCTTGTGCAGCGAAGGCGTGATTGTGCTCAACCCCGACAAAAGCTACAGCCTGCATCCCCAGGCTGCTGCCATTCTGCGCAACCAGTGATCGAATGATCAGGGCTTGACCTTGCGACGCATCACACCATTGATGACCACCACGATCACCGCCACGCCTATGGCGATGTACTGGAACATTTTTTCACTGATGACGCCGGTGTTCTGCAACCAGGAAAGGCCAAACATGATCCCCAGCACCACCAGGGAGATCAGAATCGAGTATTTCAAACGTTGCGACTGAGTCATTGCAGGTTCCTGAATCTGAAAATGTATCCGGTTTGTATCGATTCGCATGCCAAGTGCCTACCCTGTTTCGGGGATAAACAGCTACAAGCGGGGGTCTCATGTTACAGCCGATGAAGAGTTTTGGCTTCATAACGGCGATAACCATGAGGACTTTCACATGTTGCGTCGAATCACATTGCTGATGCCTCTGCTGGCCATCCTGACCTTGGGCGGTTGCATTGTTTTCCCCTACGGGGGCTGGCACCACCATCACCACTACGACCATCGCGGACCAGGTTACTACCAACATCGTTAACAGCTATTCAACGTCCTGAATCCTTTCGATAGAAGTCATTGCCGGGCTGGGCACACAACTCAACCAGCCAATCGACAAACACACGCACCCGCCGGGATAACTGGCGGTGCGGCGGATAAAGCGCCGTCATCGGCATGCCCGGTGGCGGCACTTCCCCAAGCACTTCACACAATCGCCCCTCCTGCAGTTGCCGCGCCACGTGATAGTACGGCGTCTGCACCAGGCCATACCCCGCCTCGCACGCGGCCAGATAACCATCGGCACTGTTGACCGCCACCTGCTTGGGCAGATCGACCGACTGCACCTGGCCATCCACGACAAACTCCAGCCCATAGCGTTTTGCGTTGCTGGAGACGTACTCGACCATCCGGTGCCCGTCCAGGTCGTCCAAGGTATGGGGCGTTCCGTGCCGCTGCAGGTAGTCCGGGCTGGCACAGGTCACCTGATCCATCATCACCAGCGGCCGTGCCACCAGCGAATCGTCCAGCGGCGAGCCTCCGCGCAACACACAATCGACACCTTCGCGAATCAGGTCCACCGGCCGGTCATTCAAACCTATTTCCAGCTCGATCAAGGGATAGCGGGTGGTGAATTGCGGCAGCGCCGGAATCACCACCAGGCGCCCCACTCCCGCCGGCATGTCGACCCGCAACAAGCCCTTGGGATTGTGGCGCGCCGCGCTGAACACCGCTTCGGTCTCTTCAAGATCCGCCAGCAAGCGCACGCAACGCGGGTAATAGGCCGCACCGTCGAGCGTCAGGCTGATCTGCCGCGTGGTGCGTTGCAGCAGTTGCACCCCCAGATGCGCCTCCAGTTGCTTGATCAGGATGGTCACTGAGGCCCGGGGCAATTGCAGGCTGTCGGCGGCCCTGGCAAAGCCACCGAGTTCGACGATTCGGGTAAAGACGCGCATGGCGTTGAAACGGTCCATTGCAGGTTCCACCGGCAGATTGTTTAGATTTAACGAATAGTGATAGCCGTTTTAGCCGGTTTATCTTGTTTCTGTCGAGGCGAACAATAGCGACTCACGTCACAGGGAGCTGATTTCATGCACACACGACAATTGGGAAAAAACGGTCCGCAGGTGTCGGCCATCGGCCTGGGCTGCATGGGCATGACCGACTTCTACACCACCGGCACGGACACCCGCGAAGCCACGGCCACCCTGCATCGCGCGCTGGAACTGGGCGTCAACCTGCTCGATACCGCCGATATGTATGGCCCGCACACCAACGAAGAACTGATTGGCAAGGCCATTGCCGGCAAGCGCGATCAGGTGTTCCTGGCCAGCAAGTTCGGGATCGTCCGCGACCCGGCCAACCCCACAGCCCGGGGCGTCAACGGCCGGCCGGAATACATTCGCCAATCCATCGATGGCAGCTTGAAACGCCTCGGCGTGGACACGCTGGACCTGTATTACCAGCACCGAATCGACCCACAGGTGGCTATCGAAGAAACCGTCGGCGCCATGGCCGAACTGGTCAGTGCCGGCAAGGTGCGTTACCTGGGATTGAGCGAGGCATCGGTGGCGACCCTGGAACGGGCGCACAAGGTTCATCCGATCAGTGCGTTGCAAAGTGAATATTCATTGTGGAGCCGTGACCAGGAGGAAAACGGTTGCCTGGCGGCCTGCCAACGTCTGGGCGTCGCCTTTGTGCCCTATAGCCCGTTGGGCCGAGGCTTTCTGACCGGCGCTTTGAAAAGTCCGGATGATTTCGCGGCGGATGACTACCGCCGTTTCAGCCCGCGCTTCCAGGGCGAAAACTTCGCAAAAAACCTGCTACTGGTGCAACAGGTACAGGCGCTGGCGGCAGAGAAAGGCGTGACGGCCGGCCAACTGGCGCTGGCATGGGTGCTGGCCCAGGGTGATTACCTGATTCCGATTCCAGGCACCAAGCAACGCAAATATCTGGAAGAAAACGTGGCTGCTCTGGAGGTGACGCTGAACGCCGAAGAACTGCACGCGCTGGAAGCGATCTTTCCGGCAAATGCCACCGCAGGCCTGCGTTATCCGGAAGAAGTCATGAAATTGCTCGACCGGTAAGGGCGCCGGCCCGCTCAATAAACCGGGCGGGCCGGGCAACATGGCGTCAGGCCTCTTCCGAGAGAACACTGCCTGGCCTCACCATGGGGCCGTTGTTCTTGCCGTAAGTTTCCAGGTTTTGCAGCACGTAGATCGCTTTTTTGAACTCGGGAATCAGGTAGTTGGCGTACTTGTTACCCTTCAGATTGTTGTTCTGGATGTTCTCCAGTTGCGTGGCGAAATATTCCAGCGCATTGAACTTCGCGTCAGGGTCCTTGATGCCAAACCGGTCGAACTTGTCACCGGCATTGCTCAGCGTGACCGCCGTCACATCGCTGATCAGGCCACGCTCTTTCAGAAAGACACTGAGACTGCCCATGGACTTGACTGAAATATCAGTAGGATCAAAACCCTTCATCTGCTTGCGCAATTTCATCTTGTCCATCTTGACTGTATCCAGCTCGACGGGATTGTTGCCCACCAAGTCAAGCATCTGCCTGACCTTGACGCTCTGGGGAACAGTCTTTGATCTGCTGGCGGTATCTCGAACCAACAAGCCCGCTTTCGCAGTCCAGGCGCCGGTATAACCGATAGTCATTGAAAACTCCTTGCTTGACCAAGTTAGGAGGTCAGGAGTATCGGCCGGAGCACTTGACGCCACCAAACTTTAATTCGGAGTTTTAACAATTCTCGTACAATTCAGATACATGCTGTAAAACTTATTGTTTATTAGATATTCGCACTTTGAAGAATAGCCCTTCAGACTTTTCCTACATAGCGACTAGTTGGTTCTTATCAACACCGATACTTCCCCCCCCGGCATTTCAACCTGACGATTTTGTAATGTGCCCCTCATCTGCCTGACAGCGATGATCTACCATCATCTAACAGCGGGTTTTTGTAGCAATTAGAAACACTCCTTGAATGCCCGACCAATAAAAAGGGTCAAAATGCGTTTTTTTCGCCCGTTAGCCGAGACGAATCCCATGCGAAACCCTCTGCGTCTGATCGCCCTGAGCGCCCTGTTCATGTCCTCCCTGGCCCTGGCCACCGACCTCATCCCGATCGAGGTGCATCGCGACGCCAACTGTGGCTGCTGCAAAAAATGGATCACTCATCTGGAGGCCAATGGTTTCAAGGTCGAGGACCACGTCGAAGCCAACATGAGTGAGTTCAAGCAACAGCACGGTGTGCCACCGCGCCTGGCGTCGTGCCACACCGCGTTGATCAACGGCAAATTCGTCGAAGGTCATGTCCCGGCCGACCAGGTCCTGGCCCTGAGCAAGCGCGACGATCTGTTGGGCGTCGCCGCCCCCGGCATGCCCATGGGTTCGCCCGGCATGGAAATGGACGGCATGAGCGATGCCTATCAGGTCATTGGCCTGAAAAAGGATGGCACTGACCTGGTGGTTGCGGATTACCCCGCCCATTGATGTCCGGCGCGTACCTCGGGCTGTTTTTCGCGGCATTCGGTGCCGCCACGCTGCTGCCGTTGCAATCCGAAGCCGTGCTGGTGGGCCTGTTGCTCAGCGATCGGTATTGGCTCTGGGCACTGCTGGCAGTGGCCACGTTCGGCAACGTTCTGGGGTCGCTGCTTAACTGGTGGCTGGGGCGCGGGATCGAGCGGTTCCGCGACCGGCGCTGGTTTCCGGTAGGCCCCCGACACCTGGAAAAAGCCAGGCTGCATTACCAACGCTATGGCCACTGGTCATTGCTGCTCAGCTGGCTGCCGGTGATCGGCGATCCGCTGACGCTGGTCGCCGGGGTCATGCGCGAACCGCTGGGGCGCTTCCTGCTGATCGTCACCCTGGCCAAAGGCGCCCGCTACGGCGTGCTGGCCATGGCGACCCTGGGCTGGATGGGGTGAACCTCCAAGAGCGGCGATTGCCTGAGTTTAATATCGCCCTAATCGAGCCGATCCAGCATCGGCGGCTTTTATATGGAGCTCTCCCATGTCGCGTCCCCTCACCCGCTGGTTACCCAGCCTGTTGCTGACCGCTGCCCTGCCCGCCATAGCCCACGCCGAAGGACCGGCATACGGCCCCCAACTGCAAGGTTTCGACTACCCCTACACCCTCAAGCACTTCGCCTTCGAATCCCAGGGCCAATCCCTGCAAATGGGTTACATGGACGTCGCCGCCCACGGCAAGGCCAATGGTCGCAGCGTGGTGTTGATGCACGGCAAGAATTTCTGCGGCGCCACCTGGGACACCTCGATCAAAGCCCTCAGCGACGCCGGCTATCGGGTCATCGCCCCGGACCAGATCGGTTTTTGCACCTCCAGCAAACCGGCGCACTATCAGTACAGCTTCCAGCAACTGGCGACGAACACCCAACAATTGCTCAAGGCGCTGGGCATCCAGAAAGCCACCCTGCTGGGGCATTCCACCGGCGGCATGCTCGCCACCCGCTATGCCTTGCTATACCCCGAACAGGTCGAGCAACTGGCGCTGGTCAACCCCATTGGCCTGGAAGACTGGAAAGCCCTCGGTGTGCCCTATCGCACCGTTGACCAATGGTACGAGCGCGAACTCAAACTCAGCGCCGACACAATCCGCACCTACGAGCGCAACACCTATTACGGAGGCCGCTGGAAACCGGAATTCGATCGCTGGGTCGACATGCTCGCCGGCCTGAACAGAGGCCCGGGGCATACGCAAGTCGCGTGGAACTCAGCGCTGATCTACGACATGATCTTCACCCAACCGGTGTACTACGAATTCAAGGACCTGAAAGTGCCGACCCTGCTGTTGATCGGAACGTCCGACACCACCGCCATCGGCAGTGACATCGCCTCCCCCGAAGTCAAGGCGAAGCTCGGGCACTACGAGGTCCTCGGCAAACAGGTGGCCAAGCTGATCCCCCAGTCCACGCTGGTCGAATTCCCTGGCATGGGCCACGCGCCACAGATGGAAGAACCCGCAGAATTCCACCAGGCCCTGCTCGCCTGGCTGAACAAGACCAACCCCGTGCGTTGAAGAGGAAAGGCTGATGCCCGTGCAGATTGCAGTGCTTGATGATTGGCAGGATGTGGCGCGGGATGTGGTGGACTGGTCGGTGCTGGACAGCGTCGGCCAGGTGAGTTTTCTCCATGACTACCCCACCGATAACCCATCCCTGGCCGAGCGCCTGGCCGGGTTCGAGGTGATCTGCGTGATGCGCGAACGCACCCGTTTCGATGAAGACCTGCTGCGCCGCTTGCCGAAGCTCAAACTGCTGGTGACCGGCGGCATGCGCAATGCCGCCCTGGACCTGAAAACCGCCGCTGCGCTGGGCATTCAGGTCAGCGGCACCGACAGCTACAAACACGCCGCACCGGAACTGACCTGGGCGCTGATCATGGCCGCAACCCGCAATCTGGTGGTCGAAGCCAATGCCCTGCGTACCGGCCAGTGGCAACAAGGCCTGGGCGGTGACCTGCACGGCAAGACGCTGGCCATCCTCGGCCTGGGCAGCATCGGCCAGCGCGTCGCACAGTTCGGTCAGGTGTTCGGCATGCGCGTGATCGCCTGGAGTGAAAACCTCACGGCCGAACGTGCAGCACAAGTCGGTGTGACCTATGTCAGCAAGCAGGAACTGTTCGAACAAGCCGACGTGCTGTCGGTGCACCTGGTGCTCAGCGAGCGCAGTCGGGGCCTGGTGGATGCACAGGCACTGGGCTGGATGAAACCCACGGCGCTGCTGGTGAACACCGCTCGCGGACCGATTGTCGATGAAGCGGCGTTGATCAAGGCACTGCAGAAACAACGGCTGGCCGCTGCCGCACTGGACGTCTTCGAGCAGGAGCCGCTCCCTGCGCACCATCCGTTCCGGACTCTGGATAACGTGCTGGCAACGCCTCATGTCGGGTACGTGAGCCAACAGAACTACCAGTTGTTTTTCTCGCAGATGATCGAGGACATCCAGGCCTGGGCGGCAGGGGCTCCGATTCGTTTGCTGGATTGATCCTCCCACAACGAATAATTGTTCATGCTGCAGTGTTCTCATCACATCGACCTTGCACTGCGCCTGACGGGGCGCGACCTGATCTGAAACGCATGAACCTCTGGAGCAAAGCCCATGAATATTCGTTTTGCCGTTCTGATGACCCCGCTGTTGCTGACCGTTGCGTTGTCCGGCTCCCTCGCCCTGGCCAACGGTGGCGGCGGCGGTGACGACATGCCCAGCCGGCCCAACTGCCCGAAAGGTCAGGTGCTGGATACCCGATCGCATCGGTGCGTCAGGCAGACCAGCAACCTGGTGCCGGACGAAGATCGCACCAACTATGCCTGGCAATTGGCCAAGGACGGTCGATACGAAGAAGCCCTGGCCCTTCTCGACACGCTTAAACAGCCAAACACGGCAAAAGCACTGAACTATCGCGGCTACGCTACGCGTAAACTAGGGCGTACCGACGAAGGCATCGGCTATTACCTGCAATCGGTGAGTCTCGACCCGCAGTACGCGCAAGTCCGCGAATACCTCGGCGAGGCCTATGTGATCAAAGGCCGGCTGGACCTCGCGCAGGAGCAACTGCAGCAGATCAGATCCATCTGCGGCAATACCCAGTGCGAGGAGTACCAGGACCTGGCCGAAGCCATCAACGACTCATCGAAAACCTGAGCGGACGGAGGTCGCCATCGCCAGCGATCAGACAATACGAACGGAACTGAACCAGCATCTGGCGCGTTTATGGCGCTACGGCCTGCTGTTGTCCCGTCAACGGCATGTTGCCGATGACCTGGTGCAGGCCACCTGCGTGCGAGCGCTGGAGCGGGCCGGGCAATTCGTGGCGGGAACGCGCATGGACCGCTGGCTGCTGAGCATTCTGCATTCGATCTGGCTCAACGAAATCCGCTCCCAGCGGGTGCGTCAGGGTCAGGGCCAGGTGAATGCCGATGAGGCCTTGTCGTTCGATGGTGAATCCGTGGCGCAGACCCATGTGTTGGCGGCACAGGTCATCCGTCGCGTCGATGCGTTGCCCGAGACCCAGCGCGAAACAGTGTTTCTCGCCTACGTCGAAGGCTTGTCCTACCGCGAAGTCGCCGACGTGCTGCAAGTGCCCATCGGCACGGTGATGAGTCGCCTGGCAGCCGCTCGGGCGAAACTGGCCGAATATCCGCCGTTGCACGCGGTGCCGCACCCTTACCGAGGAGAACATTGATGAGTACGAGAACCTCGGACGAACAACTGGTGGCTTACCTCGACAACCAACTCGATGCCGAGCAGCGCTCGCGCATCGACGCGGCCATCATTGCTGATCCGATGCTCGGCCTGCGCCTGCAATGGCTCGATCGCAGCAGCCTGCCGTTCAAGGACGCCTACGATGAACTGGCCCGACAGGCGCCGATGGATCGCCTGCAAGCCATGCTCGCGACGCTGCCCTCACCCGTCCGCCCCGGGCCCAACCGGCGCTGGTTCCTTGCCGCCGCGGCCGCACTGTTGGCCGGCGGCGTGCTGGCGGACCGGTTGTTTCTCGGCTGGCAGGCGAGTCGGCTGACACACAACTGGCGCGGTGAGGTGGCCGATTACATGGCGCTCTACGTGCCGCAAACGCTGGATCATTTAACCAGTGATGAAGCCGCGCAACGGGCACAACTGCGAACCATCGATGAGCGTCTGGGCCTGGACCTCGCGCCGGCAAAACTGAGCCTGCCCCGTGCCGAGTTCAAGCGCGCGCAAATCCTCGAGTACGACGGTGTGCCCATCGCCCAGATCACCTACCTCGATCCGGCGCACGGCCCCATGGCGCTGTGCGTCACCCGCTCCAACAGCGGCAGCCGCCATTTCGCCCGGGAACAGCGGCGCGAGATGAACATCGTGTATTGGGCTGACATGGAACACGCCTGGATGCTGATCGGGCATCAGCCGATGGCGGATCTGGAGGAGATGGCGAAGCTGTTGCGCAGTCGGTTGAGCGCTTGAAGCACAGACAATGGCTTGCGGGACCGGAAAAGACCCCGCAGGCCATCACGTTGTCCAGAAATCGATGCACACCCGCTCAAGGTCGTGTGCGCTCAGCAGCTCTCCATCTGCCCTCTTCGTCATCGTATATTTCACTGCATCGCCAACCAGAAAACAGGCGCGACCCTCTGCTGTGATGTTGGGTCCGATCCTGATCGCCAATCTGCTATAGCCGCCATCGGGCAGGACCATCGCGAATTTTGTCGACACACTCTCGACTTTGACATCCCGGATGGCACTGATCGTGCCTCGCCCGCTGATTCTTATTGTTGGCGCGCTCATTCTTTTCCTCCAGCCTACCGCCATCTCTTAAGGTCGCAGACCAATGAAACGCGCAAGCGCAGCGTCTTGCTACTGTCAAAGTTGACAGAAGAAGCTGCCGCTTGTCGCAATCAGGCCGAAGCCGGCAACCACAAGCGAAACCGCGCCCCGCCCAGCGGCGAGGCTTGCACCGTCAGCGTGCCGCCCTGGGCCTCCAGCGCGCGGCGGCTGATCGCCAGCCCCAGACCGAAACCACCCGTGGCGCGGTCGCGGCTGCGGTCGAGGCGGTAGAACGGTTCGAAAATCCGCTCACGCTCGTCATCCGGAATGCCAATGCCGTCATCGTCGACCCAGATCTCACAACCGCCGACATACACCTGAACACCGATCTGGATACGCTTCTCGCAGTAGCGCATGGCGTTGCGCAGCAGGTTTTGCAGGGCGCGAGCGGTCAGGCGCGGGTCCAGGCTGAAGCGTTCGAGCTGGCCGTGGAGCAGCACGTCGATGACGATTTCCGGGGATTCCAGCTCTTCGTCGACGCTACCAAGGATGCTGTCGATGAACTCATCCAGCGACACCTCGACCTGCTCGGGCAACTGCCCCGGGTTTTGCAGGCGACTGTAGGACAGCAACTCCAGCACCAGTTCATCGAGTTCCCGAATGTGCGCCACCAGGCTTTGCAGGCGCTCGCGGCTGGCCGCCGGCAAGTCGTCGGACAGCGCCAGCGCCAGGCCGAAATCCAGGCGCGTCAACGGGGTGCGCAACTCGTGGGACACCGCATTGAGCAAGTCCCGCTGCTGGTTGAGCAAGTTCTCGATGTCGCCGGCCATGGTGTCGAAAACGCTGGCCAGGCTGCCGATGTTGGAACTCGGGGAAATTTGCGTGCGCTCGCTCAACTGGCCCTTGCCAAAGCGTTCGGCCGCGCCCTTGAGGCGCTCCAGATCACGCCAGTGCGGGCGCAGCCACAGCAACAGACACGCGAGCATGGTCGCGCCGATCAGCACGTTGATGCTCCAGTACAACAGGTTGACGTCCAGCGGATCGGGTGGCACGACCATTTGCACCACGGTGCGCTCATTCAGCGGTGCGACTGCCAGCGTGCGCCAGCCCCAGTCGCCGACGCGCACAACGTTCTCGCCGCGGCGCAAGCGCTGCTGTTCATCAGGCGTCAGGCTGCTGTCGTCATTGCCACTGAGCACGATGTGCAGTGGTTTGAAGTCCTTGTCCATTTCAGCCGCCAGGGCTGGCCACTGCCCGGTCGGGGCTGCGTGAAACTGTTTGACGATCAGCGTTTGCAATCCGCGGGAGTAATCGAGGTTGTAGGTGACAAAGCGCTCGTGGAACACCTTGATCACCAGATCAGGCACCAGATAGATCGCCGCGCTGAACGAGACGATGGTCACCAGGTACAAACGAAAGAGGATTCTGAACATCGGCTCAGCATTCCCACTCGGAACGACTGAACAGGTAACCCTTGCCCCACACGGTCTTGATCTTGCGCGCCTCGCCGGCGTGGTCGTCGAATTTGCGCCGCAGCTTGGAAATCGCCACGTCCACCGAACGGTCGGTGCCGTTGAACTCGATACCGCGCAGGCGTTGCAGGATCTGGTCGCGACTCAACACCTCACCGGCATGCCGGGCCAGCACCACCAGCAGGTTGTACTCACCGCTGGACAGGTCCACCAATTGCTCGCGCCAGGTCACGGTGCGTTCGGACAAATCGATGCACAGGTTGCCCATCAGAATGCGGTCGTTAGCGGTCTGCGGCTCGCTGAGGCTGCTGCGGCGCAACAAGGTCCGCACCCGGGCCAGCAGCACCCGCGGCTCGCAGGGTTTGGTCACGTAGTCGTCGGCGCCCATTTCCAGGCCCAGGACCTGGTCGTGGCTGTCGTCGCGGGCGGTGAGCATCAGGATCGGCAAGGTCGCCGAATCGGCACGCAGCAGACGGCAGACCTGCAAGCCGTCGAGGCCGGGCAGCATCAGGTCGAGGATCACCAGGTCCGGCGGATTGAGCCGCGCACGTTCGCGCACATGGTCACCACGACCGATCACGCTGACGGAATAACCGTTGCGTTCCAGGTAGCTGGCAATCAGTTCGGCGAGGGCGGTGTCGTCTTCGACCAGGAGGATGTTGGGCATGGGGTGTTTCCAGAAAGAGCTGTGGCGCCAGATACGCCGCCATCGCGAGCAAGCTCGCTCCCACAGTGGTCGGTGGTGTTCACAACATTTGTGTTCACATCAAATCCCTGTGGGAGCGAGCTTGCTCGCGATAGCAATCTATCTGGCGCTATAAAATTCAAGGACTGAAGGATATACGCCCTCACGCCCACCCGAGTAAAACCCTTACACAATTTCACACAGCACCAACAAAGCTTCACCGCTACCCTCGCCTTCGCCCAGTAGGATGCTGGGGGTCTTTATTGGGGTATTACATGTCGAAGAATCTGCTTGCCAGGCTCAGTCTGATTGCTCTGGCGTTGACACTGGGTGCGTGTGACAAGTCCACGAATGCCGAGGAACAGGCGCCGCTGGCCACGGTGCGCATTGAGACCATCGTAGCGCGGCCACTGACCATCAGCAGTGAACTGAGCGGACGGATTGCTGCGCCGCGCATGGCCGAAGTGCGTGCCCGCGTGGCCGGCGTGGTCTTGCAGCGGACCTTCCGTGAAGGCAGTGACGTAAAACAGGGCGATGTGTTGTTCCGCATCGACCCGGCGCCGTTCAAGGCTGACCTGGATAGCGCTGAAGCGGCATTGCGCAAGGCCGAGGCCAATGCGTTCCAGGCCAGATTGCAGGAACAGCGCTACGCCCAGTTGATCGACGAAAAGGCCATCAGCGGTCAAGACTACGACAACGCCCGGGCCAACGCCCGGCAGACCGCCGCCGACGTCGCCGCCAACAAGGCAGCAGTGGAGCGCGCCCGGTTGAACCTCGGTTATGCCACAGTCACGGCGCCGATTTCCGGGCGTATCGGTCGCGCGTTGGTCACCGAAGGCGCGCTGGTCGGGCAGAACGAAACCACGCCGCTGGCGCTGATTCAGCAACTGAACCCGATTCACGCCGACCTCACCCAGTCCACCCGCGAACTCAACGAACTGCGCCGCGCCTTCCGCTCCGGCCAGTTGCAGCAGGTCGGCCAGGACCAGGCCAAGGCCACGCTGATTCAGGATGACGGCAGCCTCTACCCGCTGCCGGGCAAAATGCTGTTCAGCGACATCACCGTCGACCCGGGCACCGGCCAGATCATTCTGCGCAGTGAGTTCCCCAACCCCGACCTTGACTTGCTGCCCGGCAGTTTCGTGCGCGTACGCCTGGAACAAGCGGTCAACCAGCAGGGCATCAGCGTGCCGCAACGGGCCATCCAGCGCGACAGCGCAGGCATCGCCCAGGTGCTGCTGCTCGACGGCGAACAGCGGGTCGGCCAGCAACCGGTCGAACTGGGCGCCGTGCAGAACGATCGCTGGATCGTCACCAGCGGCCTGAAAGCAGGCGACCGCATCGTCATCGAGGGTCTGCAGCACGCTCGCGTCGGCGAGAAAGTGCAGATCGACGACACCCCTCTTCCACTTGCCCAGGTGACTGGTCAGTAAGCAGGACGCTTTTTTATGCCGCAGTTCTTTATCGACCGCCCGGTGTTCGCCTGGGTGGTTGCCCTGTTCATCCTGCTGGCCGGTGCGCTGGCCATTCCGCAACTGCCGGTGGCGCAATACCCGAATGTTGCGCCGCCACAAGTCGAAATCTATGCCGTGTACCCGGGCGCTTCGGCGCAAACCGTGGACGAGAGCGTGGTCAGCCTGATCGAGGAAGAGCTCAACGGCGCCGATCACCTGTTGTATTTCGAATCCCAGAGCAGCCTCGGCAGCGCGACCATCAAGGCCACCTTCCAGCCGGGCACCAACCCGGAGTTGGCTCAGGTCGATGTGCAGAACCGCCTGAAAGCCGTGGAGTCACGCCTGCCCCAAGCGGTGATCCAGCAAGGTTTGCAGGTGGAGAAAGTCTCCTCCGGTTTCCTGCTGTTGATCAGCCTCACCTCCAGCGACGGCAAACTCGACGACGTAGCGCTCAGCGATTACCTGGCGCGCAATGTGATGAACGAAATCAAGCGCCTGGACGGCGTCGGCAAGGCACAGTTGTATGGCGCCGAGCGGGCGATGCGGATCTGGATCGACCCGCGGAAGCTGCTCGCCTTCAACCTGACACCGGCGGACGTCAACGCCGCCATCGTCGCGCAAAACGCCCAGGTGTCGGCCGGCAGCATCGGCGATCTGCCGACCCGCACCACTCAGGAAATCACCGCAACCATTCTGGTCAAGGGTCAGCTATCGGCCCCCGAAGAGTTTGCCGACATCGTCCTCAAGGCCAATCCGGACGGTTCTACCGTGCGCATCAGCGATGTGGCGCGGGTCGAGATCGGTAGCCAGGAATACCAGTTTTCCACGCGCCTGAACGGCAAGCCGTCCACCGCCGTCGGCGTGCAGTTGTCGCCCGGAGCCAACGCCCTGAACACCGCGACCCTGGTGCGGGCGAAGATGGATGAGCTGTCGCGCTACTTCCCGGCGAACGTCGAATACAAGATCCCGTACGACACCTCGCCCTTCGTCAAAGTCTCGATCACCAAGGTCGTCTACACCCTCGGCGAGGCGATGTTGCTGGTGTTCGCGGTGATGTTCCTGTTCCTGCAAAACATCCGCTACACACTGATTCCGACGTTGGTAGTGCCGGTGGCGCTGATGGGCACCTTTGCAACGATGCTGGCGCTTGGATTTTCGATCAACGTGCTGACCATGTTCGGCATGGTGCTGGCCATCGGCATTCTGGTGGACGACGCCATCGTGGTGGTGGAGAACGTCGAGCGGATCATGGCCACCGAGGGCTTGTCGCCCAAGGAAGCCACGCGCAAGGCCATGCGGCAGATCACCGGGGCCATCATCGGCATCACCCTGGTGCTGGTCGCGGTGTTCATTCCGATGGCGTTCATGCAGGGCTCGGTCGGGGTGATCTACCAGCAGTTCTCGCTGTCGATGGCCACGTCCATCCTGTTCTCGGCGTTCCTCGCCCTGACCTTGACCCCGGCCCTGTGCGCGACGTTGCTCAAGCCGATTGCCAAGGGCGAACACCACGAAAAGACCGGCTTCTTTGGCTGGTTCAACCGCCGCTTCGAGCAACTGACCGAACGCTATCAAGGCTGGGTTGCCTATGCACTGAAACGCAGCGGGCGTTTCCTGCTGATCTACGGCGTGTTGCTGGTGGGTCTGGCCGTGTGCTTCAGTCGCCTGCCCTCCTCGTTCCTGCCGGTGGAAGACCAGGGTTACACCATCACCGACATTCAATTGCCACCGGGCGCGAGCAAGAACCGCACAGTGCAGGTGGCCGAGCAGGTTGAAGCGCACAACGCCGGGGAGCCGGGCATTCGTGACAGCGTGGTGATTCTCGGATTCAGCTTCTCCGGCAGCGGGCAGAATGCGGCGTTGGCGTTCAGCACGCTCAAAGACTGGTCCGAGCGTGGCAGCGACGATTCGGCCAGCTCGATTGCCGACCGAGCCAACGTTGCGCTCAGCCAGATCAAGGACGCAGTGACATTTGCCGTATTGCCACCGCCCGTGGATGGCCTGGGTACCTCCAGCGGATTCGAGTTCCGCCTGCAGGATCGCGGCGGCCTCGGTCATGCGAAGTTGATGGAGGCTCGCACCGACCTGCTCGCGGCGGCCGAAAAAAGTCCGATCCTGATGAACGTGCGCGAAAGCGCCCTGGCCGAGGCACCACAGGTGCAACTGATCGTCGACCGCAAGCAGGCCAACGCACTGGGCGTGTCCTTTGCCGACGTCGGCAACGTGCTGTCCACGGCCGTGGGCTCGGCCTACATCAACGACTTTCCCAATCAGGGGCGGATGCAGCGCGTCGTGGTGCAGGCCGAGGGTGACCAGCGCAGTCAGGTGGCTGACCTGCTGAAGATTCACGTGCGTAACACCCACGAAAAAATGGTGCCATTGTCGGCCTTCGTGCAAGCCAGGTGGACTCAGGGCCCGGCGCAGTTGACCCGCTACAACGGCTACCCGGCAATCAGCATTTCCGGTGAACCGACGCCGGGCCACAGCACCGGAGAGGCCATGGCCGAGATCGAGCGGCTGGTGGCGCAAGGTCCGGCTGGCCTGGGCCAGGAATGGACCGGGTTGTCGTTGCAGGAGCGGTTGTCCGGCAGCCAGGCACCGATCCTGCTGGGGTTGTCGCTGTTGATCGTGTTCCTGTGCCTGGCGGCGTTGTACGAGAGCTGGTCGATCCCGACCTCGGTGCTGCTGGTGGTGCCGCTGGGTGTGCTCGGCGCGGTGCTGGCGGTGACCTTGCGCGGGATGCCCAACGATGTGTTCTTCAAGGTCGGGCTGATCACCATCATCGGCCTGTCGGCAAAGAACGCGATCCTGATCATCGAGTTCGCCAAGAGCCTGTACGACGAAGGCCACGACCTGATCGACGCAACCCTGCAAGCGGCACGCCTGCGGTTGCGGCCGATTGTCATGACCTCGCTGGCGTTCATTCTTGGCGTGGTGCCGCTGGCGATTGCCACTGGCGCCAGTTCGGCGAGCCAGCAGGCCATCGGCACCGGGGTGATCGGCGGGATGATCACGGCGACCCTGGCCGTGGTGTTCGTGCCGGTGTTTTTTGTGGTGGTGATGAAGCTGGTGCGCAAGCGCCACTGATCAACTCCGCATGCCCCTGTAGGAGCGAGCCTGCTCGCGATGAGGCCATCACTTTCAACATGTTTGTTGAATGACACGCCGCCATCGCGAGCAGGCTCGCTCCTACAGGGATCTCTGGGATTTCAAGATTGGGGGTACCTGGGCTAAGGTGATTGCACAGACCCAACCCGTCGAGCCTCCATGATCTTCCTCGCACGCACCCACCCTCGCCTGTCCGCCGCCATCCTGCTGGGCATCGCGGTGGGCATTCTGGCTCCGGCCGATTCGCCGATCAGCAAGATCCTCATCGGCTGGAATGCCGGCGTCTGGATCTACCTGTTGCTGATGTTCTGGCTCACCGTGCGTTCGAAAGCGACTGACGTAAAACGCATCGCCGAAATCGAGGACGAAAATGCCGGGCTGGTGCTGGCGCTGGTGTGCATTGCGGCACTGGCCAGCCTGGCGACCATCACCTTCGAACTGGCCGGCAGCAAAGACCTGGAAACCACCCGCAAACTGATGCGTTACGGCTTCACCGCGCTGACCGTCATCGGCTCATGGTTGCTGATCGGCGTCATCTTCAGCCTGCATTACGCGCGGCTGTACTACATCTGGAATGGCAAGGAGCCGGCGCTGCGCTTTGCCGAAGGCCTGACGACGCCCGACTACTGGGACTTCCTGTACTTCTCGTTCACCATCGGCGTGGCAGTGCAAACTTCGGATGTCGGCGTGGCCACGCCAGGCATGCGCAAGATCGTGCTGGCGCAGTCGCTGATCGGCTTTTTGTTCAACACTGCCATTCTCGGGTTCTCGATCAACATCGCCGCCGGCCTGTTCGGCTGATGACTGCACAAACGTTCTAGGCATGGCCCTCGGTCAAGGCGTTAAATAGCCCGGCAAAACCGATTCGCAGGTACCCCATGAGCGCTCACAACTGGATCGATCTGGCCCGGGATGCCGACACCGGCATCGAGACCCTGCGCGCGCATTTCGAAGGTCACGCCTATGACCCGCACTGGCACGACAGTTATCTGGTGGGCGTCACCGAACAAGGGGTCCAGCAATTCAATTGCCGACGGGCCAGGCACCAGAGCACGCCGGGCAAGGTGTTTCTGCTGGAACCCGGTGACATCCATGACGGTGAAGCACCGACCGCCGACGGTTTCACCTACCGCATGCTGTACCTCGACCCGCAGTGGTTGCAACGCGAACTCGGCGCCGTGTTCGATCATGCCCCCGACAACAGCCAATTGAGCTTCGCCGCCACCCTGGCCTGCGATGCGCGTCTGGCCCAGGCCACCAGCCTGGCGTTTGAAACCCTGCATCGCGGTGAACTGAAGATCGTCCGCCAGACCGCCCTCGACGGTTTGCTCGAGCGCCTGACCAGCCACTTGCACTGGCGCGCCCGCGATGGCCAGGACCCGCGTCTGCCGCGGGTGGCACACAAAGCCCGGGAATACCTGCATGCCAATGCGCAATACGACATCGGCCTCGATCAACTGGCCGCCGTCACAGGCGTCGATCGCTTTCGCCTGACCCGTGCGTTCAAGGCTGCCTATGGCATGGCGCCCCACGCGTATCTGGTGCAGCTGCGCCTGGCAACCGCCCGCCGCCTGCTGGCCCGTGGCGAACAACCGGCGGCGGTGGCAATGGCGCTGGGCTTTGCCGATCAGAGCCATCTGGGGCGTTGGTTCATGCGCGCCTATGGCCTGACACCGGCGCTGTACCGCAAGCGCTGCTCAAATCTTCCAGACAGATAAGCCCGGGGTTGTGAAGATCGACTTCACTGATCTTCACCGGAGTTAGCCCGCGATGCTGCCCTCATTCCCGACTTTATTGCCTTTCCTGCTGTTTGCCTTCGTAGCCTCGATCACCCCCGGCCCGACCAATATTCTGGTGCTGAGCAACAGCGCTCGATACGGGTGGGTCGCGGCTGTGCCGATCATTGTCGGCGCCTGCGCCAGTGCTGCGACCCTCGTATTGCTGGTGGGCACCGGCATCGGTTCATCATTGACCGCGTGGCCCGCCGTGCAAGGCGTCATGCAATGGGCCGGTGTGGCGTGGCTGAGTTATCTGGCCTGGCAGATTTTCAGCGCCCCGGCGACAGCCATTGCCGCCGGCAACAGCGAAGCGCGCCTCGGGTGGATGGGCGCCGCCAGCCTGCAACTGGTCAACCCGAAAACCTGGATGATGGCGCTGGCGGTGGTCAGCGTATTCGCCGGGGATGGCGAGCATCGCGCCGTGCAGGTGATGTATTTGTCGCTGGGTTTTTTTCTGGTTTCCCTGCCATGTCTCGCGGCTTGGGCGGCGCTCGGTGCCGGTTCAAGCCGCTGGTTGCGCTCACCCCGTGCCATTCAACGCTTGAACCGCTGCATGGGCCTGTTATTGCTGGGTTCTGCGTGGTTGAGCGTGTTGGCCTGAGCGCCGCTTATCGGTCATTGTTCGACAATCAACCATCCGGGGCTTGACGGCGAATTGACTTTTGGTGTCTTCTGAAACCGGTTTCAGCGCTATCTCACGAAGCACTCGACCTTATAAATCCAATAAGAAGGTTTCAGACCGTGAACGATTTCTCCGCCGCCCAGCGCAGCCGCGTGACCATGCTCGACGTGGCCGAACACGCCAAGGTCTCCAAGGCCAGCGTTTCGCGGTTCATTGGCGATGATCGCGCCCTGCTCTCCGATGCCATTGCCCAGCGCATCGAACAGGCCATTGCCGAACTCGGCTACCGCCCGAACCAGATGGCCCGCGGCCTCAAACGCGGGCGCACCCGCCTGATCGGCATGCTGGTGGCCGATATCCGCAACCCTTATTCAATTGCCGTGATGCACGGGGTGGAAACCGCCTGCCGTCAGCACGGCTATAGCCTGGTGGTGTGCAACACCGACCGCGATGACGAGCAAGAGCGCCAGCACCTGGCCCTGCTGCGCTCGTACAACATCGAAGGCCTGATCGTGAACACCCTCGGTCATCACCGCGATCAATTGCACGAACTGCACCGGGAAATGCCCATGGTATTGGTGGATCGCAAGGTGGAGCACCTTGAAAGCGATATGGTCGGGCTGAACAACCCGCAGGCCATCGAGATGGCCCTCGCCCATCTTGAAGAGCGCGGTTATCGCGATGTGTTGTTGGTCACCGAGCCCTTCGACGGCACCAGTTCGCGAATCGAGCGGGTCAGCAGCTTCAAGGCGCAAATCGGGCAACGCCCGGCACTTCGCGGCACGCACATCGAAACCGGCAGCGAGCTGACCGCACAGCTGAAATCCTTCCTCGACACGCCTGGCCCCGGCCCTAAGGCGTTGTTTTGCGCGAACGGGGTTGCGGCGCTCGCCAGCACACATGCGTTGCGTGAACTCCAGTGCAACCTGTTCGACGACGTGGGCTTGATCGCCCTCGATGACCTGGATTGGTACCCGTTGGTGGGCAGCGGCATTACCGCCCTCGCGCAGCCGACTACCGAGATGGGCGCCAGTGCGTTCGAGTGTCTGCTCAAGCGGCTGCGCGGGGATGACGGGGCGGTGCGGACGCTGGATTTTTCGGCGCGGCTGGTTGTGCGGGGGTCGACCCTTGGGAATTTGCGTTGAATGTTAAGACGCCATCGCGAGCAGGCTCGCTCCTACAGTGGATTTGTGAATATAGGCCCATTGTAGGAGTGAGCCTGCTCGCGATGGGGCTCTGACTAGCATCACAAAAAAAATTTGAACAAAAATGAAACCGGTTTCAGAGGTAGAAAAACAATGAATAGACCAGCCGTTTCCATCAGCCTTTCCAGCTACGGCGCCGACCTTGTGCGTCAACGCGGCCAGGGCAGCTTCATCGAGATTCTCGCCGCCGCCGGCGCCACGCGCATTGAGTGGCGTGAAGAACTGCTGACCATCGAGGACCCCGCTCAACTGGCCGATGCCACTCAGGCAGAAGGCCTGCAGAGCGTGTATTCATCACCCACGGAGCTATGGCTGGCCGGGCAATCCAGGCCCAACCCCGAACTGATCACGGCCCTGCAACGCGCCCAGGCGTTCGGCGCCAAATGGCTGAAAGTGTCGTTGGGCTATTTCACCGACAACAACGATCTGCAAACCCTCGCCCGAGTGCTGGGCGAAAGCGCCGTGCAGTTGCTGGTGGAAAACGACCAGACCCTGCACGGCGGCCGTATTGAACCCTTCCAGCGCTTTTTCGCGGACGTCGAGCGGCACGAGCTGCCGATCAAAATGACCTTCGATATCGGCAACTGGCACTGGCAGGACCAGTCCGCCGCCAGCGCCGCACGGTTGCTCGGTCGTCATGTCGGTTATGTGCACTGCAAAGCGGTCACGCGCCGTGCCGACGGCAAACTGGTCGCCATCCCGCCCGCCGCCAGTGACCTGCAACAGTGGGAACACCTGCTGCAACACATGGCCCAGGGCGTTATGCGGGCCGCGGAATATCCGCTGCAAGGCGATGACCTGGTGCAACTGACCACCGAGCACGTCGCCGCCCTCGCCCACCTCGGCCAATCGCAACGGGAGAGTGCCCATGTCTGAGATCGATATTCTGTCCTTCGGCGAGACCATGGCGATGTTCGTCGCCGAGCAGGCGGGTGATCTGGCCAGCGTCGGCGTTTTTCACAAACGTATTGCCGGCGCTGACAGCAACGTCGCCATTGGCCTTTCCCGACTGGGCTTCAACGTGGCATGGCTGAGCCGCGTCGGTGCCGATTCGCTGGGCCGGTTCGTGGTCGATACCCTGGAAAAAGAAGGCCTGGATTGCCGCCACATCGACATCGACACCGCCCACCCGACCGGTTTTCAACTCAAGTCCCGCACCGACGATGGCAGCGATCCGGTGGTCGAGTACTTCCGCCGTGGTTCGGCGGCCAGTCACCTGTCGCCGCACTCGATCGTGCCCCAATTGCTCAAGGCCCGACACCTGCACGCCACCGGCATTCCTCCGGCGCTGTCGGAGTCGGCGCGGCAGATGTCGTTCGAATTGATGACCCGCATGCGCGAGGCCGGACGCAGTGTGTCCTTCGACCCGAACCTGCGCCCGCGCCTGTGGGCCAGCGAGCAACAAATGATCACCGAGATCAACCGCCTCGCCGCCCTCGCCCATTGGGTGCTGCCGGGGTTGAGCGAAGGTCGCTTGCTGACCGGTTTCGAAGACCCGGCCGACATCGCCGCCTTCTACCTCGACCAGGGCGCCGAAACCGTGGCGATCAAGCTTGGCCCGCACGGGGCTTACTACCGCACACATGTTGATCAGGGTTTCGTGGCTGGCGTGCCGGTGGAAACGGTGGTCGATACGGTGGGTGCCGGCGATGGTTTTGCCGTCGGCATGATCAGCGCGCTGTTGGAAAACCAAAGCGTTGTCGAGGCCGTGAAACGCGCCAACTGGATTGGCAGCCGGGCGGTGCAAAGCCGGGGGGATATGGAGGGGTTGCCGACCCGATCCGAAGTGGTCAGCGAATTTGAGGCCGCCATCGCGAGCAAGCTCGCTCCCACAGGGGGTATGTGTCGAACATGAATTTAATGGCCACCACAGATCCCTGTGGGAGCGGGCTTGCCCGCGATGAGGCCCGCCCAGTCACTGAAGATTTAAACCGTTACCTGCTGCGACAAAAACAACAAGCTCAGGAGCACCACCATGAAAACCGCAACACTCGCCACCCGCCGCTGGTGGTACATCATGCCCATCGTGTTCATCACCTATAGCCTGGCGTATCTGGATCGCGCCAACTATGGGTTCGCCGCCGCGTCCGGCATGGCGGCGGACCTGATGATCACACCAGGCCTGTCGTCGATGCTCGGCGCGCTGTTCTTCCTCGGCTACTTTTTCTTCCAGGTACCCGGTGCGATCTACGCGCAGAAACACAGTGTGAAGAAGCTGATTTTCGTCAGCCTGATCCTCTGGGGCAGCCTGGCGACGTTGACCGGGATTGTCTCCAATGCCTACTGGCTGATCGTCATCCGCTTCATGCTCGGCGTGGTCGAAGCCGCAGTGATGCCGGCGATGCTGATCTACCTGTGCCACTGGTTCACCCGTGCCGAACGCTCGCGGGCCAACACCTTCCTGATCCTCGGCAACCCGGTGACCATGCTCTGGATGTCGGTGGTCTCGGGCTATCTGGTGCAGCACTACAGCTGGCGCTGGATGTTCATCGTCGAAGGTTTGCCAGCGGTGTTGTGGGCATTCATCTGGTGGCGCCTGGCCGATGATCGCCCGTCACAAGCCAAGTGGCTCAACGACCAGGAAAAACAAGACCTGGAAAGCGCACTGGCCGCCGAACAGGTCGGCATCAAGGCCGTGAAGAACTACGCCGAAGCGTTCCGCTCACCCAAAGTGATCATCCTGGCCCTGCAGTTTTTCTGCTGGAGCATTGGCGTGTACGGCTTCGTGTTGTGGCTGCCGTCGATCCTCAAGGCTGGCGCGCAGATGGACATGATTCAGGCCGGCTGGCTGTCGGCGCTGCCGTACCTGGCGGCGGTGATCGGCATGCTGCTGGTGTCCTGGGGTTCGGACAAACTGCAAAAACGTAAACGTTTCGTCTGGCCGCCACTGCTGATTGCTTCGATTGCCTTCTATGGTTCCTACGCCTTGGGTGCTGAACACTTCTGGTGGTCCTACACCCTGCTGGTGATTGCCGGCGCCTGCATGTACGCGCCTTACGGACCGTTCTTCGCAATCATTCCGGAGATCCTCCCGGCCAACGTCGCGGGCGGTGCCATGGCGCTGATCAACAGCATGGGCGCCCTCGGATCCTTTGGCGGTTCCTATCTGGTCGGTTACCTGAACAGCTCCACCGGCTCGCCCGGCGCCTCGTACCTGTTGATGAGCGGCGCGCTGATGTTCGCGGTGCTGCTGACCATTTTCCTCAAGCCCGGCGCCAGCGATCGGGAGCGGCCCGCGGCCACAGTAACGCGCACCGCCACGGCACATTCCTGAATTGAAGTTGAGATCTCGAAGATGAAAAAGCAGGTCGTCCTGTACAAGAAACTCTCGCCGCTGTTGATGGCTCGCCTGCACGAGCAGGCCGAAGTGACGCTGATCGAAAGCCTTGATGCCGAGGGCCTGGGCAAACTGCGCGATGCCCTGCCCCGCGCCCACGGCTTGCTGGGTGCCAGCCTGAAACTGGATGCCGAACTGCTCGATCTGGCGCCCAACCTCCAAGCCATTGCCAGCGTCTCGGTGGGCGTCGATAACTACGACATCGACTACCTGACCGAGCGGCGCATCCTGCTCAGCAACACGCCGGATGTATTGACAGAAACCACCGCCGACACGGGTTTCGCGCTGATCCTGGCAACGGCCCGGCGCGTCGTGGAACTGGCAAACATGATTCGCGAAGGCAATTGGACCCGCAACATCGGCCCCACGCATTTCGGCAGCGACGTGCACGGTAAAACCCTGGGCATCATTGGCATGGGTCGTATTGGCGAGGCGCTGGCCCAGCGCGGGCACTGCGGTTTCGGCATGCCGGTGATTTATCACAGCCATTCGCCAAAACCGGCGGTGGAACTGCGGTTCAATGCGCAGTACCGCAGTCTGACCGAGCTGTTGCAACAGGCGGATTTCATATGCCTGACGTTGCCGCTGACCGCTGAAACCGAAGGGCTGATCGGTGCAGAGGAGTTTGCGCTGATGCGGCCCGAAAGCATCTTCATCAACATTTCCCGGGGCAAGGTGGTCGACGAAATGGCAATGTTAGAAGCCTTGCGCACGGGCCAGATTCGCGCGGCGGGGCTGGATGTATTCGAACGCGAACCATTGAATCAGGATTCGCCGTTGTTGCAGTTGAACAACGTGGTGGCGACACCGCACATCGGCTCGGCCACCCATGAAACACGGGAGGCCATGGCCAGATGCGCGGTGGACAACCTGCTGGCGGCGCTGGCGGGTGAACGGCCGGCCAATCTGGTGAACGCTCAAGCGTGGAAGGCTTGAGGGATTGGATGTTTTATAGATAGCTTTCGCGAGCAGGCTCGCTCCCACATTGGAATGCGTATTCCTGTGGGAGCGAGCCTGCTCCGGGCGGCGTTCCGACGATGGGGCCCGCACATGCAACACAACGACCTCAGGCCCGCCGCGCCTCCAGCAAATTCGTCGCACACAATGCAATTCGCCGACAGGCATCAGCCAGCTTCATCTGATCCACCACCAACCCAATGCGGATATGCCCCGCCGCGCTCGGCCCGAACGCTTCGCCGGCCAGCACCGAGACGCCATGGCCCTCCAGCAGCCGTTCGGCGAAGTGCTGGGCCGACAACCCGGTCTGGCGTACATCGACCATCACGAACATTCCGCCATCCGGACGAATCGGCTTGAGGCCCGGACATTGGCCCAGACTTGCACACACCAGGTCACGACGCTGGCGATACTCTTCGCGCATCGAGGCCACTTCCGGCAGGTCACGGTCCAACGCCAATTGCGCGGCGTTCTGCACAAAATCCGGAATGCCGAACAGCATGCTCAACGACAGGTTCACCAGATGCTCGGCCATAGGTTTGGGCCCGATCACCCAGCCCACCCGCCAACCGCTCATGGCGTGGGATTTGGACAGGCTGTTGATCGTCGCCGTTCGTTCGGCCATGCCAGGCAGGCTCGCGGGGCTGATGTGCTCGCCCTCGTACAGTAGATCGCTGTAGACCTCGTCGCTGATCAGCCACAAATCGTGACGAATGCACAGCGCCGCCAGCTCCTGCCAGATCGCCAGTGACAAACTGGCGCCGGATGGATTGTTCGGACTGTTGAGCAGGATGGCGCGAGTCTTCGGCGTGATCCGTGCCGCGACATCCGCCGGGTCGACGCGAAACCCGTTCTGCGGACGCACTGGCACCGGGACCACTGTGGCCGCACACGCGCCGATCACACCTTCATAGGTCACGTACATAGGCTCGGCGACGATCACTTCATCGCCCGGATCGAGCAGGCATTGCGCCACCGAATACACCGCGCACTGCGCGCCTGGAAAGACGATCACATGCCCGGCATCCACCGCCTGACCGCTGCGTTGGCGCTGCCGGCGGGCAATGCTGTCGCGCAGCCCCCGACTGCCGCGTACTTCAGGATAATGAGTATCACCGGCCAACAGGCTGGCGATAGCCGCCTGGACAATCGGTTGCGGCGTATCGAAGTCGGGATCGCCAATTGACAGCAGCAGGACGTCGACACCCTGTTCGCGCAATTGCAGCGCTCGATCGTGAATCTGCCAGGCCGCCGCTCCATCACCGGCGATTCGCTGGGTCAAGGCTGAATAGCGCATGTCTGTCTCCTGTCGCGCGGGTGCTCCAAGCCACAACCCTACCTCAAATCACGAAACGCGCCACCATGGCGTGCAATTCCACCACTAAAACTGCCATCGGGGCTTTTGTGAAAAACCCTCAGCCGCAGCGAACGGCCATCCGCCAGACGCGAGCAATGTCGGTCGCTCGCTCACGCAGCAAGCGCGGCGCCTCGGCGCAGGCTTGCTCCAGGGTCATCGGTCCGCTCGCCAGGGCAAACGCAGCATCGATGCCGTGCTCATAGAGCGCCTGATAACCGTCGCCCAGGGTGCCGGCGATGACGATGACCGGCACGCCTTGCCGGCTGGCGACGCGCGCCACACCAAACGGCGTCTTGCCGCGCAGGGTTTGCGCATCGAAACGCCCCTCCCCGGTGATCACCAGATCGGCGCCTGCAACCGCTTCGGCCAGGCCCACGAGTTCGGCAACCACCTCGACCCCGGCCTTGAACTGCGCCCCCAGGAACGCTTTGGCGGCAAACCCCAGGCCACCCGCCGCGCCGCTGCCCGGCTCATCCCGAACGTCCTTGCCCAAGGCTGTCGCGCAATGGTCGGCAAAGTGCCCCAAGGCGCGGTCCAGTTGTTCGACCTGCGCCGGCGAGGCACCTTTCTGCGGGCCGAAAATCGCCGAGGCGCCGTGGGGGCCGCACAACGGGTTGTTGACGTCGGCGGCAATGTCAAAGCGTACCCGCGCCAGACGCGGATCCATGTCACTCAGGTCGATGCGGGCCAATTGCGCAAGGGCGAGGCCGCCCGGTGACAGCATCTGCCCCCGGGCGTCCAGCAGTTTCACGCCCAAGGCTTGCATGGCACCGGCGCCGGCGTCATTGGTCGCACTGCCGCCAATCGCCAGGATCACCCGTTGCGCACCGGCATCCAGTGCGGCGCGGATCAATTGCCCGGTACCGAAAGTGCTGCTGATGCACGCATCCCGTTGCGCCACCGGGACCAACTGCAAACCGCTGGCCTCGGCCATTTCGATGATCGCGGTGTGGCTCTGCGGCAACCAGCCCCAGGCGGCATCCACCGTTGCTCCCAACGGCCCGCGAACCACGGTGCGGCGCTGTTCGCCTTCGCAGGCGGCAAGAATCGACTCGACAGTCCCTTCCCCGCCGTCGGCCATCGGGCATTTGATCAGTTGGGCATCAGGCCAGACTTGCGCCAATCCCAATGCAATGGCGTCGGCCACGCCTTGAGCGCTGAGGCTGTCCTTGAACGAATCGGGGGCGATCACGATTTTCATGGGAATTCTCCAGTTCCAATGCCCACATGCTGCCAGCCGCCATGCACAATAACGCCGGTCCGCTGCACAAGCGCCGATGAGGATTATTGTTCATTTCCACAAAACCCGATCATTCACGCTGACCTCTGTAGGCGCTGGCTTGCCAGCGAAGGCGTCCTCAAGGTCAACGCAAAATCCGCTGGCCTCTTCGCTGGCAAGCCAGCTCCTACATGGAATCGCGTTGTTCAGTTTGTGGAAGCAGTTGCACGCCCAGATACAACGCGAGCATGCCGTCCAGTCTGAGTGGGTCAACCCCGCTCAGCTCGGCAATGCGCTCCATCCGATAACGCAGGCTGTTGCGATGAATGCCCAGTGCATCGGCGCAAGCCTGGCTCTGGCCGTCGTGTTCGCACCAGCTGCGCAGGGTCGCCAGCAACTGGCCGTTGCTGTCCTTGGCAATGACCTTGCGTAGTGGGTTGAGCAATTCGTCGAGGGCGTCGTCGTTGCGGTGGCGCCAGAGCATCACCGGCAGCCGATAGCGGTTCAGCGTCAGCAATCGGGAGCGCGGCAACACCTCGCGTCCGTAGGCCAGCAAGTCACCGACCCGGCGATAGCAGCGGCGCAATCCCGCCAGCCCGTCGGCTTGCCCACCCACGGCGATACGCAGGATGTTCCAGCCAAGGCCATCGAGCTTGTCCAGCAAGCGCTCGTTATCGACCGACTGGCTGGCCGGCCGGCACCAGAGCAATGAAGTTTTGGCCGAGCTCACGCACCAACTGTCGGGGTGACGGCTGGTCAACCAGGCACTGAGTGCCTCGACGGTTTGCCCTGGAGCGTGTTCCAGGCCCAGTTCGAACAAGTACGGCACCCGGGTCATTTGTGGCTTGAGGCCCAACTGCTGCGCTTCATCGACCAGTCGCGGAGCATCCCCGGCTTCGCTGAGCAACAACGCCAGCAGATCATCGCAGCGCTGGCGCCGCCATTGCTGTTCGGCCTGCTGGTTACGCTGGCCCACCAGCATCTCGGCGGTCATGCGCACCAGTTCGGCGTAGGTGCGCAGTTGCTCGGGTTCGCCGGTGATGCCCAGGACGCCGATCAGGCGCTGGTCCAGCATCAGCGGCAGGTTGATGCCCGGCTGCACACCCTTTAGATGAATCGCCGTCTGCGCATCGATCTCCACCACGCGGCCGTTGGCCAGGACCAGTTGCGCGCCTTCATGCCGGGTATTGACCCGCTCCGGCTCGCCGCTGCCCAGGATCAGGCCCTGACTATCCATGACGTTGACGTTGTACGGCAGGATAGCCATCGCCCGGTCGACGATGTCCTGGGCCAGGTCGTGATCGAGTTCGAACATGCAAGTGATCCTTGAAGACGGTGATGGAACGGGTTGTTCACCCGCACAGGCCTTGGTTGCAAACCCTGTGCTCAGGCACAAAGACAGCCACCCTGAGGGTGGTCGAGACTCTCTGGGCGATCAACGTTACCCTTTGCATCGCAAAAAATCATAATAAAGAGAGAGCCGCCATGACACAGAGCGCCGTAGCGTCCGACGCCATCGCTGACGACAAAAACGCCGTCTACAAGCGCATCACCCTGCGTTTGATCCCCTTCATTTTCATCTGCTACCTGTTCAACTACCTCGACCGGGTCAACGTTGGATTTGCCAAGCTGCAGATGCTCGACGCGCTGAAGTTCAGCGAAACCGTGTACGGCCTCGGTGCCGGTATCTTCTTTATCGGTTACGTGCTGTGTGGTGTGCCAAGCAACCTGGCCCTGACCAAATTCGGCCCACGGCGCTGGATTGCACTGATGATGATCACCTGGGGCACGTTGTCGACCTGCCTGCTGTTCGTCACCAGCCCGACCGAGTTCTACACCTTGCGCCTGTTCACCGGCGCTGCCGAAGCCGGCTTCTTCCCGGGCGTGGTGCTGTATCTCTCGCAGTGGTTCCCGACCTTCCGCCGTGGCCGCATCATGGCGCTGTTCATGTCGGCGATCCCGGTATCCGGTCTGCTCGGCAGCCCGTTCTCCGGCTGGATTCTCAACCACTTCGGCGCAGGCCAGGGCGGTCTCGCCGGCTGGCAGTGGATGTTCCTGATGCAAGGCATTCCAACCGTGATCCTCGGTGCGCTGGCTTATTTCCTGCTCAGCGACAGTTACGCCAATGCCAAATGGCTGACCCCGTTCGAGCGCTCGGTGCTGGAAGCCGACCACGCCGAAGATCTGGCGAACAAACCGAAAACCACGTCCGATTCACTGCTGGCGGTGTTCAAGAACCCGGCGATCTGGGCTTTCGGCCTGATCTACTTCTGCATCCAGAGTGGCGTGTACGCGATCAACTTCTGGTTGCCGTCGATCATCAAGAACCTGGGCTTCAGCGATAACCTGGTGATCGGCTGGCTCAGTGCGATTCCGTACCTGCTGGCCGCCGTTTTCATGCTGATGATTGGCCGTTCGGCGGACCTGCGCAAAGAACGCCGCTGGCACTTGGTGGTGCCGATGTTGATGGGCGCGCTGGGGCTGTTGATTGCGGTGAACTTCGCCGCCAACCCGGCCATCGCGATTCTCGGCCTGACCATCGCCACCATGGGCGCCCTCACCGGCCTGCCGATGTTCTGGCCGGTGCCGACGGCCCTGCTCAGTGCGGGTGCCGCCGCGGGTGGCCTGGCGCTGATCAACTCAATGGGCCAGATGGCCGGCTTCCTCAGCCCGTACCTGGTGGGTTGGGTCAAGGACAGCACCGGTTCGACCGATGCGGCGCTGTATCTGCTGGCGGGCGTGATTGTCTGCGGCAGTCTGTTGGCGCTGCGCATGACCCGTACCCTGCGCGCCTAAGCACCACCTGACCACTGTAGGAGCGAGCCTGCTCGCGATGGGCGTCAACGATAACGCGTTTATCCTGGATAAACGTGGTGTCCTGAAGTTCTTCGCGAGCAGGCTCGCTCCTACAGTTGATTCGAGTGTGTTTGAGATTTGCGTTTGCTCCCGGCAATGGTTCTGGTATCTGATTGAGCCTTTCCCACTGGTAAAAGGATTTGCTCATGAGCTATCGCACGCTGGGTCATTCGGGGTTGCAGGTGTCCACCCTGACCCTGGGCTCCATGATGTTCGGCGAACAGACCAGCACCGAAGATTCCCTGCGGATCATCGACAAGGCCTGGGACCAGGGCATCAATTTCATCGACACCGCCGACGTCTACACCAATGGCCGCTCCGAGGAGATCGTCGGCGAGGCCATCGCCAGCCGTCGCCATGAATGGGTGCTGGCGACCAAGGTCGGCTTCGGTCCTGTGGACGGCGTCCCCAACCGCAGCGGCCTGAGCCGCAAACACCTGTTCAACGGCATCGATGCCAGCCTGACGCGCCTGGGCACCGATTACCTCGACATCTATTACCTGCACCGCGAAGACCACAACACGCCGCTGGAAGTCACGATCTCGGCCATCGGCGATCTGATTCGCCAGGGCAAGATCCGTTATTGGGGCCTGTCGAACTACCGTGGCTGGCGCATCGCCGAAGTCATTCGCGTGGCCGACAAACTTGGCGTTGACCGGCCGGTGATCAGCCAGCCGCTGTACAACATCGTCAACCGCCAGGCTGAATCCGAGCAGATCACGGCGGCGCAAAACTACGGTCTGGGCGTGGTGCCTTACAGCCCGCTGGCGCGCGGGGTGCTCAGCGGCAAATACGCGCCTGATGTGAAACCGGACGCCAACAGCCGTGCCGGACGCCAGGATAAACGCATCCTGGAAACAGAATGGCGCGTCGAGTCCCTGCATATCGCCCAGCAAATCCAGCAGTACACCCAGGGCCGCGGCGTCGGCATCGTCGAGTTCGCGATTGCCTGGGTGCTGAACAACAGCGCCGTTACCTCGGCCATTGTCGGGCCGCGTACCGAAGCGCAGTGGGACGCCTACACTAAGGCGCAGGCGGTGAAGATCACAGCAGAGGACGAGGCATTCATCGATTCGCTGGTGACGCCGGGGCATGCATCGACACCGGGGTTCAATGATGTGAGTCATTTTGTGTCGGGGCGTACACCACGCAGCAACTGAACAAACACATAACCATTGTAGGAGTGAGCCTGCTCGCGATAGCGGTATTACATTCAACAGAGATGTTGACTGGAAGATCGCTATCGCGAGCAGGCTCACTCCTACAGGTGCCGGGTTGATTGATCGGTCAATATTCGTCTGAAAAACCACGTATCCTCTTCGCCCGTTTCACTCTCACTCAAAATCACGCGAGGACAGCTTGTCTAAAGGTATCGCTCTATCGGTTTCAGCCTCGGTGCTGTTTGCCGTCATGTATTACTACACGTCGCTGCTCACCCCGTTGAGCGGCGTGGAAATCTTCGGTTGGCGCATGCTGCTGACCGTGCCGTGCATGACCGTGTTCATGGTGGCGTCCGGCGAGTGGAAGCGCGTGCTGGAGATCGTTCGGCGCGCCATTGCCAACCCGAAACTGATGGGTGCACTGATCGCCTCCTCTGCCCTGCTCGGCGTGCAACTGTGGTTGTTCATGTGGGCGCCGCTCAATGGCTACAGCCTCGACGTATCACTGGGCTATTTCCTGCTGCCGCTGACCATGGTCTTGACCGGTCGCCTGGCCTACGGCGAGCGCCTGTCTTATCTGCAAAAAATCGCCGTGGTGTTCGCCTGCCTGGGCGTGATCAACGAGGTGTATCAGGTCGGTGGTTTTTCCTGGGCGACCTTGCTGGTCTGCATTGGCTATCCGGCCTACTTCATCCTGCGCAAACGGCTGGCGGCGGACAATCTCGGCGGCTTGTGGCTGGACATGGCATTGACGCTGCCGGTGGCGTTCTGGTTCATCCAGAGTGGCGCACAAGGTTTCGCTGTGTTTGACCAGCATCCCTGGTTGTCGCTGCTGATCCCGCTGCTCGGCGTGATCAGTGCGTCGGCGCTGGTGGTCTACATCATTGCCAGTCGCCTGCTGCCGTTCAGCCTGTTCGGCTTGTTGAGCTACGTCGAACCGGTGTTGCTGCTGGGAGTGGCATTGCTGCTGGGAGAAAGCATCAAGTCCGGCGAATGGCTGACCTACATCCCGATCTGGATGGCCGTGCTGGTGCTGATGTTCGAAGGGTTCAAGCATCTGGTGCGGCAGCGCAGGCCTTAAGCACACACAAAACAAATGTAGGAAACAAACTGTGGGAGCGAGCTTGCTCGCTCCCACAGTTTTTATCGGTGTAACGGTTTAGTCAGTGGAGAGAACACCACGACGCACCTGGTCACGCTCGATGGATTCGAACAGTGCCTTGAAGTTACCTTCGCCGAAACCGTCGTCGCCCTTGCGCTGGATGAATTCGAAGAACACCGGCCCCATCAGGGTTTCCGAGAAGATCTGCAGCAGCAGACGCTTGTCGCCCGACTCGGACGAACCGTCCAGCAAAATGCCCCGCGCTTGCAATTCGTTAACCGGCTCGCCATGGTTCGGCAAACGGCCTTCGAGCATCTCGTAGTAGGTCTCCGGCGGCGCGGTCATGAAGCGCATGCCGATGCTTTTCAGGTGGTCCCAGGTCTTGATCAGGTCATCGGACAGGAACGCAACGTGCTGGATGCCCTCGCCGTTGAACTGCATCAGGAACTCTTCGATCTGCCCGGCGCCCTTGGAAGACTCCTCGTTCAGCGGGATGCGGATCATGCCGTCCGGCGCGGTCATGGCCTTGGAGGTCAGGCCGGTGTACTCGCCCTTGATGTCGAAGTAACGGATCTCGCGGAAGTTGAACAGCTTCTCGTAGAAGTTGGCCCAGTAGGCCATGCGACCGCGATACACGTTGTGGGTCAGGTGATCGATGATCTTCAGGCCGGCACCGACCGGATGGCGGTCAACGCCTTCGATGAACACGAAGTCGATGTCATAGATCGAGCTGCCCTCGCCGAAACGGTCGATCAGGTACAGCGGCGCACCACCGATGCCTTTGATCGCCGGAAGGTTCAGCTCCATCGGGCCGGTTTCGATGTGGATCGGCTGGGCACCGAGTTCCAGGGCGCGCTTGTAGGCCTTTTGCGAATCCTTGACGCGGAACGCCATGCCGCACACCGACGGGCCGTGCTCGGCCGCAAAGTACGAGGCCACGCTGTGAGGTTCGTTGTTGAGGATCAGGTTGATCGCGCCCTGGCGATACAGGTGCACGTCCTTGGAACGGTGGGTCGCCACCTTGGTGAAGCCCATGATCTCGAAGATCGGCTCCAGGGTGTTCGGGGTCGGCGATGCGAGCTCGATGAATTCAAAGCCCATCAGGCCCATTGGGTTTTCGTATAAATCTGCCATGGTCGGCGCCTCATCATTCTTTATCAATTAACAAAAGGTTAGTTGTAAGCAATGCTGAGACCGGTGGGTGGCGCACAGGAGATGCCCCGCACGCTGCGGGCGAGAAAGTCACCGTAGATCAGTTGAAACCCGAATATCTTCATTGTCGACCCAAGGCTCTTGCGGGCGAGGCTTCTGCTGCCAGAAGACGATTATTATTGTATGCGTAAACCAATTCTACACAGCGTAAATCAATTTGTCCGCCTTCTGTATCAAATCCCCTTTCTCCCTGCTCGTGCAAGGGGTTTATTGCACAGGAAAATCCCCGCCAGAATCAGCCCGCCTCCCAGGCACATGGCCAGCGTCAGCGGCTCATCCAGCAGCAGCGCGCCAAGGATCACCGCCGTCAGCGGGTTCAAGGCAATGAACACCCCGGAACGGGTCGCGCCGATTTTGCGGATGCCGTCGTAGTAGGCAATGTAAGCCAGCGCCGACCCCAGCACGCCCAGGTACAAAAGACTCATCCATTGCTGCGCACCGAGTTGAGCGATCGCGGCGACACTCACCTCACCGCGCACGATGCAGGTAATCCAGAGCATGACGGTGCCCAACAGGATCGACCAGGTCACGGTTTGCACCGGCCCCAGGCTGTGATTCAGTTCCCTGGAGAACAGCGAGTAGACACTCCAACCGAGGACGCAACCAAAAATCAGCAAGTCGCCGAGCCAGGCCCCCGCACCCGCACCGACACCGCCGGCCAGTAGTTGCGGGTCGCGACTGACGATCACCATGCTCGCGCCTGCCATGCCGATCGCAATGCCGACGACCTTGGCCCGGGTCAAACGCTCCTTGAACAGCAGCCAGGAAGCGAGGCCGATCACCGCCGGATTCAGCGCCACGATCAAGGACGCCCGTGAGGCATTGATGTAATGCAGGCCGTAAAAGAAGCACAAGTTGTAGAAAAAGATCCCGAAAAAGCCAAGCAACAACAATTGCAGCCATTGCCGTGGGCTGGGCCGGACCAGCGGCGTCCGTGCCATGCGTATAAACAGCAGCAACGCCACGCTGGCCAGCAGAAACCGCAGGCTGGCCGCCAATAACGGGCTTAGGCCGCCGGCCAGATAGCGCCCGGCGACGAAGGTGCCACCCCACACCATGGTGACCGCCGCCAGTTTCAGATACACCGGCAGATCCGAGGGTTTTGCCAGGCTTTGCGCACAGATCGTCATGGATTGCAGGACCGGATGTTGGAGAGATGACGTATCATTGGGTTAATACCCAGTCATCGTAAAATGAGCAAACACTCATGACCCTCACTCAACTGGAGATTTTCTCCCTCGTGGCCGAACTCCAAGGCTTCACGGCAGCAGCCAATCGCCTGGGTATTTCCCAATCGGCGGTGTCCCATGCCTTGAAGTCCCTGGAACTGGAGTTGGGTGTCGAGCTGTTGCGCCGCCATCAATCCCGGGTCGAGTTAAGCGACATTGGCCAGCAGTTATTACTGCGCGCCCGAGCGATGCTCGGCCTGGCCAACACCCTGCGCCAGGAAGCGGCCGATGCGAGGGGCATGAAACGCGGCACGCTACGCATCGGCTCCTTCGGCCCGACCTCATCGATCAAATTGCTGCCGTTGATTCTGCAGCAGTTCCGCGCTGCCCATCCTGGCATCGAGGTGCATATCGACGAAGGCCCCGACCGCCAAGTGCTCCAATGGCTGGAGGAACGACGGATCGACATCGGCTTTGTGGTGTTGCCCGAGGAGCGTTTCGACACGGTCGCGTTGATCGAAGACCAGATGGTCGCGCTGCTGCCCACCGACCACCCGCTGGCGGTTCATGACAGGCTGAACCTGAAGGACCTGTGCGATTTCCCGTTTGTGCTGACCGAGGCCGGTTCTTCGGAGCTGGTTTCACGCCTGTTCACGGCGGCCCGACTGACGCCCAACATCCGTTATCGCTGCTCACAGTTGATGAGTACTCTGGATGTCGTCGCTCGTGGCGACGGGGTGACGGTAGTAGCCGAAGGTTCATTGCCCAATCGAATTGACGGCCGCTGTGTGAAAAAACCGCTGTCGCCGGCAGTGTTGCGCCAGGTCGGCCTGGCGGTGCTCGATCGACGCCAGGCATCACCCGCGACGCTGGCTTTTATCAAACTGGCCGAAAGCCTTGACTTGCGTTGAGCGGCATAACCGCCAAGCGCCAACTATCATGACCCGTACCCGAACTCTTCATGGGAGGCGTTTTGCCCTGCCAGTGTTTGAGAGCCTTACTTCTTCGTGACAGGATTCGCGAATGCCGCTGAAAGCCAAAACCCGCAGTCGCAGCACAAGCATGGCTGTCACCCTGATCAGTGGATTGCTCCCGGTGCTGCTGGGGGCCGCCATTCTGTACATGCAAGCAGGGCGTGCGCTCAAACACAACGCCGAACAAACCGCGGAAGAAGCGGTTCGCCAGTTCGACTTGATGCTCGACAACTCTGCCCAGGCCGCTCGTGAACTGCTGCCACTGGCGGGCCAAAGTTGCGCTGACGTCAGTCTGGCCCTGCGCGAGCAGGTCACTCGCCGCCCATTCGTGAGTTCAACCAATCTGGTGTGGAACAACAACCTCTATTGCAGCTCTCTGTTCGGCGACTACCAGGAAAAGGTCAACCCCGGTGACTACTCCCAGGGCGCCTTACAGCTCATGAACGGCAATCCGGTAACGCCCGACACCGCCTTGCTGGTATACCGCCTGAGCGAAGGAAAAAAAGGTGCACTGACGACCCTCTATGGTCATCACTTGAGTCATATTCTGCGCTTGATCGGCCGCAAGACCTTGCTCCTGCTGCAAGTAGGCCCGGACTGGATAGCCGCCGACGGCAAGGTTCACAGGGGCGCAGCGCCTGACCTGCCCGTTGCGCAAAGTCGATTGGCCTCCCGGCACTATGCGTTTGCCGTGGAAGCCGGCTTTCCCGAAGGCGAAACCTGGCGATACATGCGAAACGAATACCCACCATTGTTCAGTTTGCTGATTTTCTTCGGTGTGATTGCCGGGTCAATCGGTCACTTCCTGCAAAAACGCTCATCGGCACCCACCCAGGAAATGCAACGGGCACTGGAAGCTCAAGAATTCATTCCGTATTTTCAGCCAGTGGTGCATGGCGACAGCAAAAACTGGTCCGGCGCGGAAGTGCTGATGCGCTGGAAACATCCGAAGGAAGGTCTGGTGCGTCCGGACCTGTTCATCCCGTTTGCCGAACACTGCGGGCTGATCGTACCAATGACCCGCTCGCTGATGCGACAAACCGCCGCCCTGCTCGCCCCGCAATCCGCCGGATTCAACAAACCGTTTCACATTGGCATCAATATCACCGCCAGCCATTGTCAGGACCTGGAGCTGGTCAAAGACTGTCGCGAGTTTCTCGATGCGTTTGAGCCGGGCTCGATCCATCTGGTGCTGGAACTGACCGAACGTGAACTGATCGAGCCCACGGCCATCACCCTGCAACTGTTCGAGCAACTTCGCGAACTGGGCGTGAAAATCGCCATCGACGACTTCGGCACGGGTCACTCAAGCCTTGGCTACCTGCGGCAGTTCAATGTGGACTTCCTGAAAATCGACCAGAGTTTTGTCGCCATGATCGGCATCGACACGCTCTCCAGCCACATCCTCGACAGCATCATCGAACTGGCGGTCAAGCTCGACCTTGCCCTGGTGGCCGAAGGTGTCGAAACCCGTGAACAGAGTGATTACCTGAGCGCTCATCAGGTCAACTTCCTGCAAGGTTATCTTTTCGGCAAACCCTTGCCCGGCGCGGAATTCATTAGTGCATTAAGCAACCGTTAACTCACGAATTTAACCGACAAAACAACGATGACACGCACCAATTTGAATCAAAACACTACTGCCGCTACATGAAAAAAAAGACAGGATTTACTCTTGGCCAATTAACTACTACAATTTTACATGCCTGCGCTAAATTGACAGGTGAGCCACTATCACCGAGTCGCTACAAGGCTCTTGGCTTATAGCTTTGTTTGCGGTTGGTATCAGCCAAACACACTATTGGAGTAAAGATATTGTCCAGACTCGCTGAATTTCGTGCAGCCGAAAAGGCCCTTCAAGAACAGCTCAAGCAGTTGGAATCCCTGAAGAACGATGCCGGGCTCAAGAAAGAAATCGAATTCGAAGAGAAGCTCCAGGGCTTGATGAAAACCTATGGCAAGAGCCTGCGCGACATCATCGCCATTCTCGATCCCAACCCGGCAAAATCCGGCCTGCTGCAGGCAGCAGCACCTAAAACCCGCCGCGCCCGCGTGGTCAAGGTTTATCAGAACCCGCACACCGGCGAGCTGATTGAAACCAAGGGCGGCAACCACCGCGGCCTGAAAGCCTGGAAAGAACAGTACGGTGCAGCCACCGTTGATTCCTGGCTGCGCGGCTAATTCTCGCGGCGACAAGAAAGCCCTGCTTATGCAGGGCTTTTTCATGAGCTATCTAAATGCCCGGGGCAGATGCCAGACAACTACCTGACTGCCAACAACTTTGTGCTTAATCCATTTGGATATCTAAAATTTTCTTCATGCATCGAAAAAGCACTGTCGCTTACTAAAGTTTCAAGCTGTTACGGGCAGCGTCTATTTCATCCTGGCTCGCCTTATAAGCCTCGGCCTGCCCGGCGTAGGAAAGAACATAGGCCTTATCGACATCCACCGCGGCCACCAATGTTTGAGAAAGCACATGCCTGCCGTTTTGCGTGACGGTACAGGTTGTTTCCAGTGCGGCCAGTCGACTCAACGTAGTCGCATGAATTCGCGTGCAGACACTTTGATACCCGCCCTGAAAGAAGTCTTTTTGAACTGACTTGCGCATCTCCAGCAATACGCCTTCGAGATTTACCTGGTGATCGCTTTGCACCGGGCTCATGGTCAGTTCCATCACCATGAGCGGCGATCCATTCTGATCATTTTTGACCGCCCGCTGGCGACTCACCCCCGACGCCGATTCAGGCACGACTTCGACCTGCCAACCTTCCGGCCAGGTCACTACTGGCGCATCGGCACGCGCAGCGCCAGCCACCGAAAGCACGCTTAACAGAATGAACAGCAGTTTATGGAATCTAATCATTGCACTGGGCACTCACGGATCAAGCCGTAAAGTCTGGGCCCAGGCCGGCCGTCAGGCAATAGCCGACTGTTCGGGTTTGGTGATGTCCGAGCCCTTGCGTATCATTGACGCCATTCGTTTGCCCACATATTTCCCGGAGGGCCCATGAGCCTGCACGAATTGAACACTTTCCCCGGCGTCACCGCCCAGCCGGACGCCGCCACGCAGAAGTTTGTCTTCAACCACACCATGCTGCGGGTCAAGGACATCACCAAGTCCCTGGATTTCTACACACGCATTCTGGGTTTTACGCTGGTGGAAAAACGCGACTTCCCGGAAGCCGAGTTCAGCCTGTATTTCCTGGCGCTGGTCGACAAGAACCAGATCCCGGCCGATGCTGCCACGCGCACCGAGTGGATGAAATCGATCCCCGGCATTCTGGAGCTGACCCACAACCATGGCACCGAGAACGACCCGGATTTCGCCTACCATAATGGCAACACCGACCCCCGCGGTTTCGGCCACATCTGCATCTCGGTACCGGACATCGTCGCCGCGTGCGAGCGCTTTGAAGCACTGGGCTGCGATTTCCAGAAACGCTTGAGCGATGGTCGCATGAAGAGCCTGGCATTCATCAAGGACCCGGACGCCTACTGGGTCGAGATCATTCAGCCGGCTCCACTGTAGGAGCGAGCTTGCTCGCGATGGTCGTCAACGATAACGCTGGTTGGCAGGTGCCCCGCGGTGTTCTCAGGTTCATCGCGAGCAAGCTCGCTCCTACAAGTAACGTGCAAGACAAAAAAACCCCATGATCAATCATGGGGTTTTTTGTTTTCAGCGTCGGGGTTCATGCCGGGGCAGAAGTGCGGATCAAGTGATCGAAGGCACTCAGGGAAGCCTTGGCGCCCTCGCCCACTGCGATCACGATTTGCTTGTATGGCACGGTGGTCACGTCGCCGGCGGCGAACACACCCGGCACCGACGTTTCACCACGAGCGTCGACGATGATCTCGCCACGGGGTGACAACTCAATGGTGCCTTTGAGCCAATCAGTGTTGGGCAGCAGACCGATCTGCACAAAGATTCCTTCCAATTCCACACTGCGCAATTCGTCGCTCTGACGATCCTTATAGCGCAGGCCGCTGACCTTCTGGCCGTCGCCGGTGACTTCAGTGGTTTGAGCACTGGTGATCACGGTGACGTTCGGCAGGCTGTGCAACTTGCGCTGCAACACCGCATCGGCACGCAACTGCACATCGAACTCCAGCAGCGTGACATGGGACACGATACCGGCCAGGTCGATGGCCGCTTCGACGCCGGAGTTGCCGCCGCCAATCACTGCCACGCGCTTGCCCTTGAACAACGGGCCATCGCAGTGCGGGCAGTACGCCACGCCTTTGTTACGGTACTCCTGCTCGCCCGGGACGTTCATTTCACGCCACCGTGCACCGGTCGCCAGAATCACGGTTTTGGCCTTCAACTTCGCACCGCTGGCGAAGTGGACTTCGTGCAGCTCTCCCACTTTGCCCGGTACCAATTTGTCGGCACGTTGCAGGTTCATGATGTCCACGTCGTACTGCTTGACGTGTTCTTCCAGGGCCACGGCCAGTTTCGGCCCTTCGGTTTCCTGCACCGAGATGAAGTTCTCGATGGCCATGGTGTCCAGCACCTGCCCACCAAAACGTTCCGCCGCGACACCGGTACGAATGCCTTTACGGGCCGCGTAGATTGCCGCCGAGGCACCGGCCGGGCCACCACCGACCACCAGCACATCAAAGGCATCCTTGGCGCTGATTTTCTCGGCCTGGCGTTCGATGCCGCTGGTGTCGATTTTAGCGAGGATTTCTTCCAGGCCCATGCGGCCTTGGCCGAAGTTCACGCCGTTGAGGTAGATGCTTGGCACCGCCATGATCTGGCGCTCATCGACTTCGGCCTGGAACAGCGCGCCGTCGATCGCGACGTGGCGAATGTTCGGGTTCAGTACTGCCATCAGGTTCAGCGCCTGGACCACGTCCGGGCAGTTCTGGCACGACAGCGAGAAGTAAGTCTCGAAGCTGAATTCACCTTTGAGCGAGCGGATCTGTTCGATCACTTCGGCACTGGCTTTGGACGGGTGGCCGCCAACTTGCAGCAAAGCCAGTACCAAGGACGTGAACTCATGGCCCATCGGAATGCCGGCGAAACGCAGGCTGATATCGGCCCCGGGGCAATTGATCGAGAACGATGGTTTGCGTGCATCATCGCCGTTGTCGAGCAAAGTAATCTGCGTGGAAAGACTGGCAACGTCTTTCAACAGTTCGAGCATTTCCTGGGATTTCGCACCGTCGTCGAGGGATGCAACGATCTCGATCGGCTGAGTGACCCGTTCCAGGTACGATTTCAACTGGGCTTTAAGATTGGCGTCCAACATACGGGCGATTTCCTTTTTGCTGTTTCATATAAAGCAGGCATAAAAAAACGCCCGAGCGAATTTCGCCCGGGCGTTTTTATTGGGCGGTGCAGCTTACTGGGTAGGTGCGGAGTTCCGCCCTGATGAAGCGATCACAGACTTAGATCTTGCCGACCAGGTCCAGGGACGGCGCCAGAGTGGCCTCGCCTTCTTTCCACTTGGCTGGGCAAACCTGGCCAGGGTGAGCAGCGACGTACTGGGCCGCCTTGATCTTGCGCAGCAGCTCGGAAGCGTCACGACCTACACCGCCGTCGTTCAGCTCAACGATCTTGATCTGGCCTTCCGGGTTGATCACGAAGGTGCCACGGTCAGCCAGGCCTGCCTCTTCGATCAGCACGTCGAAGTTGCGGGAGATGGCATGGGTCGGGTCGCCGATCATGGTGTACTGGATTTTGCCGATGGCTGGCGAAGTGTTGTGCCAGGCAGCGTGGGCAAAGTGGGTATCGGTGGAAACGCTGTAGATCTCGACGCCCAGCTTCTGGAACGCGTCGTAGTTGTCAGCCAGGTCTTCCAGCTCGGTCGGGCAGACGAAGGTGAAGTCTGCCGGGTAGAAGAACACTACAGACCACTTGCCTTTCAGGTCAGCGTCCGAGACTTTTACGAAGTCGCCATTTTTGAATGCGTCAGCTTTGAACGGTTTAACTTGGCTGTTGATGATAGGCATCGTTGACTCTCCGTCAGGGGGTTAAGAAGTTGATGGAGAGAACTTTACTCACTCGACGAACGGAAGGCTCATTGGCAAACCTCATGCCGCTGATTGGCATTCGCTATTAGCCGACTGTATTAATAGAAGAAAACGATCTCTAGGATCACACCGGTCTTTCCGCGATGCGCGCCATGCCGAGGAACGGACTGGCTTCGATGTAACGCATGGCCGACTTCATGTCCTTCCAGCCCACATAGCTCATCAGCGACTTCAAATCCCAGCCGCTCTGATGCGCCCAGGTCGCAAAGCCGCGGCGCAAGGAGTGGCTGGTGTAATGCTCGCCGGCGATACCCGCCCGCGCCAACGCTTGGCGCAATAACGGAATGACGCTGTTGGCGTGCAATCCCTCCTCGCCCAAATGCCCCCAGCGGTCGATGCCCCGGAACACCGGTCCACGCACCAGTGCCGCCTCGGTAATCCAGTCGATATAAGCCTGCACCGGACACAAACGCTGCAAGGCCGGCGTTTGATAGGTCTTGCCGAGGTTGTCGCGATCGCTCTTGCTGCGCGGCAAATAGAGGCTGATACCGGAACCGGCGCTCGCCTGAACGTGTTCAACCTGAAGCCGGCACAACTCGTCACTGCGAAAGCCGCGCCAGAAGCCCAGCAGAATCAACGCCATGTCGCGCCTGGCCCGCAGCAAACCCGGTCGATCGCCTTCGGCCCTCGCGGTTTGCACTTCTAGCTCCAGACAACTGACCACCTGTTCCAGATGCCGAAGCTGCAAGGGTTCGGCTTGTTTTTCCTGGGCCGGGTGCAGCGCGCGAATGCCCTTGAACACTTTGCGTACCACCGGCGCCTTGGTGGGATCGGCAAAACCCTGGCTGTTGTGCCACTGCGCCAATGCCGACAAACGCAGTTTCAGCGTATTGATCGACAACACACCGGCATGGGCCACCAGATAGCGCGCCACACTGTCGCCGGTGGCCGGCAGAAAACCGCCCCATGTCACCTCAAAGTGTTCGATGGCCGCGCGATAGCTGCGACGGGTGTTGTCGCGTGTCGCAGCCTGCAGATAGCGATCCAGATCGCTCATAGGAAATGAACCTGTTTTGACCGACTGTAGGAGCGAGCTCGCTCGCGATGATCGTTAACGATCACGCTGGATGCCTGTATGCACGCAGTGCTCTGAAGTTTTTCGCGAGCAAGCTCGCTCCTACAGGGTTTGTGTACGGAATTAGCGCGAGGAATACCTCAAAATTTCACTCACACGGGGTAATACCAGTATATCCCGTGTTAATAGTATTCAGTATTTAACTTTATCAATTGAATGGTACAATGTGTATTTACGTGGTACGTACCACATCATCAAAACCCGGGAGATCTCATGGCACGCGGCGGTGTAAATAAAGCGGTGGTTCAAGCCGCTCGGTTGGCGATCCTCGCCCGCGGCGAAAACCCCAGCATCGATGCCGTACGCATCGAGATGGGCAATACCGGCTCAAAAACCACGATCCATCGCTATCTCAAGGAGCTCGATGACAGGTTTGAACCTGTCGAAGCGCCGTCCGAACCGATCGACGACGAACTGATGGCGCTGGTGGCGCGACTCGCACAACGGCTCAAGGAGCAGGCGCAAGAACCTATCGATCAGGCGCGCACGCAGTACGAAGAACAACGCAAGACGCTGGAACACCAGCTCGGCCAAGCGCAAGAGGCCAACAGCGAACTGCACCAGCAATACGAATTTCAGAGCCTGGCGCTGACTCAGGAATCCGAGGCTCTGCATGAAACCCGCGCCATGCTGCAATCGGAGCAAACCCGCAACGCCGGGCTGAACCAGGCGCTGGCCGATTTCGAATTGCGCTTGAAGGACAAGGACGAGCAGATCCGCTCCCTTGAAGAAAAACACCTGCACACTCGCGACGCACTGGAGCACTACCGCAATGCGGTCAAGGAACAGCGCGAACAGGAAATGAGTCGCCACGAAGGCCAGGTGCAACAACTACAGATGGAACTGCGCCAGGCACAACAAAGCGCACTGGTACGCCAGGATGAAATCACCCAGTTGCACCGCGACAATGAACGCTTGCTGACTGAAAACCGCGGCACGCTGCGCGAGCTGAGCCTGCTGCAAGAACAGCTCAAGCAAAGCAATAGCCGTCAGGATCAGTTGCTGGAACAGGCCACTCGCGTCGACGCCGAACGCACCCTCCTCCAGGAACGCCTGCGTGTTGCCCTGCTGGAAAGCCAGGCACTCAAACAGAACTTCGATGAGCAGTCGCAGCTCAACAAGTCACTGGAAATGGATCTGGCCAAAACCCGGACGGATCTGGAAGAACGCGTACGTCTGGCCGCGACCCTTGCGGCAGCGGCAGACACAGCGAAGGACGATTAACCGGCGAGCGGCGTACGCATGGTGACGAACTCTTCGGCGGCCGTCGGGTGCACGCCGATGGTTTCGTCGAAGTGGCGCTTGGTGGCGCCGGCCTTCAAGGCAATCGCCAAGCCCTGGACGATTTCACCGGCGTCCGGGCCGACCATGTGGCAACCCAGGACCTTGTCGGTCCTGGTGTCCACCACCAGCTTCATCAGCGTGCGCTCCTGGCATTCGGTCAGGGTCAGCTTCATCGGCCGGAAGCGGCTTTCGAAGACCTCCACCTCATGGCCGGCTGCGCGGGCCTCTTCTTCGGTCAGACCGACAGTGCCGATGTTTGGCAGACTGAACACCGCCGTCGGGATCATCTTGTAATCCACCGGACGATACTGCTCGGGCTTGAACAGGCGTCGCGCCACCGCCATGCCTTCAGCCAGCGCCACCGGAGTCAGTTGAACACGGCCGATCACATCGCCCAGCGCCAGGATCGATGGTTCGGCTGTCTGGTAAAGCTCATCGACCTCGACGAAGCCTTTCCTGTCGAGTTTGACCCCCGTGTTTTCCAGCCCGAGATTGTCCAGCATCGGACGACGACCCGTGGCATAGAACACGCAATCGGCTTCCAGTTGGCGACCATCCTTGAGCGTGACTTTCAGGCTGCCGTCGACCTGCTTGTCGATGCGCTCGATGTCCGCGTTGAATTGCAGGTCCATGCCGCGCTTGGTCAACTCTTCCTGCAAATGCTTGCGCACGGAACCGTCGAAACCGCGCAGGAACAGTTCACCGCGATACAACAGCGTGGTCTGCGCACCCAAACCGTGGAAGATCCCGGCAAACTCGACCGCAATATAGCCGCCGCCCACCACCAGCACTCGCTTGGGCAGCTCTTTGAGGAAGAACGCCTGGTTGGAACTGATGGCATGCTCGTGCCCCGGGATCTCCGGAATCTGCGGCCAGCCGCCGGTAGCGATCAGGATATTTTTGGCGGTAAAGCGCTCGCCATTGATCTCGACCTGATGCGGATTGACGATCTTCGCGTGACCTTCATGCAAGGTCACGCCGCTATTGACCAGCAGGTTGCGATAAATGCCATTGAGGCGATTGATCTCGCGGTCCTTGTTGGCGATCAATGTCGGCCAGTCGAACTGCGCCTCATCCAGGCTCCAGCCAAAACCGGATGCCTGCTCGAAGTCTTCGGCAAAGTGCGCACCGTAGACCAGCAATTTTTTCGGCACGCAGCCGACGTTCACACAGGTCCCGCCCAGGTAGCGACTCTCGGCCACGGCGACTTTCGCGCCGAACCCGGCGGCAAAGCGTGCAGCCCGTACACCGCCGGAACCGGCACCAATCACATAAAGGTCAAAATCGTAGGCCATTTTCAATCTCCTCGGCAGGCCAACAGCATACCTGCGGACGGCCGCTGAGCAAGCATTGTGCTGAAATGCTCGAGCCGTGCGATGCGCGGCCCAATCTTCGTTTTCGATCAATGCCCCTCTGCAGATTGCGTTTTCGGTGTCCGCAGAGTGCGCCAAGCAATCAAAATCGCCATGAGGGCCAAGCCGAACGTCACCCACGAAACCAAACCGATTCCACCTTCGAATGCCCTTCCCGCCTGCGCCATCAATTCCCTTGCTTGATCACCCGACAAGCCTGCCGCCACATGATAGGCGCCTGACAGCGTCTCACTCGCCAGCTTCATCTGCACTTCGCTCAGGAATCCCGGAAGCTGCAATGCACCGCGATAGTAGGCGGTGACGACTCCGCCGAGCACTGTCGTCCCCAAAACTACGCCCACTTCATAGGCCGTTTCGCTAATGGCCGACGCGGCGCCCGCCTTTGCCGGTGGTGCGGCTGATAAAATCACATCATTGGACACCGTCGCGATCGCGCCCACGCCAATGTTCAGCAAGGCAAAAGCCACCACTAGAACGGTCAGGCTACCGCCCATGCTGGCGACCAGCAAAAACGCCGCTCCAGCAAACGCCATCAAAATCGGTATCAGCACATGCACCTGTAATCGCCGTGCGACAGGCATGACCGCCATCCCCACTACAATCGCCATGACCTGACCAGGAATCAACGCGAGGCTAGCACTCAAGGGCGACATCTGAAGAACGATCTGCAGGAACTGAGTGGTAAAGAATACGAAGCCGACGAGAAACGCGAGACTCATCAAATTGATCGCGACAGAGCCGCTAAAGGTGCCACTGCGGAACAGACTCAGGTCCATCAGCGGCACTGGCAGACGTAACTGTCGACGCACAAACATCCCGCCCGCAACTGCGCCTACTGCAAACGCTGACAGCGTCATCCAGTCGATACCATTACTGGCGCTGTGTTTAATGCCATAAACGATGGCACCAAGGGCAAGCATCGATTGCAAGATGCTAATCGGATCCAGCGGTCCTGAAGCATCTCGCTCGGATTCGGGCAACAACAGAGGCCCCAACACCAGCAGTGGCACCAACACGGGCACCGCCAACAGAAAAATCGACCCCCAACTGAAGAATTCCAGTAATACACCGCCCACCAATGGACCGAGTGCCGAACCTACCGTCAATGTCGTTGCCCAGATCGCGACTGCCAACCTGCGCTCCTCTCGATCTTCGAACACCGAACGTATCAACGCCAATGTCGAAGGCATCAGCATTGCACCGAAAATACCCATACAGGCTCGCCCGGCAATCAGTTGCGCGGCGGTATCGGAGTACGCGGTTAGCACCGACACAATCGCAAAACCCAAGGACCCGGCCAACAACAACTTACGATGACCGACTCGATCTCCCAGACTACCCATCGACACCAGCAACCCCGCCAATACCAGCGAATAAGCATCGATCATCCACAACTGCTGGCTAGCGCTTGGACGCAGGGCCTCGGCAATTTTTGGTAATGCGAATCCAAGCACCGTGTTGTCAATTGTTACCAGAAGTACAGGTAGCATCAGGACGCTTAGAGCCAACCACCGTTTTAGAGTCACGCTTCCTGTTATCGCCATTCACGAAACTCCATTTCCTCATAAAACCCCAGCGACTTTAAGCGCGTCCTTGACGTGACATTAGTCACGCCAAGCAACACGGCTCTGGTATATCCCATTTAATACAGAGGTTTTTAGCCGCAACAATCATCGTTTGCGCCGGCAATCAACAAATCAGAATTTTCTTTCGCAACGCCTACCGATGGATGTCAGGCGATACCCACATTCTCGCTCCCCTGCGTACCTGAGCCCGCACAAAAGCAAACGCCCCGAACAAGTCGGGGCGTTTGCCTGGGCCTTCATCTGTTTGTTGTTACACAACCTGAGAAGGTGAATTCAATACAAGCAGCTCAAGCGCTATCAGTACGCCTTGCCCGTCTTGTAGAAGTTCTCGAAGCAGAAGTTGGTTGCGTCGATGTAGCCTTCGGCGCCACCGCAGTCGAAACGCTTGCCCTTGAACTTGTAGGCAATCACGCAACCATCCTGCGCCTGTTTCATCAGGGCGTCAGTGATCTGGATCTCGCCACCTTTGCCTGGGTCGGTTTGTTCGATCAGACTGAAGATGTCCGGCGTCATGATGTAACGACCGATGATCGCCAGGTTCGACGGGGCATCTTCCGGCTTTGGCTTCTCGACCATGTTGCGTACGCGGTACAGGTCGTCACCAATCAGGTCGCCGGCAATCACACCGTACTTGCTGGTTTCTTGCGGGTCGACTTCCATGATCGCGACGATGGTGCAGCGATACTGCTTGTACAGCTTGACCATCTGCTTCAGTACGCCGTCACCTTCCAGGTTAACGCACAGGTCGTCCGCCAGTACCACGGCGAACGGCTCGTCACCGATCAGCGGCCGACCGGTCAGGATCGCATGGCCCAAACCTTTCATTTCAGTCTGGCGAGTGTAGGAGAACGAGCACTCATCCAACAGGCGGCGGATGCCGACCAGGTATTTTTCCTTGTCGGTGCCTTTGATCTGGTTTTCCAGCTCGTAGCTGATGTCGAAGTGGTCTTCCAGGGCGCGTTTGCCGCGACCGGTGACGATGGAGATTTCGTTCAAGCCAGCGTCCAGTGCTTCTTCAACGCCGTACTGGATCAGTGGCTTGTTCACCACCGGCAGCATTTCTTTGGGCATGGCTTTAGTCGCTGGCAGGAAGCGAGTGCCGTAGCCGGCTGCTGGGAACAAGCATTTCTTGATCATATAAGTCCTTGTAAGGGCTGTGCGTGTACGAGTTTCGGCGCAGTCTAATCAGGCGGCGTGCACCTTACAATGCCCCCGCGCTGGCCAACCGATGCCAACATAGAGAAATAATCTTGCCGATAGTTCCCTGCGCAAGCCCTTATGCATAGCACAGACTTGCGCAATTGCACGGCATTCAACCGCCCGGAACGAACCACCATACGCCCATCGACACCCGTTGAGTGCGTTTGGCGGTATCATGGCGCGATTGAACCAGACAACGAGGCAAATAGATGTCGGAAGCAAAAAGCGTCAACGGGTTCCTGATCAATCAGGTGAAAGACGGTCAATGGTGGGTTGCCAGTGTCACCGGTGAAAATATCGCCGGACCTTTCCCTTCCGAAGCCCTGGCAATCGAAGTGGCCTCGGTACTGGAGCTTGAGCACCCGGAGCCCAAGCGACGCGGCAAGGACAAGAACTGATCGACGTCCAAGGTGAAAAGCCCTGCCATTGCGCAGGGCTTTTTTGTGGGCGCATGCGAAAGTCGTGGCCCTTGGCTATAACCTTTTGCGTATGACGCTGTCTCAGCGTTAGCCCCCCCCTGACGACGACCACTCCATGAAGAAATTTTTGCCCCTGATTGCAATACTGGCCCTGAGCGGCTGCGCAACGTCGAAAGAAACCTACCTGGGCAACGGAGAAAAAGGCCTGTCGATTGATTGCTCAGGGGAAATCAATTCCTGGGCTGCGTGCTACGAAAAGGCCGATGCGTCCTGTGCCGGCACCGGCTACAAGATTGTCGGAACCGATGGCACGCCCTCGCTCGAGGAGAGCGACAAGACCCTCGGCGCCGATATCGGCAACTACAAGAGCCGCAATGTCGTAGTGATCTGCAGGTAAGGCGCCGCGCCCTACAGATGAATTTCAGCGAATTTGATGCCAAGCCCGCGCAGGGTATCGATCAGATCATCAAGGCGACTGAAAGACTCGACTTCATCATTGTCATCCACCAGGAAATAGCTGCGCCCGGCGCTTTTCTTGAAAAACACGATCCATTCCCCCAGCTCCGCCGGATTCTGAATCACATGGGTGGCAGAGATTAAACCCTCTGCATGGCGCTCCCGGACCTGCTCTCGCTTCATGTTCGACTCCAGAAATGGCGATGCCGCCAAAGCATGGCTTTGGCGGCATCGGTGCTGATGGTCGACAGTCTATCAGCCGGAAATGCACGCGTTGGCAGCATTCTGTACGTCCATTGGACGCACCGGGACATTGGACATGCTCTCGTGCAGCTTGATGCTGCTGCCACCCGAGCGCTCTTCAATGTCGAATACGGCAGACGGGCCCGAGGAATACTTGAGTGGCACGATGACACGCAACCCATCCTTGTGCGGCTCGATTTGCAAGGCGCCACGACTGTCGGCCAGTTTTTCGCTCAGGCATTGCGCATATTCATGGGGCTTCTTGCCAGAAATCACGTTCATGGTCGGCAGCGACTCGTTGATTTCCGAGACATTCGCACAACCACTCACCAATACCGCCAGCGTAAGAACCAAAAAACCCCACTTCATACAAAACCTCCGATAAAGAGGGTCGGACAGCGCAGATGCGTTTTTTCTCCGAGACAAACTGCTTTATCGCTCATCAAACGTGAAATTAGCGTTTTTAATTGTCAAAGTGGCCGGATAATAAGGCCTTCTGGCTGATAAACTGCGCCAATCGCCCATGCTATCGTTTTGATTTTGTAGAAAAAGCCCTTCTGGAGGCGCCTCATGAAATATATCCATCAGCGCGAGCACCTCAACGAAGACGACATCGTCGTCATTCAATGCTCCCAAATGTGCAACATCCGCTTGATGAACGACGCCAACTTCCGCAGCTTCAAGAATGGCGGCCGTCACACCTATCACGGCGGCGCATTCGACACGTTCCCGGCCCGCATCACGGCCCCGAGCACCGGCTTCTGGAACATCACGATCGACACCGTCAACCGCCGCGCTATCAGCGTGACGCGCAAACCCACCCTGACCCACTCGATCAAAATCATTCGCCGTTCCAGCACGAAACTGAGCTGATCAGCGAACCCGAAACACAAGACAGGCAGAGACAACCGTGGCCCAAACGACCAAGTACGTCATCAAATACAAACTCAACGGTGAGCGCCGCTTCGAGTTTGCCCAGCTTGAAAACGGCACCCCGGAAGAAGCCAAAGCGGCGCTGGATGCCATGCATGGACAAGACGACGTCATCAGCGAAATCAGCGTCAGCAAAGCGCTGTAACGCGATCCGGAGCGACAATGGACGTCAGCTCCCACTCGCAATTCGACCGCAAGCAGCGGAGTGCCTGCTTCATCCTTGCCTTGCAGACTGGCGACCTCAACAACAAGAGGCCCGGCAATGAGCGAGCAATATCTGGACAGGCTGGACTGGCCCCGGCTGGAACAGCAACTTGATCAGGACGGTTGCGCCGTCATCCCTTCACTGTTGAGCCACAAGGCTTGTGATCAGGTCAGCGCCTTGTACCCTCGAACCGAGCCCTTTCGCTCGCACGTGGTGATGGCTCGCCACGGTTTCGGCCGAGGCGAATACAAGTATTTCAGCTACCCGTTACCGGAACTTGTGGCCCGCTTGCGCAGCGCGCTCTACTCGCGCCTGGTGCTCATCGCCAATCGCTGGCAGGAACAAATGGGTTTGCCCGACCGTTTTCCCCAAACCCATCAAGCCTTCCTCGAACGTTGTCATGCCGCTGGTCAGAACCGTCCGACACCTTTATTGCTGCAATATGGTCCGCAGGACTACAACTGTTTGCATCAGGATTTATACGGTGAGCATGTTTTCCCACTACAAGTAGCGATTCTGCTGTCGGAACCCGATGAAGACTTCACCGGTGGCGAGTTTGTCCTGACCGAACAGCGCCCGCGAATGCAGTCACGCCCGATGGTCATCAGCCTGAAGAAAGGCGACGGCTTGATCTTTGCCGTCAACCAGAGGCCAGTCAAAGGCGTTCGCGGTTACTATCGCGTGACACTGCGCCACGGCGTGAGCCGCCTGCACAGCGGCAAACGGCATACCCTTGGAATCATCTTTCACGATGCGTCATGAGCCCATGAACCCGCTGACTTTCGATCTGTTTGCCGATGCAGAACCCGAGCAACAAACCAGGCGCGAGCAGATCGGTGAACAGTCCTACGTACTGAGAGGTTTCGCCCTGCCCTGGCTGGAACGCTTGCTGCCCGCCCTGGAGGCGGTGCTGGTGGCCGCGCCGTTTCGGCAGATGGTCACGCCCGGCGGCTTTACCATGTCGGTCGCCCTGAGCAGCTGCGGCCAATTAGGCTGGACCACTGACCGCAATGGTTATCGGTACACCCGCGATGATCCACAGACCGGCCGGCCCTGGCCAATGATGCCCGAGGTGTTTCTGCAACTGGCGCAAGCGGCGGCACTGGCAGCGGGTTTCACCGATTTTGCGCCGGATTCCTGCCTGATCAACCGCTACGTCCCCGGAGCAAAAATGTCATTGCATCAGGATAAAGACGTACACTGCTACACCGCCCCCATCGTTTCGGTATCCCTGGGCTTACCGGCGATGTTCCTGTTCGGTGGTTTTGCACGCGGCGACAAAAGCCAGCGCATCCCCCTGCTGCATGGCGACATCGTGGTCTGGGGTGGCGTGGATCGCCTGCGTTATCACGGTGTGTTGCCGATCAAGGATGGTCATCATCCGAAACTGGGCGAGCAACGCATCAACTTCACCTTCCGTACCGCCGGATAAAGACTTCGAATTTGACCGCAAGCGTCGGAGTGTGTGGGAATTGCCCCATGGTTAATGTGCAGGCAACCTCTCAATGGACGTGACGCCATGACTATCCAATCGACCAAGATCTCCATCGAAAACGATCCGCGCTGGGCCGCCGTGGTCGCGCGCGATCCCAAGGCTGACGGTCAGTTTGTCTATGCCGTGAAGACCACAGGCATCTATTGCAACCCCAGCAGCCTTGCGCGCTTGCCCAAGCCGCAGAACGTCGAATTCTTCGATAGCGCCGAACAGGCCCGGGCCGCGGGTTATCGTCCGAGCAAACGCGCGACAAAGGATCAGAGCGAACTCGCCGCGCAACATGCCGCCACCGCGGCCGCCGCCTGCCGCCAGATCGAGGCCGCCGAAACGCTGCCTGCCCTGGGCGAATTGGCCGAGGCGGCGGGCCTGAGCAGCTTTCACTTCCATCGCGTGTTCAAAGCCGTCACCGGCCTGACGCCCAAGGGTTACGCCGATGCCCATCGTTCACGCAAGGTTCGCGAGCGACTGGCAGACGGCGGCTCGGTGACCGATGCCCTGTATGACGCTGGCTTCAACTCCAACAGCCGTTTCTATGAAGCGGCAGACCAACTGCTCGGGATGAAACCCGGGGACTACCGCGCGGCCGGTCAAAACAACGACATTCGTTTTGCCGTTGGCCAGTGTTCGTTGGGCGCGATTCTGGTGGCGCAGAGTGAGCGCGGGGTCTGCGCAATCCTGCTCGGCGATGATCCGCACCAACTGGTCTGTGATCTGCAAGACAAGTTCCGGCGCGCCAACCTGATTGGCGCCGATCATGAATTCGAGCAATTGATTGCCAGGGTCGTCGGCTTTATCGAGGCGCCGGCCATTGGCCTTGATTTGCCGCTGGACGTACGCGGCACGGCGTTTCAGGAGCGTGTCTGGCAAGCGCTGCGAGAGATTCCCGTTGGCAGCACTGCCAGCTACGCCGATGTCGCTCAACGCATCGGCTCGCCGAAAGCCGTTCGCGCCGTGGCCCAGGCCTGCGGCGCGAACAGCCTGGCCGTGGCGATCCCGTGCCATCGCGTGGTGCGCAGCGACGGCAATCTGTCGGGCTATCGCTGGGGTGTCGAGCGCAAACGGCAGTTGCTGGAGCGCGAGTCGCCGTGATCAGCGATTCACATCCACCACCACGCGCCCGCGAAACTGCCCGGCCAGCAAGCGCGGCGCGGCGTCGATGGCTTCGCTCAAGCCGATTTCGTGACTGATCAGCGGCAACAGGTTGAAATCCAGATCCCTGGCCAGGCGACTCCAGGCTTCCACCCGTTTGGCTTTGGGCCGGGTCACGCTGTTGATACCGGCCAGGGTCACACCGCGCAAAATGAACGGTGCAACGGATGCCGGAAAGTCCATGCCTTGCGCCAGACCGCAGGCCGCGACCGTGCCATTGGCCTTGGTGCTGGCGCAAGCGTTGGCCAGAGTGTGGCTGCCGACCGAGTCGATGACGGCCGCCCAACGCTCCTTGGCCAACGGCTTGCCTGGCTCGGACAGCGTGGCCCGGTCGATGATTTCGCCAGCGCCCAGTTGCTTCAGGTAGTCGTGCTCCGAGGTCCGTCCGGTGGACGCGACCACCCGGTAGCCGAGCTTGCTCAGTAACGCGATGGCGAAACTGCCGACGCCACCGTTGGCACCAGTGACCAGGACTTCACCCTGTTCAGGCGTCACGCCATTGTGCTCAAGGGCCAGGATGCACAGCATGGCCGTGTAGCCCGCCGTACCGATGGCCATCGCCTGGGCGGCGGTGAAAGCCTTGGGCAACGGAATCAGCCAATCACCATTAAGGCGAGCCTTCTGCGCCAGTCCACCCCAATGCCCTTCGCCCACGCCCCAGCCATTGAGCAGGACCTGGTCACCGACCTTGTAGTCCGGATGCCCGCTGACTTCGACGACACCGGCCAGGTCGATGCCCGGCACCATCGGGAATTTACGCACCACCGGACTGCTGCCGGTGATCGCCAGGCCATCCTTGAAGTTCAGCGTGCTGTAGGCAACACGCACCGTGACATCGCCTTCGGGTAACTGATCGTCCTGGATGTCTTGCAGCGTGGCCCGGTAACCGCTGTCGTCTTTGTCGATCAAAATACCTTTGAACATTACGGCCTCTCAATGGAATCAGTCTGGTGGTGGTGCAATTGAAATAACACATGACAGCAGATTGGCGTACTCGACTTTAAGCCAATCTGCCAATTCCATAACGCTTCCCAAGCGATGAATCACTCCTTCGGTGGTGGGGGCTGGAGGCTTGCACCGACGCTGAAAAAAGGTTCTTCACGGAATTCCGGGGAACACCGATACCTGTAGAAGCTACGGTGCGGCGATCCGACTTGCCATCGATGGTGACCTTTCGGCCGAGCATTTTCTTCCTGGTGTACATATCCATTGCTGCGGTAACGGCCACTTAGGGTTCCGCCCTGACGGCGGGTCACTTGGAAGAGCGGAACGCCGCCCGGCCTGTAGGAGCAGCCGGTCGACGCTCGATTGCTCGCGATGGAGGTCAACGATGAAGCGGGGAGCCTGACACCCCGCGGTGCTCTCAGGTTTTTCGCGAGCAAGCTCGCTCCTACAGGGCCCGCCGCGATCGGCCATCCATGGCCGTGCGCGGCCTCACGAGGGGGCGTGCACCGCAACAGCACCGCGAGGCGAGCTAACGCTCGACCTCGTTGTTTGGTGGTGCACGCGTTCCCCTGCAGGAGCTGCCGAAGGCTGCGATCTTTTGATCTTGCTTTTGCGATCTGGAGATTGCTGAAGATCAAGATCAAAAAGATCGTCCGAACGCGGCCCGAACCTTCGGCAGCCCCTACAGATATTTCGTTATAGGTGTTCCCCCGGAATTCCGTGAAGAACCTGAAAAAAGCCTCACCCGCAGAAATGACGACTGGCCTTGCGCCAGTCGTTGCGTTAAAAATCCTGTTCTACCGTCCCTGCCCTGCTTCTACGTCGGAGAACACAGCACATGAACCAATGGCCAGATACCCGCATTCTTGACCTGCTCGGGATCGAGCTGCCGATCATTCAGGGGCCGATGGCCGGTGCCACAAACTCGTCCATGGTGATTGCAGCCTGCAACGCCGGCGGCCTGGGTTCGATGCCGGCGGCGATGCTCAGCACCGATCAACTGCGCGAAGAGCTGAAAACCATCCGCCAACACACCCAGCGCCCGATCAACGTCAACTTCTTCTGTCATCAGCCTCCAGCCCCTGATGAACAACGCGCGCAGGACTGGAAAAACCTGCTGCAACCCTACTACCAGGAACTCGGCGCCGATTTCGATGCGCCAACCCCGGTGTCGAACCGGGCACCGTTCGATAACGCGGCCTGCGAAGTGGTTGAAGCGTTTCGCCCTGAAGTGGTGAGCTTTCACTTTGGCCTGCCGGAAAAATCCCTGCTCGACCGGGTGAAAGCGACCGGTGCGAAAGTGCTGTCCTCGGCCACCACCGTCGCAGAAGCCGTGTGGCTGGAGCAGCATGGTTGCGATGCAATCATTGCCATGGGCTACGAGGCCGGAGGCCATCGCGGGATGTTTCTCAGCGATGACCTGAGCAGTCAGGTGGGGACTTTCGCTCTGGTGCCACAAGTCGTCGATGCGGTGAAAGTGCCGGTGATTGCCGCCGGCGGCATCGCTGACGCACGAGGCGTCGCCGCCGCCTTCATGCTGGGCGCATCGGCGGTGCAGGTGGGGACGGCATACCTGTTCACGCCAGAGGCCAAGGTCAGCCCGTCCCATCACAAAGCGTTGCGCACCGCCAAAGAAAGCGAGACGGCCGTCACCAACGTGTTCACCGGTCGCCCGGCCCGGGGCATCCTCAATCGGGTGATGCGTGAACTGGGGCCCATGAGCGCCAAGGCCCCGGCCTTCCCTCTTGCCGGTGGCGCGCTGATGCCATTGCGGGCCAAAGGTGAGGCGGACTTCAGCAACCTCTGGGCCGGCCAGGCCTTTACCCTCGGGGTCGAACTGACCAGCGAGGCACTGACTCGACAACTGGCTGAAGAAGGATTAGCGAGACTGCTAGGTCACGCCTGAGTAGCACTTGCGTTAAAATTGTATACAATTTTTTGACAGCACATTCCGTTTAAAGGTAATTCGCTATATATTTTTGTACATAACGACTAACCTTCTGCAATTGCCTTTAACGGAGCTGTTTCATGGCCATTTGCGTCTCACGCGCTACCCCTGTCTGCCTCGCGAGCTTTCTCGCCATCTTCGCCTTCGGCTCAGCCCAGGCGGACGAAGTCCAGGTGGCTGTCGCCGCCAACTTCACCGCGCCCATCCAGGCCATCGCCGCTGACTTCGAAAAAGACACCGGGCATAAACTGGTCGCATCCTTTGGCGCCACCGGCCAGTTCTACACCCAGATCAAAAACGGCGCGCCGTTCGAAGTGTTCCTCTCGGCAGACGACAGCACCCCGAAAAAACTTGAAACCGAAGGTGACACCGTCAAGGGGTCGCGCTTCACTTACGCGGTCGGCACGCTGGCACTGTGGTCGGCCAAAGAAGGCTACGTCGATGCCAAGGGCGATGTGCTGAAAAAGAACGAATACCAGCACCTGTCCATCGCCAACCCGAAAGCTGCACCGTATGGCCTGGCGGCGACCCAGGTACTGGCCAAGGAGGAGCTGACCGACAAGGTCAAAGACAAGGTCGTTGAAGGCCAGAACATCACCCAGGCCTATCAGTTCGTCTCCACCGGCAACGCCGAGTTGGGTTTTGTCGCCCTGTCGCAGATCTACAAGGACGGCAAGATCACCAGCGGTTCGGCCTGGATCGTTCCGGCCAGCCTTCACGACCCGATCAAACAGGACGCGGTGATTCTCAACAAGGGCAAGGACAACCCGGCCGCCAAGGCATTGGTTGACTACCTCAAGGGGCCGAAAGCGGCAGCTGTCATCAAGTCCTACGGTTACGAAATCTAAATGTCGCTATCGAGTGCCGATTATTCCGCCATTTGGCTGACCCTGAAACTCGCGTCCCTGACGACGGTCATCTTGCTGATTGTCGGCACTCCGATTGCGTTATGGCTCTCGCGTACTCGCTCCTGGTTGCGCGGCCCGGTCGGGGCGATTGTCGCCCTGCCCCTGGTGCTGCCGCCGACAGTGATTGGTTTTTATCTGTTGTTGGCGCTCGGCCCTCACGGGTACATCGGCCAGCTCAGCCAATCACTCGGCCTTGGCACCCTCACCTTCAGTTTTGCGGGGTTGGTCATCGGTTCTGTCCTGTATTCGATGCCGTTCGTGGTTCAGCCGCTGCAAAACGCATTTTCCGCAATCGGCACGCGCCCGCTCGAAGTGGCCGCGACGCTGCGGGCCAATCCCTGGGACACCTTTTTCAGTGTGACGCTGCCCCTGGCCCGCCCCGGCTTCATTACCGCAGCCATTCTCGGCTTCGCCCACACCGTCGGCGAGTTCGGCGTAGTGCTGATGATCGGCGGCAACATTCCCGAGAAGACCCGCGTGGTCTCGGTGCAGATCTACGATCACGTCGAAGCCATGGAATATGCCCAGGCCCATTGGCTGGCCGGGGCGATGCTGGTGTTCTCGTTTGTCGTCTTGCTGGCGCTGTATTCCAGCCGAAAAACCAAAGCGGGCTGGAGCTGATCGATGATTCAAATGCGCCTGAAATTACGCTACCCAGGCTTCACCCTGGACGTCGACCTGCAACTGCCGGGGCGTGGCGTCACTGCGCTTTACGGTCACTCAGGCTCCGGCAAGACCACTTGCCTGCGCTGCATTGCCGGCCTGGAACGGGCCGATCAAGGCTTTATCCAGGTCAACGATGAAGTCTGGCAAGACAGCGAAAACGAGCTCTTCGTCGCGCCGCACAAACGCGCGCTCGGCTACGTGTTCCAGGAAGCCAGCCTGTTTCCTCATCTGTCGGTGCTGGCCAACCTGCAGTTCGGCCTCAAGCGCATTCCCAAGTCGCAACGTCGGGTCGACATGGCCCACGCCACCGAGTTGCTGGGCATCAGCCATCTGCTGGACCGACACCCGCAACACCTTTCGGGTGGTGAGCGACAGCGCGTCGGCATGGCCCGCGCGCTGCTCACCAGCCCGAGATTGCTGTTGATGGACGAGCCTCTGGCCGCGCTGGATACCCAGCGCAAAAGTGAAATCCTGCCGTACTTACAACGTCTGCACGACGAACTCGACATCCCGGTGCTGTACGTCAGCCACTCCCAGGATGAGGTCGCGCGGCTGGCCGACCATATCGTGTTGCTGAGCAACGGCAAGGCACTGGCCAGCGGCCCGACCGGCCAGACCCTGGCGCGCCTCGACTTGCCGCTGGCGATGGGGGATGACGCCGGTGTGGTGATCGAAGGTCGCGTGAGCGCCTATGACGCCGACTATCAACTGCTCAGCCTGCAATTGCCCGACACCACTCTGAACATCCGTGTGCCTCACACACCGATGGATACGGGTCAGACACTGCGCTGCAAGGTCCAGGCGCGGGATGTGAGCCTGAGCCTGCACAGTGCCGAGCAAAGCAGCATTCTCAATCGCTTGCCGGTTACTGTGGTCAGCGAAATGAATGCCGACAACGCCGCCCATGTGCTGATTCGCCTGGACGCCGCAGGCTCGCCGCTGCTGGCACGGATCACGCGTTATTCCCGCGACCAATTGAACGTCCATTCTGGTCAGCAACTCTGGGCACAAATCAAAGCGGTCGCGGTGCTCGCGTAAATCCGGCGGCACCTGAGCCGACGAATTGACCTGCCTATTTTTTGCACGATCACCAATGGCTTCTATAGTTGATCTGTACACGAATCAGCGGCGGAGACGCCATGGAAGACATTTTCGTCGTGAAGCGTTGCAACAGGATCATCATCCATGGCCGCCGTGCGGGCGAATATGACCACCTGCCACCGGATGCCGCGGTCTGGTACCGCATCGCCGATACCCGAACCCAAGGCTTCATCGGAGACGGCTACGATATTGAAGAAGACGCCCAGCGCATTTGCCGGCAGTTGAACGCCAAATCACAAGTGACAGCCCGACAAAGTTGACGGCCTGTTACCATTTTTTAATGGGTCTATACTGAATGGGTTGAAGGATCAGCGACCCCAACGGCAGATAGCTCGCTCCTGGCGGGCTTTTTGCTGCCACACCCAGGTTTCTTGAACGGAGGTGTCACCCATGTCCGAAAAAGAGTCCATCACCACCCTGCTCACCTTGCTGGACTCCCGTCAGGCCCGCTTGGCCGCGGCCTGCAAGGAAATTGCCGACTGGGTCGATCATCAAGGCGGACACCCCACCGCCCTCAGAATTCGTGATCGCCTGAACGACATCGAGAAGGACACGCCGCTGATTCGGCACACGCTGTCGTCACTCAAACCTGTCGACCCGCCTCTGCCCAGGTTCAGATGATCCGTCACGGATTTGCGGTGCGAGGACAGGCCTGACTAGCCGCACGAACGGTGACGTTGACGTCGCCGTGTGTCTGGCTGCCTGATTGACTTTTATCCGCTTCCACGACCCGGCCTGGTGCCGGGATTTTTGTTGCACAAAACCAATCAACTAGTGCGAGGGCTCAATCGGGCACGGGTTCCATAATCTCGCGCAGGGACATACGCTTGAACGCCTCGACCAGTGCTCGCCCTTCCTCGGGTGCACAAGTGACCGCCAGGCGAATGGTCGCCTCACCCAGGTGCCAGATCAAAAACGCCGATTCCTGAACCTGCTGTACATCGATATCGGGATATACGCGAAGCATGGCCTGGGACAGCAGTGCTCCGGCCACCCGGCTCTCCTCCAGCTCCAGTCGCAACAACTGCTTGTCGGCCTGCATGCCGGACCAGATGTCACGCATCACCGGTGTCGCCATCACGATCTCATAATACAGATCGAGCAACTGCGAATAGGCTACCTGCAAGCCCTGGGCATCCTCGACAGCCTCCATCGACTGCGTAATGCAACGACGACTTTCAGCGTTGTAGCGTTCGGCCAGCGTGCGGATGACGGAACTCTTGTCGGGGAAATACTGATAAAGGGAACCGATCGAAATCCCGGAATGCTCGGCAATTTCACTCATCTTGAGTTGGTCGCAGCCCTTGTCCGCAATCAATTGAGTCGCCACGGTCAGAATCAGCTCTTGACGCTCGCGGCTGCGTTGTTGTGTGGGATTGCGTCGAACCGCTTGCGCAGCAGGCTGTTCGAGGGTTTCAGAGGGCTTTTTGCGCACGAGCGAATTCCCGATCAATAACGTGATATGTACTCACCTTAGCATCGCCGCTCGCCGCGCCCAATAACGGATGCCACACGTCGGGGAATTCGATCCGCTGGGTTGACGACAAAACATGAGCATCTATCATCTTTTAAACGTGAGTATCACTCACATTAACCGATGGAGATGAACGCGATGAAAACCGATCAACCAATCACACTGGTCCTTGGCGCCACGGGCAAAACCGGGCGGCGAATCACCCAACGACTCGAGGCTGCCGGCTTGGCCGTTCGCCGAGGCTCCCGTGACGCGAATCCCCCTTTCGACTGGGAAGATCGGTCAACCTGGGACGCGGCGATAGATGGCGCTCATGCGGTCTACATTTCCTTCCAACCTGATCTCGCCGTTCCAGGCGCCCTTGAAACCATTCAGGCGTTCACCGACCTGGCAATGAAAAGCAGAGTCCGCAAACTGGTTTTGTTATCCGGGCGCGGAGAGATCGAAGCGGAACAGGCCGAGCGTGTCGTACAAAACAGCGGGATTGACTGGACGATTCTGCGGGCCAGTTGGTTCTGCCAGAATTTCAGCGAAGCGCACTTTCTTGAACCCATTCTGCAAGGCGAACTCGCACTCCCCGTCGGCAATATCGCCGAACCCTTTGTCGATGCAGAAGACATTGCCGAATGTGCCGTCGCCGCACTGACCCAACCCGGACACACCAACCAGCTCTATGAATTGACCGGCCCTCGGGCGCTGACCTTTGCCGAAGCCGTGACCGAGATCGCCCGCTCCACCCGTCGCAACATCGAATTCGTGGCCGTACCAGCGGATGCCTATCGACAAGCATTGGAACAGGAACAACTTCCCGCGGAGTTGATCGATCTGGTGCTGTACCTGTTCACGTCTGTGCTCGATGGCCGCAACACGCCCGTGACCGATGGCGTACAACGGGCACTGGGTCGGCCGGCACGCGACTTTAGCGACTACGTACAGCGCACTGGCGCTACGGGCATCTGGGGAAATGGAAGTCCGACGTAAAGCAGTGGCGAGAAGCAGCTTCGTCGACTAGGGTATTTTGCGTATCGAACTGCGGCGCCTTTATTGGCAGGAGCCTGATCGAGGAGGAACCCATGTCACCCAATCGTAGTGCTGAACAAACCTATCGCCAATGGTCCAGCCCGATCCTGTTGGAACTCAAGGAGCGAGAACATCAAATGGACCCGTCAGACCGCCAGGCTTTGGAAAACGTACTGCTGGAAAGAAGACTGATCGATACCGGCAACCCGACCGGCAGCGATCGCCGCAAGGCAGACCCGGCGTCCTGAAAAGCATCAGGCAATCACGATCAAGACCGATGTAATGAAGCAGAAACAAACAAGGGTTTGTACAGCATTCGCTCGCAAACCCTTGGTTTCAGATAATGCAGGGCAACGGAATCGATGGCTTTGCCGCGTTAAAACCACCCACTGCGCTCGTCTTCCAGCTCCTGGCGGCACTGCTTGAGTTGAGCGCTGTAAATCTCCGACTGCTTTTGCACTTTCTGGGCAACCTGCATCAGCCAGGGTTTATTGCGATAGGTATTGCCGCTATAGCCCCCACGCCCTTCGTGGTAAGCCAGGTACTGATTGTAGGTGTCCCATTTGGAGATCCCCAACTGACGCTGGGTGCCAGTGGTGTACCAGCCGATAAACATGATCGCGTCGTCGAAGCTGTCACGCGAACCACCGTTGCCAGTATCGCCTCTGTACTCGCCCCACACCGGATCTTGAGCCTGCGCATAACCGTAAGCCGAGCTGACCCGCCCCCAAGGGATCACCCAAAGCAGATAGTCACGAGGCGGCAATGCATCTGCCACGTAGCTGCTTTCCTGCTTCATGATCGCCATGGCCACATGCAGAGGCGTCCCATATTCACTCTGCATTTGCAGCGAGTCCTCGTACCAATCGGGATACTCACGGTAAATACTGCAGAGGTTGCCTTGATCTTTGGGTGGCATAGTCGTGCAACCTGTCAAAAACACAACCAACAAAGCCAACAGCAAAACCTGTCTTTGTTTCATCCAGCACCCTCAAAAAAAAATAAAGGCATGAAGTGCCCTCCGATTACTGCAAGGAGCCTGAGTCGGGCAGTTGCAGGCAAAAACTTCAGAAGACATCGACCTTGACCGCGTCACCCTTGTTGAGAGACTGCTTTGTAAGTCCCTATTGCAAAGCCAGGCCCTGCAAGGACTTCATGCCTGAGGTGATTCTTTTTGCGTGGGCATGGCCGGGTAGTCAGTTCGGATGCGTAACGTGATGAACTGGAGCATAGGCTGGTTTTGGCGAAGTAAAGAAAAAGGGCCTGCACGAGGTATCTCACACAAGCCCTTGATATTCATGGCGAAGCCGGGGTCGAACCGGCACGCCCTTATGAGGACTATGCTCGCAGGTCTTGAAAACCGTCGATTGTAATAGGTCCATTCGAATCCCATCGCCTACTTCATCTTTATACAACAAAGCTCTGATTATCCAGGGCTTTGTCGTTTCTGTGGTTTGGCTTTTCTTCCAACCTCAAACCAATCGCTCGCCAGGAAACCCACTTGCAGTAAACCCAACACCAGTCGACGGCTTCACAAGGTGAACATTTTTTTGAGCCTCAACTTAGTGCGAGGTCAACCGCGGAAAGCGGAACTGGTGTTGAAGTGTCTGGACCTGGAGCTGGAGACGATCAATTTCGACCCTGCCGTCCCGCCCTGCGTCAACGCGGAGAACTGAAGGAGTAATAGGTGGGGATTGGGATGACAAAGTCCTTTTAGCTCGCCATGGAAAGACCACTTGTTTGATCGAAGTCAAATCGCCGCCTGCTTGGCGGTCTAGACTAGAACAACTTGGCACTAACAAGCCTGTGGAGCACGTCATGTACTGGTTCCGTCATCACTATCGCAATCTATTGCGACTCACCCTCGGAGTGTGGGTGTTAGCTGTGATCGTGACGGCATTTCACGGCTGCTTGGTGCAGCCAGAGCACAATCTGACTGCAACACACGCGACGCTCTCCACGCAGCAACAATTAGATGACCATGCCCTGCATGCCAGTGGCTGCCTCAAGCATTGTGAAGATGCACTGAAGGCGATCAGTCCCACATCGAACATCCCGACAGCAGACCTCGCCAGTTTGGCGCTTGCCTTGCTGTTACCCGCGATTTTGCTGCTTACCCTCACTCAACCCATCGTCTTCGCTGCACTTGCACTGAGGCGCCCCGCACCATCGGGGCCTCCAGCCCGCCTGATATTCGTCCGCGTCAACGATTAATCCGCCTCGCAGAGCAGCCACGCCGTGGCCGCTCTGCTTCATTGCGTCGATTTGGCGCGGCTTGGCAATTCCTACTTATTTCCAAGTACCTGGAGTTCAACATGCAAACACAAATGAAATTAGTTATTGCCGCAATTTTTGCCAGCAGCGCCTTCATGGCGAATGCCGAAGATGAGCATCACCCTGCCGATGTACCTGCCAGCACAACGGCTGCCATTGCACCGTCCGAGTCGGCAATGAACAAAACGATGAGCGAGCAAATGCAGAAAATGCAAGCTGCTCATGACAAAGCCGCTGCTGCGAAAAACCCGGGCGATCGGCAGGCAGCTATGCAGGAGGGTATGAAGACAATGAAGGAAAGCATGGCCATGATGAGTAAGCAGCATGATGCTGCGGGTTGTATGGGCATGGGCTCCGACATGGGGATGTCTGGCTCCAAGGACGGCATGGGTAAGGGAATGATGGGCATGATGATGCAAATGATGGATCAGCAGTCATCGATGATGGACATGCCAATGAAGAAGTGACGTTTGCTACTCACCAATGATCGCAGCGCTGGTGATGAGCAAGTGATCCAGGCGAAAGCGGTGTAAATGCAACGGCGACTTCCTCTTGGTCAGCATGACACCGCCGAACATTGAACCTGGATGACGTATTACCAGATAGCACTCTCACAGGAGTACAGAACCATGATGAATTCACCACATCAAGCTAACAACGCTCCACCATTATGGCGGAGCAAGACCGGCATAGTGCTGGGCATGTTACTGGTGATCGCGCTGTTCTATCTGGCCAGAGAACATTACGGCCATATGCTGGGCCTACTGCCGTATTTGATTTTGCTGTTATGCCCACTGATGCATATTTTCGGGCACCACCACGGTGGTCACGGTCATAACGGAGCGACCTCAGACTCCGTAAAGGATGCGGACAGGAGGTAGCGCATGCAAAGCCCCGAGCGTGACCAGGAGCACAACCCAATACGGCAACTTGAGCCCCAGGCCGTCGGTACCCATGACCCGGTCTGTGGCATGGCCGTCAGTAACGATAGCCAGTTCAGCACGCAATTTGAGGGGCAAACCTATCGGTTCTGCAGCCAGAAATGCCAAACGACCTTCAGGGCAGAGCCCGAGCACTATCGAATATCTCCGACTGAAACCGAACAAATCCATCAGGCACCAGCAGAACCGTTAACGACTACCACTGAATACACCTGCCCCATGCATCCGGAAATCCGCCAGATCGGCCCCGGTACCTGCCCCAAGTGCGGTATGACCCTGGAGCCGGTGTTACCCGAGATAGAGGAAGAAGAGAACCCCGAACTCAAGGACTTCACCCGGCGCTTCTGGTGGACATTACCACTGACCGTGATCGTCACCGTGCTGGCCATGGGGGGGCATGCGCTGATGCTGTTCCACGGCACTACGCAAAACTGGGTCGAGCTAGGACTGGCAACACCCGTCGTGCTTTGGGCTGGCTGGCCGTTTTATGTGCGTGGGGTACGTTCGGTGACTCAGCGCAGTCCGAACATGTGGACACTGATCGGCCTCGGTACTGCAGCAGCCTTTTTTTACAGCGTTGTGGCCACCCTGGCCCCCGGCGCATTCCCCAGCAATTTCATGATGGACGGCCGCATCGGCGTTTACTTTGAGGCTGCGGCAGTGATCATCTCACTGACCCTGCTCGGCCAAATGCTCGAACTCAAAGCTCGTTCGCAAACCTCTGTTGCCATCAAGTCGCTGCTCGGTCTGGCACCCAAAACTGCCCGACGAATCAACGCCGACGGCACGGAAGAAGACATCCCACTGACACACGTACACAGTGGCGACACGTTACGCGTGCGACCCGGTGAAAAAGTACCTGTCGATGGCCTGGTACTCAAAGGCGAAAGTGCAGTGGACGAGTCGATGCTCACCGGTGAGCCCATACCGATCATGAAGAGGCCTGGTGATGCATTGATCGGCGCAACGCTCAATACCCACAGCAGCCTGGTGATGCAGGCACAGAAGATAGGGTCGGCCACCTTGCTCGCGCAAATTGTACAGATGGTTGTACAGGCACAACGCTCAAAAGCGCCGATGCAACGCCTGGCAGATGTGATTGCCGGTTACTTCGTGATTGTGGTGATTACTATCGCCGCGCTGACTCTACTTGGCTGGGGGGTATGGGGCCCCGAGCCAAGCTGGGTGTTCGGACTGATCAACGCCGTCGCGGTAATGATCATCGCCTGCCCTTGCGCCCTTGGCCTGGCAACACCGATGTCGGTCATGGTCGCCACCGGCAAGGCTGCTGGCAGCGGCATTTTGTTTCGCGATGCCGCCGCCATTGAAAACCTGTGCAAGATAGACACCTTGATCGTCGACAAGACTGGCACCCTCACCGAAGGGCGGCCAGCGTTCCATAGCGTCGAGGCTGTACCTGGATTCACTCGGAATGAAGTGCTGCGCCTGGCCGCGAGTCTCGATCAGGGCAGCGAGCACCCGTTGGCCCACGCTATCACCGAACAGGCACGCGCCGCTGGCCTGACACTAAGCCCACCTGAAACCTTCGAGTCGGCCTCCGGTATTGGTGTGAGCGGTCAGGTCGAGGGTCGCCACCTGAAGTTGGGCAATACCGCGCTGATGCAGGAGGCCGGCGTCGTCACCGAGAGCTTGCAAGCTCATGCCGAGAAGTTACGCAGTGATGGCACAAGCATCATGTACTTGGCCGTCAATGGCGTTCTGGCGGGTTTGCTGGCTGTTGCCGACCCCCTCAAACCCACTTCGAAGCTGGCAGTCGAGCGTCTACAGGCGGATGGCGTCAAGGTCATCATGGCTACGGGTGATGGTCTTACCACTGCGCGCTCGGTAGCTGGTCAGTTAGGTATTGAGGAAGTGCATGGCGAGGTCAAACCGCAAGACAAAGAACGCTTGGTCGCGTCTTTGCAACAGGCCGGACACTGCGTGGCGATGGCTGGAGACGGCATCAATGATGCTCCCGCTCTGGCTCGTGCTGACGTGGGTATCGCCATGGGCACGGGCACCGACGTGGCGATGAACAGCGCCCAGGTCACCCTGGTCAAGGGCGATCTGCTCGGTATCCTGCGTGCTCGCAGCCTGTCAGTAGCAACGGTGAAAAACATGCACCAGAACCTGACTTTCGCCTTCCTTTACAACGCCATGGGTATCCCGCTGGCTGCGGGTTTGCTCTACCCGCTTACCAGTCACCTTCTGTCACCACTGATTGCCGCACTGGCCATGAGCGTGAGTTCGGCGTCGGTGATATTCAACGCATTGCGTGTGAGCCATGCATCCATTGATTGAGTGAAAACAACCACTTGACCTTGCCATGGCAGCAAGGTTGAGGATAAGCCAAAGTCGCAGAAAAGCCTCATGTGTCAGTCTTTCCATGATCAACTTTGTTGTGAGGAGTCACCAATGAGAATTGTTGAACTGCAAGTCCAAGGCATGAGCTGTGGTTCGTGTGTCAAACACGTCACCGAAGCACTGCGCCCACTTGAAGGTGTCAGTGGCGTCGAAGTGGATCTACGAGCTGGACGGGTGAAGGTCAGCGGTGATTCGGATAGCTACGCGCTGCTTACAGCCCTGCAAGACGCGGGCTATCCAGCACAGCTGGGGACACTGGAAAGCGTAGCGAGTGAGAAAACCTCAGGTTGTGGCGGGAACGGCGGCGGTTGCTGCTGTCGATCCGCTCAACGCGGCTGATCGTTACCGAGGATGCCACACCAATGTCGGTGGCGATGTTGCGGGGGAAGGCTTGAATTGGCCAGAGAAGCAACCGGGGTTGCAAAATCCGAGTTCCAGATGTGCGATTTACGCGCGAAAGCCGGCACAGACAAGGCGGAGTCAAGCGGCGTTGAGCGCCAGCAGGTTCGTCTGCTCGGCAACCCAATTGCAGGGCGCCCGCGCTTGCCTGTGATGTCGCTATAGAACTAGGCCACTTGCACCTCCAGTTGTGCTCAGGACACCCGTTGTTGAAGGTCCGCCAGGAAGCGATCTTGGTGAGTCTGCTTTTTCTTGCCGGTGTATTTGAGTTTGGATAAGTTTTTCTACATGGCGCGTAACAAGACACACGGACAGGGTGACTGGTTGACGGTGAGCGGCTAGCTTTCTCTTTAGCGTCGCCACAAGTAAAACAAATAGCGTATATAAACATTCATTTGATATTTCAAATTCATCCAAAGGTGGCAAATTTATCGGGGCGAAAATTTTGAGCAAGACTATAATAAAAAGGTTAAATGCGTACGAATGATAGCTGCTGGGCGGATGCATTAGAAGTAATAGGGATTTATATGTGTGGATAATTTCCGAGATTGCTGGTTAATAATATTTTTCCTGTGATGATTTGGTGTAGTGGTGAGGATTTTATATGAACGCCCTGTTGAAAGAGCTGCACACCTATCATCATGAGGTGGCTATCAAAATCACTCAGATCAAAGGATTGCTGGGGAGGGTTAGGCATGAATCCGCTGGCGTCGATGACTGCAAGCTGTTGTTTAAGCTGCTGGAAGCCTTGCATGGTGATGCAGAGCTACACCACCATGAAAATGAAGAGCTTATTCGGCGGGCCTTGCTAGCGACTGAGGCACCGATCCACCAACGGGTCAAGGATATCGAGCGAGATCATCAAGCATTTGCGCGCATTGCCGGACAGCTCAAGATGTTGGAGGACTCAACTCAGGAGGTGAAAGTAATCGCTGACACTATCGATGACTTCATCAAGAAATACTACGATCATATGGATACCGAGGAGAATATTTTCTTTCCGGTGGCAGATAAGTGGTTGTCAGACATCCAGTGGCAGGAAATAAAGCGTCAATGGCATTAATCGGAGCTTTGATCGCCCAACTTAAAAACCAGACGGCTACTTGATACTCGATCTGACAAAATTATTGGGTGAGTGCCTAATGATACGCCACTGGCTTGCAGGATTACTTGTATAGAATTACAAGCGAGATGAATTGGCAGCCTTACAACCACACATTTGCCAGACGTGGAACAAGCGTTTCGGCTAATCATATTATTTCAGTTATAGATCTCCAGCCTGCCACGGAGAATCCGGTCAAACTGTAACTGCGACCGTGCAGTGCTGCTGCATGTGCCAAACAAATGCAGATACGCTACAACTCATAGAACTCCAGGGTCTTCAAAGAAGTGAGCGAATGTGGATGAGACACAATCTCTGCGTCGTCAGGCTGGTTCAGTTCGCATCCGCTTCGCTCATCATGCTGGTCACCGGTGCAGTGGCAGAGGATCTCGAACCCAGGTCCTACGCCAATACACCGGTCGGTATCAATTTCCTGCTCATAGGCTACAGCGATCTCCATGGCAACGTGACGGCCAACCCCTCGATCCCGCTCGAAGATGCCAAGCTCAACATCAAGACTGTCATGTTTGCCTTTGCCAGATCCCTGGACGTCTGGGGCCGCTCGGGGAAGTTCGATATCGTCGTGCCCGAGGCAAAATTGACCGGCTCAGCCGTGCTTGCCGGTGAACCCAAGGAGCGTGAAGTCACGGGGTTGATCGATCCAAGATTTCGCTTCTCGGTCAACTTGTATGGCGCCCCGGCGATGTCCCTGGCTGAGTTCCCCAGCTACCAACAGGATGTAATTATCGGGGCCAGCCTGGCGATCACGGCGCCACTCGGCCAATACGACGACAACAGGCTGATAAATCTCGGCAACAATCGCTGGTCATTCAAGCCCGAACTCGGGATTTCCAAACGTGTAGGCCAAGTGACCCTGGAATTATCCGGCGCGGGAACCTTTTTCACCGACAATGACGAGTTACTCGGCGACCACGTGCTTTCCCAGGACCCGATTTACCAGATGCAGGGGCATCTTATCTACGCCTTCAGCAATGGCGTCTGGGTTTCTCTGGATGCAACCTACTTCGCTGGCGGCAGCAGCTCAGTCGATGGAGTCAGTAACCACGACTTTCAGGAAAACACCCGCTACGGATGCACCCTCACGCTGCCGTTAAACCGCAATCATTCGATAAAACTGAATGCGAGCAATGGCGGACATACCCGCACGGGCAGCGAATACGATGTTGTTGGCATGGCTTGGCAGTATCGCTTCGGCGCAGGGCTTTGAAACATAGGATTTGCGCTACGTTGCAACCATGCGTTCGTGGGACATTTGTCCGATGCTGGTTGCTTACCAATGCCCGGAGATGGCTCAGACAAATCGAGCGTCACTTGGCCTGATGCGACGGATAAATACCGGCAAGCCGCGCTATCACGACCCCCACATAAAAGACGCCTGAAAATTCTTCCACCATCACCAGTGAGCGGGCGTGGTTGGTCAACGGGATAACATCCCCGTAACCGGTGGTCGTGAGCGTCGTGAAGCTGAAATACATCAGTTTGAAGAAAGTGCCGTGTTGTCTGAAATCGAAGTTGCCAGGGCCGAATGAGCCAGCGGCGGAAATCTCGACCAGGGCATAGATGAAGGACCAAACGAAGGCCAGCATGATGTAGCCCGCAAGCGCGCCATGCAGCTTGTCGGCTGTAATTGGCCCGCGCTTGAGAAGGTAGCGAAGCACTCCGCTGAACGAAACCGCAAGAGACGCCGCATAGGTTATCCCGGCAAGTTCAAGCGTCGCGATACTCTCGGCCCACAAGGCCGCCCATTGCAGGCCAATTCCAAGCAACGCCAGGCACAGTTTGAGGATGAACCCCGACCGGGTCTGCCGGGTGGCGAAAGCACCCACGAGCAGCACGGCCGAAAACAGAATGCCGAGCAATATGCGAGCAATCAGACCCTCCTCAAGAAAGGGAAACAGAAGGATCAACCCTAGCAAGAGCAGCAACAGATAGGTGCAGGGCCCCAGCCCTATCACCATCTGAGCTAAATCCGCGTCGGATTCGCCTTTATCTTGCGGATTTGTCATATCGGTTTCCCTGATGCCGAATTAACGCTCGATACCTGGCGTTGCACGGGTGAATTCTGATCTTGCTTCAGAATAGTTGGCAGTGAAACTCTAGTCGCGAATACCTTTAAGAGGATTCAACCTGACAGGCAGCTATAGGATTGTGGATTCAACCGTGTCGATCCGGTACCGCAGCGCACACAGGTTTGGCGTGAATCCGGTGCCCATTCGGGTAACCGGTAGTGCCTGAGGTTGCATGCGCGTCGTAATGCAAACTGCCAATAGGGGATCCGCGGCACGTTGAAAAATCATCTTACGGTGTGATTTTTTGGAGAATCGCAATGCGTTGGAATCTGCTCGTTATTGCCCTGCTCATGACGGGCACAGCCAACGCGGCTGATAGCGCCAGCTGTTACGCCATTCAATCGGCAGATGCCCGGGCGTACTGTCGCGCCAAAGCCCATAGCAATTCCTCTGGTTGCTACTCGATCCAATCCAGCGATATGCGCCCGCAGTGCCTCGCAGAAGTTCGGAGGTGAGCACCATTATTGAAATCCGGGCCAACCTTGAGTATGCGTCTGGGCATCACACCTTGCGTAGCTAAACGGGCACACGACACTAACGTTGATACCGTGATTCATCGCAATGGCAGCCACGGAAACACCAGGCTGCTGGCACTCGTGGACGACTTGGGCTTTGAAGGATTTTGAATAGGACTTACGTTCACGCATGGCGATCCTGACATTAAGGGTAATTGCGTCCGCTTAAAATTACGCGGACACAATCACCCTTATTGGCCGAGGTCGGAAGGTGTGTTCGCCGGCCCCTTACTTTGAGTCATCAGATGAACATGGTCAAACTCCCCACTCATCGTACATCTGGTATAAATCGTGCCACTAAATGTAAGTATGGATCGCTATTATCGACAGCACTCTGCACAAGGTGACCTCACTGCGTAGGCAGGCCTCCCCTGATACTGCAAACTGTAATAACCCGTTACCAGCCCAGTTGCTTGTTAAAACCGAGGGCGTCGTAGTAGTCATGCTGCGTGAGAATTTTGCCGTTCTTGAGATGTATGAAACTAACACCCTTAAAGCTGAGGGGGCGCTGAGTGGCTGGGGTCTCCGCACTCCAGGGGCCGGTATTGGTGCCATTGAACTCCCACTCAAAGGCAATGTTCTCTCCATTGACAATCGGCTCGCCGAACATTTTCCATTGCAGATCCGGCACCGCCTGCATGAACACCTGAATTACTTGGGACTTGGCGTTTTCGCGGCCAACCTGAGGTGTGCCCACCGAGGCGTCGAGAAACTCGACGTTATCAGAAAAGTACTCGGCCGCCGCATCCGCATTGTGGGCATTCCAAGCCTTCATATAGTCATGGATTACGCTGAGGGTATCGTTTTGGCCTGCCGCAAAACTTGCATGACTGGCCAGAACCAGAAACAGCCCGAACAGTAGTGAGTGGATTCGAGACGTCATAGCCTTCAACCTTATTGTTAGAAGATCAGTTTGCCTGCCACGCTTAGCGGCAGGCATTGATGTCAATTAGCGGTTTTTCCAAGCATCCGAAGCTGGGGCCTTGCCCTTTTCATAGGGACGAAACAGGGTCATGTATAGGACACCGACAAGGATGACGATGGCACCGACAAGTGCGATGCCGTAGTTCACATACCAAGGCGCATCCGGGGTACGCGGCCAGGACATATTGATGATCGCGAACATGCCGTAGCAAAGGGCAGCGATGTTCACTATCCAACCCCAACGCCCCATGGAGAACTGGCCCTTGGGTTTCCACCCACGGATACGGGCGTACAGCGCACCGCCAACAATCATCTGGAACGCTAGGTATATACCGATGGCGGCAAAACTCACTACCAGCGCAATAGCGTTCTGAAGGTAGAAGCCTACGCACACAATGATCGCGGGCAGCACGCCACACACCACCAAGGCTGCAGTCGGGACGTGTGTCGTAGGCGAGAGTTTTTTCAGCACATTACTGCCCATGAGCATTTCGTCTCGAGCATAGGCATAGAGCAGACGACTGGCGGATGCCTGCAAACTCAGCACGCAGGAAACGAACGAAACCGTAATGACCGCCATGACTACCCGAGAACCCACAGGACCGAACGCGCTGCCGAATATGGTCGACATAGGGTCTTTGTCTTGCCCGGAAATGACCGCCGCCATATCTGGAACTGCAAGGATCAACGCCAGGGCCGCAAAGATCGAGGCGGCGCCGCCGATCCAGATAGTCATCCGCATCGCCTTTGGAACTTGACGGCTAGGATTGGGGGTTTCCTCGGCAACATCGCCGCAAGCTTCAAAGCCGTAGTAGAGAAACATACCCGCCAATGAGGCCGTGAGAAACGCAGGCCAATAGGCCCCATCAATGGAAATATCAAAAGTATTGAACAATACGCTCAAAGGCTGGTGGCGCTCGAAGATCAGCAGGTATCCACCGATCAACAAAGCCCCGACTAGTTCGCAGAGAAAACCGAACATCGCCACCCGCGCCAATAGCTTGGTACCACTGAGATTCAAGACCGTCGCCGTCGCCGTCAAAAATAGCGCGACCAACGTGTTAGTTACCGGCGACGACTCGAAACCTAGAAGGTTTGCGATGTAGGGGCCAGCCCCCAGCGCGACGGCGGCAATGGTGACACATAGGGAGATGGCATAAATCCACCCGACCATCCATGCCCACTTCTTGCCAACCAGACGACGGGCCCAAGGATAGACGCCGCCGGAAATCGGGTATTGAGATACCACTTCGCAAAAAATCAGACACACCAGCATCTGGCCGAACCCCACCAGCAGGTAGGACCAGAACATTGGTGGCCCGCCGGCGGCCAAGCACAGGCCGAACAAGGTGTAGACCCCTACTACCGGGGACAGATAGGTGAATCCAAGGGCAAAGTTCTGCCACAGACTCATACTACGTTCGAAATTTGAGGTGTACCCAAGGGCGCGGAGTTGCTCCGCGTCTTGATCTACAGCTACCTTGGCGCTAATTGAGCTGTTCATTGCAACATCCTTCAAAAAGGAATTTGTTTTAATAGGCGTTGATCGGACTGTGCCATCCCATCCGTTACGCGATTAACCAGAGTTGATTCAGAGTTGTATCCAGGTGGCCTTGATCTCCGTGTACTTATCAAAGGCATGCAGAGATTTGTCACGGCCATTGCCGGACTGTTTAAAGCCGCCGAACGGCGCCATCATGTCACCGCCGTCATAGAGGTTGACCCAAACACTGCCAGCACGAAGTGCGCGAGAAATGTTGTGGGCTCGAGACAGGTCAGACGTCCAGACAGCTGCGGCCAGACCGTAAGGGGTGTCATTGGCGATGCGTACCGCATCCTCTGCTTGGTCGAATTCGATGACTGACAGTACGGGACCGAATATCTCTTCCTGAGCGATTTTCATCGAATTGCTGACGTTGTCGAACAGGGTTGGCTCTATGTAACTGCCACCGGTTTCTACCCGTGCCACGCGTCCCCCGAGCAAGAGCCGCGCGCCTTGCGCTTTACCCTCTTCGATGTACTGCATCACCCCATCCAGATGACGGCCGTCAACCATAGCGCCGACGTTGGTATCAGGGTCGAGAGGATGCCCCGGCTTCCAGCCCTTCATGGCCTCGACAACCATCGGTACAAAACGCTCTTTGATCGATGCCTGCACCAGCAAACGTGAACCGGCAGTGCAAACCTCACCTTGGTTGAAGGCGATGGCTGCCGCTGCTGCTTCGGCCGCCACTTGCAGATCGGGGGCATCAGCAAACACGATGTTGGGGCTTTTGCCGCCGGCCTCGAGCCAGACTCGCTTCATATTCGACTCACCCGCATAAACCAGTAATTGCTTGGCCACTTGGGTCGACCCGGTAAACGCCAAAGTATCAACATCACCGTGCAGGGCCAGCGCCTTGCCCACGGTGTGGCCATAACCCGGCAGAACATTGAGCACACCCGCAGGAAGACCCGCCTCCAGAGCAAGCTGTGCGATGCGGATAGCCGTCAGCGGAGAACGCTCCGAGGGTTTGAGGACAACCGAGTTACCGGCAGCCAGCGCCGGCCCCAACTTCCAAGACGCCATCATCAGTGGGAAATTCCACGGCACGATAGTCGCAACCACCCCAACCGGCTCCCGGGTAACCAGCCCGAGCTGATCAACCGAGGTCGCTGCCACCTCATCGTAGATTTTGTCTATTGCCTCACCGCACCAACGGATACTGTCAATGCTCCCCGGGAGGTCGACCGACAGCGAATCGGAAATCGGCTTGCCCATGTCCAATGTTTCCAGCAGAGCCAGCTCTTCGGCGTGGGCCTGCAACAATTCGGAAAAACGCACCATCACTGCCTTGCGCATTGCAGGTGCTTGGCGTGACCAGATACCGGACTCGAACACCGACCGGGCACTGGCCACCGCCAAATTCGCATCTGCCACATCGCAACTAGCGACCAAGGCAAGCACACGCCCGTCAATAGGACTTATGCACTCGAAGGTTGCACCTGAACTGGCCGACACATATTTGCCATTGATGAAGGCTCGCCCTTCAATGCTCAGCGCCTTGGCTCTGGCTTCCCACTCTGATCGGGTCAACTGACTCATGGTTAAAACTGCTCCTGGGTTCGGATGGATGCGATCTCAAATCGCCTTAAACATATGGAACCATATCTTTTAGTCCGTGAGAACCCCAGAAAAGCGAATAGGAGGTGATTTTTTTGACTTCTTATGCGTTGAAACTCTAGAATCACCACACGAATACGCACAAAAACAATATTAAATATGAAATAGAATTTTAAAAGAAACGCACATCCGGACGCGCTTGACGCTACATCGGACTATTGCCACAGGCGTAAAACGGCGCCGCCCATGAATGAATCAACCATGAGCCCTACTTCAAGCCTCATACGCCTTAACCAGGAAGGTAAAACGGAGTCTGTTACCCGTCGCCTGATAGAAATGATCGATCTGGGGTTGTTCACAGAAGGCGAACAGCTCCCCAATGAAAGTGCCCTGGCCACCCAACTCGGCGTCGCCACGGTTACGCTGCGGGACGCGCTTGCGGTCTTGCGCGAGCGCGGGGTCATCGAAACCCGGCGCGGACGCAGCGGCGGGAGCTTCATCTGCGCCGCGCCGCAAACCTCAGATCAGTCCCTGTTCGATCAACTACGTGAATTCAGCACGCTTGAACTGCGTGACCTCGCCGATGAACACGCTGCCATTTCAGGCGCCGCCGCCCGACTGGCGGCTCAGCGCACCGGGCCTGAGCAACATGCAAGATTGAGCAGCCTTGTCGACGCCCTGGCCAACGCTCATGAGCGGCGAGAGCGCCGCCGAGCAGACGCCAGATTCCATATCGAAATAGCCGTGGCAGCGCAGTCTGTGCGCCTGACTCACAGCGAAGCGCGCTTGCAGGCGGAACTTGGGGAACTGTTATGGCTGCCGTTTGCCGGTCAACCGGATCCACAGGCCATCGAACGGGAACATAGAGCTATTCTGGAAGCCATCGTAGCGAACGACGCCAATCTGGCCGGCGCACTGGCAGAAGCACATGTAACACGAGGCGTTCGCCGCCTAAGCACCCTACGACTACAACAAATGGCAGAAGGCGACTCATGAATGGAACGAAACTTGCTGAACTACTCGCTCGCTATGCAGCCCGGCGTTGTATACCCCGTCGACTGCAGGCACCGCATTGTCTTCTCTGAGTCATGAGGTAGAGCCATGGCTAACGAAATGTCAGCAAACGAGTTGTCCCAATGTGCCACGTTGATCAACGCTTCCATTAGTAACGTATTCAAGGGGCTCAACGATATGAGCGCCCAAGTATTGAGCATTTGGGAACATCAGTGTTGCAACACGAAGCACCCCAGCCAAGGCGACCTCAAGCCATTGCTGCCGATAATCCGGCAGATCCTGAACTCGGAGAGCCTCAAGTTTCATGGCGCCGGAGTTGTCTTCGCTCCTGGTGAGCTGGAAGATCGCGAGATGCATCTGGAGTGGTGGTGCCGAACCCAAAAAGAAGAGATTCAGCCTCTGACACTGAATTTTAATAGCCGTAGCGACCGCTTTTACGATTACCTGCACATGCCTTGGTACACTCGCCCCCAGCAAACCCGGCAACCCTCCATAGATGGCCCGTTTGTGGATTTGTACGGCACGGAGCAGTACATCGTTGCCTTCTCGGTTCCTATCTTTTTCGCAGATCGCTTCATTGGTGTGGCCGCTGCCGATATTTCTCTGCACTCCTTGGAACCCTTGCTGGTGCGCAGCCTCATGCGGGTCAGTAACGAGGCGTTGTTGCTCAATGCCGAAGGTAGAGTGCTGGCGGCTAACACACCGAGTTGGCTGGCCGGTGATTTGATCCGAGGCACCCTGAGCCTGGACAAAGAACAGGGTCGCGTCCTGAGCCTTATCGACACATCGTCATATTGGAGCGTCGTGGAGCGGCCTGTCCCAAGGTTTTGATCAAGACTCCATCTTGGTTTGAAGTACCAAAGTTCAACCCATGCGCTGCAGGAAGAGTCCCGTTGAATGAAAGCTCCTGCTATGGATGGCAGGAGGTCGCCATGCACTCCGCTACCCAAAGCGCCCCCCATTTTGGCCGCCTGTTCCATCAGGCAATTGCACAAGAGCCATCTCATTCGAGTTGGCAAAGCTGTGCTCTCTCGCCGCAGCATTGGTAGAGCACCACCTGTAGAAGGAGCCGCAGATGGTCGCGCAGCCACTGGGGTTCTTCACGAAGTCCGTGAGCGACCGAAACAAGCACTTTGACGTTTCATGCCACACGCTTTCCTGCCTGCCGGGTCTGTCGGGCCTGACTAAAACCCGCGTCGCGGTCAGATCACTTTCGAAGAATGGAGCCAGAGGGGTGCACTCAAGTCGAGGCCGCTGTAGAGGAGATGAACACAGCTTTTGACCTGGAGGTTAGCCAGCATTGCCTGAAAACGCGGTAGGTCTACAACCTATCTACGTGCTCATCAAATATGGCCGAGAAATGACCAATCGGGTGCGAGTCGACGAGACCAATCGACTGCATCACGACAAACCAGCCAGCCCTATAGGTTATCAAGCAAGCCCGTTGGTTACTGCTGCGCAATCCAGAGAACCTGAAGAAGCCGGAACAACAGGTTCATCTAGGGGCATTATGAGCAGAGTTCGTTGGCCGATGCACACCGGTCAATTAGAAGGAATAAATATCGAATCATGGTCATCAAGCGAATGGCGTACGGCTACCGGGACAGCAATTCTTTTTCATGAAGTTCAAGAACGTCTTTCCCGGAAATCCGTGAAGTACCATTTTTTTACCCGCGAAACAAAGGTGGTGGCGCGACCAGTACCTGGGCCGCGCCGATGATCAATACATCTTTATGACGCCGAGATGCACTATCAGGAGTTGTGCGTGTAGCCTTCCCACTGATGCCACAGGCTTTGATTGACACCCAGGCCGAACCAGCGGTCTGTGTCGTCGAGTGCGCGGCTGAAAATATCGACCACGAGCTTTATTTCTTCTTTCGTGGAAATCAACGGCGGACAGAATGCGATCGAGTCTCCCATCGCCCTTGTGATCATGCCGTACTCCTGCGCACGTCCCGCCAGGTAGCGCCCCAACTTCCCAACCGTATCCAGCGGCTCCTTTGTCCGACGATCCGCAACGAGCTCCACAGCAGCGATCAATCCACAGCCCCTAACCTCCCCTACCAACGGATGATCCGCAAATTGAGCCAGTCCGGCTTGAAGTTGTTCGCCCAACTCGCAGGCGTGCTCGACAAGCTGCTCTTCTTGAATGATCTTTATGTTTTCCAGCGCAACTGCGGTCGCAACCGGGTGGCCGCTGCCGGTGAAGCCATGACCCAGAGTACCGAAGGTGTGGCTCTGATCGGCGATCCCCTCGAAGACCTTATCGTTGATCAGGACTGCCGCGATCGGTTGATACGAAGAGGATAGTTGCTTGGAAACTACCATGACATCCGGCTTGATGCCGAAGGTTTCGCAGCCAAACATCTTGCCGGTTCGACCGAAGCCGCAAATGACTTCATCCGCGACGACCAGCACATCATATTTGCGGCACACTGCTTGAACCTTGTCCCAATATGTGCGCGGAGGCACGATCACGCCGCCCGCCCCCATCAGCGGTTCGCCGTAAAAAGCGGCTACGGTTTCCGGGCCCTCCCGGAGGATGACATTTTCCAGTTCGGCTGCCAGGCGATCAGCAAATTGTTCCTCGGTCTCGCCAGGTTTGGCATTGCGATAGTGGTGCGGACAGGCAACGTGAAAAAAGCCGGGCAACGGCACATCAAAACCACGTTGATTCACCTGCAGCCCGGTCAAACTGGCGCTGACAGCAGTAATGCCGTGATACGCATTGTGACGGCTGATGAACTTCTTTTTGCCAGGCTTGCCGATGGCATTGTTGCGATACCAGATCATCTTGACGACGGTGTCGTTGGCTTCAGAGCCTGAGTTAGTGAAGAACACCTTGCTCATCGGCACCGGGGCGATTTCGATCAGCTTCTCGGCCAATTCGATACTGGGCGTGTGAGCCTTGTGGCTGAAGAGGTGATAAAAGGGCAGTTTGCGTAGCTGTTGCTCTGCCGCCTTGATCAGGCGCTCATTACTGAAGCCAAGCGCCACACTCCAAAGACCCGACATCGCTTCGAGATAACGCTTGCCTTGGTTGTCATAGACGTAAACGCCTTCGCCACGTTCAATGATCAGCGGGCCTACTTCCTGGTGCAGCCGCGCATCCGTGTAGGGGTGCAGTTGATGCTGAACATCCTTTTCGGCGAGCGAAAGATACGAGCGATTCATGTTAAGGAACTCCGGGGAATGGCGGCCATATGGCGTTGTTACAGGCTTTGGTGGGTGTTCATCTCCACCCCTCTTGACGCTTGATGAATGTCCGCCGTGATCACACGCCGATACAGAGGTATTTGATTTCCAGGTAGTCCTCAATGCCGTACTTGGAGCCTTCACGACCCAAACCCGAGGCCTTGATGCCACCGAACGGTGCGACTTCGTTGGAGATGATCCCGGTGTTGACGCCGACAATGCCGTATTCCAGCGCTTCGCCCACACGGAACACCCGGCTCAAGTCGCGAGCATAAAAGTAGGACGCCAGACCGAATTCGGTATCGTTGGCCATGGCGATCACATCGGCTTCATCCTTGAAGCGGAACAGCGGTGCCAGCGGACCGAAAGTTTCTTCCTTGGCAACGGCGGCGTTGCGCGGAACATCAACCAGCACGGTCGGCTCAAAGAAGGTCCCGCCCAGGGCATGCGGCTTGCCGCCGGCAACCACGCGAGCGCCTTTGCTCACAGCGTCTTCAATGTGCTCCTGAACCTTGGCCATGGCTTTGGCGTCGATCAGGGGGCCGGTGGTGATGCCATTTTCCAGGCCATTACCGATGTTCAACTTGGCCACGGCCGAGGTGAGCTTGTCGACGAAGGCGTCGTAGATGCCGTCCTGGATATACAGGCGGTTGGCGCAGACGCAGGTCTGGCCGTTGTTGCGGTACTTGGAGATCAGCGCGCCCTCGACGGCCGCATCCAGGTCGGCGTCATCGAAGACGATGAAGGGTGCATTGCCGCCCAGTTCCAGCGACACCTTCTTGATGTCCTTGGCGCACTCGATCATCAGCTGGCGGCCGATTTCGGTGGAGCCGGTGAAGGTCAGCTTGCGCACGAGCGGGTTACCGGTCAGCTCGCTGCCGACTTCGCCGGCACTGCCGGTGACCACGCTGAACACGCCTTTCGGAATGCCGGCGCGCTCGGCCAGTTCGGCCAGCGCCAAGGCGGAGTAGGGAGTCTGCGAGGCAGGCTTGAGAACCATGGTGCAGCCGGCGGCCAGGGCCGGACCGGCCTTGCGGGTGATCATCGCCGAAGGGAAGTTCCACGGGGTGATGGCCGCGGTAACACCGATCGGCTGCTTGAGTACCATCAGACGCTTGTCGACCTGGTGACCGGGGATCATGTCGCCATACACCCGCTTGGCCTCTTCGCCGAACCACTCCAGAAAAGAAGCGGCATAAGCGATTTCGCCACGGGACTCGGTCAGTGGCTTGCCTTGCTCCAGGGTCATCAGGCGGGCCAGGTCTTCCTGGTTGGCCATCATCAGGTCGAACCACTTGCGAAGCTTGTTGGCGCGCTCCTTGGCGGTCAGGGCGCGCCAGGCCGGTAGCGCCTTGTCGGCGGCTTCAATGGCACGACGGGTTTCAGTCGCCCCCATCTTCGGCACGCTGCCGATTATTTCACCGGTGGCCGGGTTGTTGACCTTGAGGGTCTGGCCACTGTCAGCATCTGCCCAGGCACCGTCGATATAGGCTTGTTGGCGGAACAGTTTCGGATCGTTGAGTTGCACGCGAAATTCCTCGTTAGCGGGTTGCGCCGGAAGCCGCCATCGGGGCGGTCCGAGTGGAGTTGGCGGGTTTGACAAAACTGACACCGGCACTTGCTAGCTGCTCACGGACCTTGTCGACGATGTATGCGCCGATCGGGATGGCGGAGGTCGCTGCAGGCGACGGGGCGTTGCAGACGCTGACGCTACGGGCGGTGTTGACGAACAGGAAATCGTCGATCAACTTGCCGTCAAGCGAGACCGCTTGGGCGCGCACACCGGCCGGGTAGGCGGTGAGGTCGCTCTTGTTGATGCTCGGGCAGTACTTCTGCACTTCCTTCAGGTAGCCGCCCTTGAACAGTGAGTTTTTCATCTCGATCAGACCGGGGCGCAGGTTCTTCATCAGCACCTTCAGAATGCCCGGGGTGGTCAGGGTTTCGAACATGTCCGACAGCGAAAAATCGGTCTTGCGATAGCCTTCGCGCTTCATCGCCAGCACTGCGTTGGGGCCGACAGTGACGGTGCCGTCGATCATGCGGGTCAGGTGCACGCCGAGAAATGGCATGGACGGATCCGGGATCGGATAGATCAGGTGGTTGACGATCTGATTATGCTGTTTGGGCAGCAGGTAATACTCGCCGCGGAACGGGCAGATGATGAAGTTGGGCTTGATCCCGAGCATGCGCACCACGCGGTCAGCCATCAGGCCCGAGCAGGTGATCAGGAAGCGCCCGTGGTGTTCCAGGGTGTCGGTGCGGACCACAACTTCATCGGGACGCTCGTCGATGGCGACGACTTCGCTGTTGTAGCGGATTTCACCACCGGCGGCTTCGAATTCGCGGCCCATGGCTGCGGTAACCTCGGCATAGTTCACGATGCCGCTCGACGGCACGAAGATACCGCCCAGGCCGACGATGTTCGGCTCGCGCTCGCGCAACTCGGCGGCCGACAGCCATCCACGCCTCAGACCGTTGGCTTCGGTGCGGTCCCACAGCGCGCTCATGCGCTGCATTTCCAGCTCGTTGGTGGCCACCAGCAGCTTGCCGCACTCGTCGTAACGGATGCCGTGCTTGTCGCAGAAGGCCTTGGTGGCCTTGTTGCCTTCCAGGCAGAAGCGCGCCTTCAAACTGCCCGGGGTGTAGTAGACGCCGGCATGGATTACGCCACTGTTGTGGCCGGTCTGGTGCTTGGCCGGGCCGGACTCTTTCTCCAGCAGGAGGATTTTTGCGTCCGGGTAAACCTGAGCCAGTTGCATGGCCGTGGACATGCCCACAATGCCGCCACCGATGATGATGAAGTCGTACGCAGCCATTAGCTTGCACCCACCTGAATTACGTTCTTGTTGGAAGCACGACAAGGGCCACATGAGGTGGCCCTCGTCACTTCGGCGTTTGGCAAACCTTACTGGCCGCGCTGGTACATGGTTTTTTGGTAGCTGATATAACCGCGCTGACGCATCAGCTCACGACGCAGGCCCGGGTGGGCGGTGAAGCGGTCACGACCGTGCAGCCAGAACATGTTGTTGACGAGCACAAAGCTGCCGACCGGCACCGGTATCGAAACCTTCTTCTGGCTGCCTTCCAGGGACTCGCTCATGGCGGTCAGCCAGATGCCTTCCTCGAAGTCCTTGGGCTGCACGAACTGGTCGATATAGCGCATGGTCGGGCGGCCTTCGGCGTCGTTGTCGAACACCGCGTGGAACACGTCTTCACGCACGTTCTTGCTCGGTGGCGCGGTGAAGCGCATTTCACGGCGGGCCAGCGGGTGCGTGTAGTAGTGGTGCAGGTCTTCCCAATCGTCCAGGTGCAGCAGCAGGGTGTTGCCGCCTTCCATGTTCTGCTCGTCGATCTTCATCATCAGCACGTAGTCGGTACGTTCCTGAACGAAGGTGCCGTCGTTGTGCAGTTCCATGACCCGGTGTGGCTGGCGCAGGTAACTGTCGGAATTGTCGGTGTTGACCACTGCAAAGCGCGCGTAGAACTGTCCGCTCATGGCATCGAAGTTGGAGCGACCGATCAGGTGTGCGACGGCCGAGGAGAACTTGACCATGTCATCGGCGTGGGTCACGTCATTCAAACCTTCAGGCGTGATCAGCATGCCGCCGGTGGCGCGGTCCAGAATGGTGTTGACCAACACCGGGCGCAGGGTGCCCTCGCACAGCTCGTCAAGGATCTGACCGACCCGGAAACGCAGGAACGACTTGTACTCCAGGGCCTGGACCGGCCATTGCGCCACCGCCGTGACGAATGCGTCGACGGTTTCCTTGGCGAATTTCAGCTCAAGCAGACGCGGCGACTGACTGGAAGGGGTAAGGATGAAGCCCTTAGTCTCCGCTGGGAGTGGCATCACAAGGTCCTGAATCTGAGTAAAGGCGTTCATGGCAGTTCCTGGGCAGAAGGTAGGGATTAGCCCTTCCAGCATTGATCTGGATCAGGCACAGGCCAAAAATATCGCCATATATTTATAATGTCTACATTTTTATTTACTATCGACAAAATACCACTTCGTCTTATGTTTTTCGCATGACAGATGTTTAGGTATGATTGGACCTTGTCGTTTTCAGGAGCAGTACCTTTGGATAGCCTCACCCCCAAGCAGAACTCTGCATTCAGCGGGTATGAGCGACTCAAACAGGACATCATTCGCGGGGTCTTCAAGCCCGGAGAGAAGCTCCTCATGAGCGGGCTCAAGGAGCGTTATGACTTGGGGGTTGGCCCGCTGCGAGAGGCGCTTTCGCAATTGGTGGCCGAACATCTGGTGGTGGTGATCAGCCAGAAGGGCTACCGGGTCGCGCCCATGTCGTTGAAAGAGATGCAGGACATCTACGATGCCCGCGCCAACCTCGAGGCGATGATCGTAGGTTTGGCCATTGAGCGCGGCGACGACGCCTGGGAGGCGCAGATCCTTGCCCAGTCCCATACCCTCTCGAAAGTCATGGATGTCAAAACCCGAGAGCAGGTCTTGGATGTCTGGGACGAACGGCACAAGGCCTTCCACACAGCTATCGCCACCGGTTGCGGCTCAAAACACCTGCTACAGGCGCGTGGCTATCTGTTTGACCAGGCCGAACGCTACCGCCACCTTTGGCTGACCCAGACGGTTTTCTCCGAAGAAGCCCTGGCGTTGAAGCGCAAGGAACATGCCGCGCTGGTTGAAGCTATTCTGGCCCGCGATGCGCCACGGGCCAGCACCATGATGCGCACTCACCTGATGACGCCAGTGCCGATCATCACCGAGATCATGCTGGCGCAAGGGATGGGCAGTGCCGCATGAGTTTGGGGTTGAACGGGGCGGCTAAAGCGAGCATACCCGCCCACTCTAGCTGAAGTATGCTTACTCATTGAGACCGCCCCTGATGAAGAAACAGCAGTTGGTTCGAGACCTTGCGGGCAAAACCCATTTCATGGGTCACCATGATCATGGTCCGACCTTCTTCTGCAAGCCCTTGGATGACTTTCTGCACTTCTCCCACACCTCAGGGTCCAGCGCCGATGTAGGCGAATCTGGGTGTCGGAATTACCCTCCTCCCCCGCATATTCTGCGACACACTTGACGCTAACAGCTTCACGATCGCAGCAATCCGATCACCATCGCTGACTTGGAAGGTATCGCCCCCGCA